>NZ_JACHLY010000001.1:348125-696250 GCF_014204715.1 Streptomonospora salina
ACCGGTCGTCCAGCCGCGCGGCGAGCTCGCGGACTCCCAGCGACCGGACCCGCGTGGCGGCCAGCTCCAGCGCGAGAGGGATCCCGTCAAGGCGCCGGCAGATCGACGCCACTGCCGCGGCGTTGTCCGGATCGAGGGCGAATCCCGGTGCGGCGGCGGCGGTCCGGTCGACGAACAGCCGCACGGCGGGGGTGTGCTCCATGGCGTGCACGTCGGCGTCCGGGTCGGGCAGCTGCAGCGGCGGCACCGGGTACAGCAGTTCTCCGGTGATCCCTAGGGGCTCCTGCGCGGTGGCCAGGATGTGCACGTGGGGCGCCGCGGCCAAGAGGACCTGCGCCAGCTCGGCTGCCGCCTCGACCACGTGTTCGCAGTTGTCGAGGATGAGCAAGGGCCTCTCGGCCTGCAGCGCCGCCGTGAGCCGGTCGAGGGGGCCGGTGTACTCCCGGCCGGCGGCCGCCCCGACGCCGGCGTCCTCGCGGATGCCCAGCGCCGCCAGCACCGCCCCGGCCAGTGCCTGGGCCGTGTCGGTCGGGTGGTGCGCGGCCAGTTCCACGAGCCAGGTGCCGCCGGGGAAGTCTTCGGCCGCTCGGGCGGCCGTCTCGACCGCCAGCCGGGTCTTGCCCACCCCGCCCGGACCGGTGAGGGTGACCAGCCGGCCGGCCGCCAACCGGGTGCGCACGTCGGCGGTGTCGCCGTCGCGCCCCACCAGGCCGCCATCCGCCAGCAGTGGGGCGGGCAGGTTGGTCCGGGGGCGGGCGGCGGCCTGGTGGGGCGGGTCCGGCCGGAGAGCGGGATCCTGCTGCAGGACCGCCTGGTGGAGCCGGACGAGCTCGGGGCCGGGGTCCGCCCCCAGCTCCGTCCGCAGCCGCACGCGCATGCGCTCGTAGCTCGCGAGGGCGTCGCTCTGGCGGCCGGACTGGTACAGGGCGCGGATGTGGGCGCCACGCAGCCGCTCCCGGAGCGGGTGCTGCTCCACCAGCGCGTCGAGTTCGCCGGCCAGTGGCCGGTACTCGCCCAGCTCCAGGCGCGCGTCGGCGAGGTCTTCCAGCGCCGTCGTCCGCTGTTCCTCCAGGCGGGCGATCTCGGTGCGGGCGAACTCCGCGTCGGCGAAGTCGGCGTAGGCCGGGCCGCGGAAGAGCTCCAGGGCGTCGGTGAGCAGGGCGGTCCGGGCGCGGGGGGCGCCGCTGTCGCGCGCTTGGGCGGTGATCCGCGCGAACCGTCCGGCGTCCACGTGCGAGCTCTCGACGCGCAGCAGGTAGCCGGGGGTGCGCCATTCAACCAGGGCCCGGCCGCCCGGTTCGGCGTCCTCCAGGGACCGCCTCAGCTGGGAGACCTTGGCCTGCAGCGCTCCCGCCGGGTTGGCCGGCGGCTCTTCGCCCCACAGGTCGGCGACCAGCCGGTCGGCCGATACGGGCCGGCCCGCGTGCGCGAGGAGGTCGGCCAGCAGGGTCCGCACTTTCACTCCGGGCACCTGGACGGCCGTGCCCTCGTCCGTCCAGACCGCGAGCGGCCCGAGCACCCCGAATCGCATACCGGACACGCTAGGCCATGGCGGCGGGGCAGCCGACCGTAAGCCGACGGGCAGCGTCCGGTAAGCGCGGGCGAGCACGGTGGGACCGCACCGCAACGACGAAAGGAACCGCTCCGATGAACACCCACGACGCCCGGATCGCGATCATCTACTACTCCTCCACCGGCAACATGCACCGCATCGCGGAGGCGTTCGCCGAAGGAGCCGCCGACGCGGGGGCCGAGGTGCGGCTGCGCCGGGTCGCGGAGCTGGCGCCGGCGGAGGCCGTGGACGCCAACCCGGCCTGGCGCGCCCATCTGGACGCCACCGCGCACGTTCCCGAAGCCGGCCACGCCGACCTCACCTGGGCGGACGGCTACGCGTTCGGCACGCCGACCCGCTTCGGCAACATGGCGTCCCAGCTGCGGCAGTTCCTGGACACGACCGCGTCGCTGTGGGAGGCCGGGGAACTCGCCGACAAGCCGGCCACCGGGTTCACGGGGTCCTACGAGCACCACGGCGGTCAGGAGTCCACCCTGCTCTCGCTGTACCACACGATGTACCACTGGGGTGCGCTGGTGCTGCCGACCGGCTACGTCGACTACGACGCCGTCCACGCAGCGGGCGGCAACCCCTACGGGGTCAGCCAGACCGAGGCGCTTGCGGCCGAGGACCCCGCCCACGCCAAGGCGGTGCTGGTGGCCGCCCGCTCCCAGGGCGGGCGGCTGGCCCGGGCGGCTGCGGCGCTGGCCGCCGCGCACGGCCGGTAGCCGCAGGCGGCCCCCGCGCCCGGGCCGCCGCAGCGGGGTGCCCCCGGGGCGCAGAGACCCGTGCGCCCCGCGGGCGTTTCGAGCGATCCGGTGACCGCCGTCACTCCTTCCGGTGATCCGACCGGTGTTGCCTTCGGGCGGTGGAGGGCTAGTCTGGACGTGCTGGTGGTTCGTCCTCCCGCGGAACACGCCTGAGACGGCGGTCCGGGGCGGACGAGGCAAGAGGGAACCCGGTGCGAGTCCGGGACTGCCCCGCAGCGGTGAGCGGGAACGAACGCCGCCCCCGGTTCCCAGGGACCGGGCAGCACTGGACCGAGGAGTCTGGGAAGCAGGCGGCCGGTAGGACGATCCGTCCGACGGACGGAAGGTGCCCGCGAGTCCGAAGACCTGCCACCCGCACGCGCACCTGCCGGTGCGCGTCGGTCCCGAGGTCTCGCGGGAGGACCTGGCGGACGATCGGCCCGCAGGGGCGTCGCACGCGCCGCTGCTCGCTGGTCGGCCTCTGGCCGCCGCAGCCCTCGGAGCCTGCCGTCGAGCTCGCGAGGAGAGAGCGTTGACCAGCATGATCGGATCGACTGTACTGGGCTATCCCCGGATCGGACCCGACCGGGAGCTCAAGCGTGCGCTGGAGAGTTACTGGTCGGGGCGCAGCAGCGAGGCGGAGCTGCGCGAGGAGGCGCGCCGGGTCCGCACGGACACGTGGCGCACGCTCGCCGACGCCGGACTGGACTCGGTACCGGGCAACACGTTCTCGTTCTACGACCAGGTGCTGGACACCGCGGTCACGTTCGGTGCGGTGCCCCCGCGCTTCAGCGGACTGGGGCTGGGCCCCCTGGACACCTACTTCGCCATGGCGCGCGGCGCGGACTCCGCGGTGCCGCTGGAGATGACGAAGTGGTTCGACACGAACTACCACTACCTGGTGCCGGAGATCGGGCCGGACACGCGGTTCCGGCTCGCCGACCGCACCCCCGTCGAGCAGTACCGGGAGGCGCTGGAACTGGGCGTGGCGACCCGTCCGGTGCTGGTGGGGCCGGTGACGTTCCTACTGCTGTCCAAGCCCGCCGAGCAGGCGCCGGAGGGATTCCGGCCGCTGGACCGGCTGGAGGACGTCCTGGACGCCTACGCCGAACTGCTGTCGGAGCTGCGCGACGCCGGTGTGGAGTGGATCCAGCTCGACGAGCCGGCGTTCGCGGCCGACCGCTCGGAATCGGAGCTGGACGCGCTGCGGGCGGCCTACCGCAGGCTCGGCGAGCTGCGGGAGCGCCCGCGCCTCATGGCGGCGGGCTACTTCGGCGATCTCGGTGAAGGGCTCGGCGTGCTCGCCTCTTCGCCCGTCGAGGCGCTGGGGCTGGACCTGGTCGCCGGCCGGTCCGCGCTGGAGAGGCCGGCGGCGCTGTACGGCCTGCGCGACAAGACGCTGGTCGCCGGGCTGGTCGACGGCCGCAACGTCTGGCGCACCGACCTCGATGCGGCCCTGACGACAGCGGCAACGCTGCTGGGCCTGGCCGGTGAGGTGGCGGTGGGCACGTCGTGCTCGCTTCTGCACGTGCCCTACGACGTCGAGGCCGAATCCGGGATCGATCCGCAGGTGAAGTCGTGGCTGGCTTTCGCCCGGCAGAAGGTGGACGAAGTCGTCACCCTGGGCCGGGCGCTGCGCGAGGGCCGCGACGCCGTCGCCGGAGAACTGGCCGCCGCTTCCGCAGCGGTCGCCGACCGGATGCGTGCGGAGGGTGTGCGCAACCACCGCGCGCAGGAGCGGGTGGCGTCGCTGCGGCCGGAGCACGCGCGCCGCACGGACTACGAGGCCCGGCGGCGGGCCCAGGAGGAGTCGCTGCGGCTGCCGCCGCTGCCGACGACGACGATCGGCTCCTTCCCGCAGACGGCCGGGGTCCGCGAGGCCCGCGCCGCGGCGCGCACGGGCGGCATCGACCGGGCGGCCTACATCCGGCGGATGCGGGAGGAGATCGCGGGCGTCGTCGAGCTGCAGGAGCGGCTGGGTCTGGACGTCCTGGTGCACGGCGAGCCCGAGCGCAACGACATGGTGCAGTACTTCTCCGAGCACATGGAGGGTTTCGCCGCCACCGACCAGGGGTGGGTGCAGTCCTACGGTTCCCGGTGCGTGCGCCCGCCGATCCTCTTCGGCGACGTCGCGCGGCCGGAGGCGATCACCGTGGAGTGGGCCGAATACGCCCAAAGCCTGACGGACAAGCCGGTCAAGGGTATGCTCACCGGCCCGGTGACCATTCTGGCGTGGTCGTTCGTGCGCGACGACCAGCCGCTGGCCGATACGGCCGCGCAGGTGGCGCTGGCGATCCGGGACGAGGCCGGTGATCTGGAGGCGGCCGGGATCCGCGTGGTTCAGGTCGACGAACCGGCGCTGCGGGAGCTGCTGCCCCTGCGCGCGGACCACCGCCGGCAGTACCTGGACTGGGCGGTGGAGGCGTTCCGGTTGGCGACTTCCGGGGTCGCCGACTCCACGCAGATCCACACCCACCTGTGCTACTCCGAGTTCGGCGACGTGATCGACGCGATCGTCGCTTTGGACGCCGACGTGACCAGTATCGAGGCGGCGCGCTCCCGTATGGAGGTGCTCGACGACCTGAACGCGGTCGGCTTCGCCCGCGGGGTGGGGCCCGGCGTCTACGACATCCATTCGCCGCGGGTTCCCGAGGCCGAGGAGGTCGCCGATCTCCTGCGCGCCGCGCTGAAGGCCGTTCCTGCGCAGCGGCTGTGGGTCAATCCCGACTGCGGGCTCAAGACCCGCGGCTACGCCGAGGTCGAGTCGGCTCTGCACAGCATGGTCGGCGCGGCGGCAGCGGTGCGCCGCTCCCTGCGCTGATCTGAGCCGCGGGCGGTGCCGACGGAGAGTCGAGACTCCGGCGCCGCCCGCGGCGGCGCCCCCTCCCGGTGCGCCGCATCCGCCGGCGTCCCGGAGCCGGATCGCGCGGCCTCCCGCGCCGGCCCGTGGCGCGGGTGCGGCGGCCGTGCCCGTCAGCCGCCTCCGGAGGTGCGGGTCTGCGCCGGATCGCCGGAGGGGCGGGACGGTGCCGGGGACTCGCCGGGCGGGTCCTGCTCGGGTGCGGCGTCCGGTGCGATGGTCCCGGCCGTGTTGAGTTCGGTTGCGGCCTGGCGGCTCAGGCCGAAGAAGTAGGTCAGCGCGAAGCCGGCGATATAGCCCACCACCAGGCCCAGGCCGTAGACCGCGACCGCGGCGCCGATGCCTTGGCTGCCCTGCACCAGGGGGAACAGGGTCCATCCGGAGGGGCCGATCGCCGTCGACCCGGCACTGACCCCGAGCTGGTTGGCCAGGCCGAGGAAGCCGCCGGCCACCGCGCCGCCGGCGCAGGCGGTCACGAACGGCCGGCCCAACGGCAGCGTCACCCCGTAGATCAGCGGCTCCCCCACCCCGAGCAGGCCCGCGGGCAGTGCCGAGCGGATGGTGGCGCGGATGCCCGCGTTGTTCTTGAGCCGCAGGTACAGCGCGAAGGCGGCGCCCACCTGGCCCGCGCCGGCCATCGCCAGCACCGGAAGCAGCACGGTGAATCCGTCGACGCCGATCAGGGTGGTGTGGATGGGGATGAGGGCCTGGTGCAGCCCCAGCATCACCAGCGGCAGGAACGTCCCGCCCAGCAGGAATCCGGCCGGCGCTCCCGCGTAGCCCAGCAGCCAGTTCGCCGCCACACCGATGGCCGCGGAGACCTCTCCGGCCACCGGCATCAGCCCGTAAACGGTGACCAGGCCCGATACCAGGACGGCGACGGTGGGTGTGACGAGGATGTCCAGGTTCTCGGGCACCCACCGGCGTGTCCGGCGTTCGACGCAGGCGCACAGCACCGCTGCGCCCAGGGCGCCCAGCACACCGCCCTGCCCGGGTTCGAGGTCGACGCCGAACGCCTGGACGTCGGCCACCCCGGCGAAGGGGATGATGGCGGCGACGGCGCCGCCCAGCACCGGAGTGCCGCCGAACTCCTTGGCGGCGTTCATCCCGACGAACACCATGATCAGGGACATGAAGCCCTTGGCGATCGCGTCCAGCGCGGGCAGCACCGGGCCCAGCCAGCCGAGGTTGGTCAGCACTCCGGTGACGCCGGCGAGGATGCCGCAGGCGATCAGTGCGGGGATCAGCGGCACGAAGATGTCGGCGATGCGCCGCAGAAGCAGCTTGAACGGTGTGGCGTTGCGCCTCGTGTTCGCCGCCCGGATCGCCTCGCCTTCGGCGGCCAGCGCTTCGGCGTCGCCGTCCGGGGCGTCGGCGGCGGGCGCGGCCCCGGCCGCTCGGCCGCCCGCGCGCTCGGCCTCGACCGCGCGGGAGAACTCCTCGGCGACCGTGGAGACCGCTCCGGGGCCCAGCACGATCTGGAAGGTCTCGTCCTCGACCACGCCGAGCACCTTCGGGTGGTCGCGGATCTCCTGATCCCGGACGAGCGCGCGGTCGGCGACGCCGATCCGCAGCCGGCTGATGCAGTTGGCGGCGGAGGTGACGTTGCGCTCGCCGCCGACGAGCGCGAGGAGGTCGTAGGCCGTGGCCGCGTGGCCGGCGGCACCCGGGTCGCTCATTGCCGACTTCCTTCCGAACTCAGGGGGGTCGGGCGGATCCGGTCCCCGCGAGCGGCCGTTTCGACCGCGTCGCGGAGTCGGCCGCCGCAGGCGTCCAGGAGGCGGCCGGCTTCCTCGGCACCGACGCGGCCGAGGATGGTGAGGATCGCCGTCTTGACGTCCCCGGCGCCGGCGGACAGGGCCCGGTCCACCTCGTCGTCGTCGGCACCGGTGGCCATCCCGACGATGCGGTGGGCACGCGCCCGCAGTTTCTCGTTCGTGCTGAGCAGGTCGACCATGAGGTTTCCGTAGGTTTTGCCCAGGCGGATCATGGTGACGGTGGAGAGCGTGTTCAGGACCAGCTTCTGTGCGGTTCCGGCCTTGAGCCGGGTGGAGCCGGTGATCAGCTCGGGGCCGGTGTCGACCTCGATGGCGTGGTCGGCGGCGTCTCCCAGGGGCGAGCCGGGGTTGGAGGACACGCCGACGGTCAAAGCGCCGCGTCCGGCGGCGCAGCATACCGCCGCGACCGAGTACGGGGTCCGCCCGGAGGCGGAGACGCCCACGACGGCGTCCTCGGGGGAGAGCTCCAGTCCGTCCAGGTCGGCCGCAGCGGCGCGGGTGTCGTCCTCGGCGTTCTCCACGGCTCCGCGGATCGCAGCGGGGCCGCCGGCGATCAGCCCGATCACCTGCTCGGGATCGGTGTTGAAGGTGGGCGGGCACTCGGAGGCGTCCAGCACGCCCAGGCGTCCCGCGGTACCGGCGCCGGCGTAGACGAGCCGTCCGCCGCGGGCCATCCGCGCGGCGACGGCGTCGACGGCCGCGGCGATGGCCGCAGCGGCGGCGGCGACCGCGGGGGCCACCGTGCGGTCCTCGGCGTTCATGGTGCGCACGATGGCCTCGGTGGCCATCTCGTCGATCCCGCTCAGGTCGTCGCGCCGGGCCTCGGTCGCCAGACCGGCGAGGTCGGTGCGCCGGCCGCCGGGGCCGGTGGTGTCGGTGGTGGCCATGGGCAGGAGCGATCCTTCCGACGCGTGCGCCCGGCGGGCGGTCCGTGGCATGGAAAATTTTCACCTGATGTGGCGAATGTCAATTAAAAAACCTTCATGCCCAGCGCACGGGGGTGGGCGCGCACACGGGAGCGGCCGCGGCGCGGACGCCCACTCGGCCACCGCGCACCGCAGGCCCCTCCGCGAATCCGCGCCGGCCTCCTCGCCCCGCGGCGGGTGCGCCCGCTCGGGCCGCCCCGGTCACCGCTCGGATACCGCCGGATCGGCCCGGGCCGCCGCGGCGTCCACGATCACCTCCGTCCACCCGAGTTCGGCGGGGGCTTCAGCCGCCACCGCACGGTGCAGCCGCGGCCACACGTGCGCCCGCGTCCAGGCCGTGAACCGGCGGTGGGCGGTCGCGGGCGACACGGCGAACTCCGCCGGCAGCCGGCGCCATACGCATCCGCTGGTCAGCACGTAGACCACCGCGGTGAACGCGGCACGGTCGTCGACCGGCGCCGTACCGCCTCCCTGGCGCCGCGCCCCGAACGATGGGAGCAGGGGCACGGCGAGCTCCCACAGGCTGTCCGACACCAGCCGCCGGGACAGCCCGGAATCGCAGCGGACAGAATTCTCCGCAGTGGAACCGCGATGAGACACGAACGGGAATCCCCAACTAGCACTTCTTATACCGACAGGTGACGCATGGAAACCAACATATCCGATGTCTCACCGTATTCCCGTTAAGCCGCTACGCGAGGAATCGCGAATCCTTCCGCTCCGCGATTCGCATTCCGGTTCCCCGCCGGCAGGCACCTCCCGGGCGGCCCCGAACCCGCCGCCCGGGAGGCGGGACCCGTCGACCGTTCTGCCGCCGCGCCCCACGCCGTTCCTCCCGGCACCGCCGAACCCGGTATCCGCCTGCGACACGCCACAGCGGAACCGGCCGCGGACGCCGCTTCCGGCCAGCCGGCGGCGCGTCCGGAACCGGTATCGGATATAGGCGCGAACGGACTCCGAACTGCGCGGACTCCGCGTTCCGGGATCCGCGGGGACGCCGCTCCCCTCGAAAGCCGGTGCCCGGTCACGCCCCCGCGTACCTGCGTCGGATATTTCAGAAGGAGGGGAACGCCTATCCTGTCCCGGTCCGCGCGAACGCTCCCCCGCCGCCGTTCCCGCACCGCCGATATCCGCGGACAGGGGACCCCGGTTGCGCGAAATCGAGAACGTCGGCGAACGCACGGGGACCGCACCGCGCCCGACGACGTGAGCGAGCCTTTGCCAACCTGGTGTTCGGGCTGCTCGGAGGGTGTACGGCGCGGCGCGGCCACGAACAAGCGAAGCTCCCGGCAGACGGGCGATTGCCGAGATCAAACCGTCCGACCGGGAACTCCACGTGCTGCCCTACCCCTCCGGATGAATGTTCCAGCCGCGCGCTCGGCGTGCTCGCCGACGCGCTGCGGGCCCACCGCAAACAGGTCGGAACCCGGTGGCGCCGGCTCTCCGCCGGCCGCCAGGGGCTGAGCTGCCTGGACCCGAAGAACTCCTAACGCAATGATCTCCGAGGTGGTCGGATCGCTCCAGGACCGGTGATCCGGAGGTGCGGGCTGCCCGCGGCCGCAGCCGTGGGCAGCCCCGAACGGTGGGACAAGCTCACATACAGACCACGATCTTCCCCCGCGTGTGTCCCCGCTCGGCGTATGCGTGCGCTTCCGCGATCCGTTCGAGCGGGTAGGTCCGCTCGATGCGCGGTGTGTAGCGGGCTTGCCGGCCGAGTTCGCCCGCTTCGGCGAGGAGCGCGGAATCGTTTTCCGCGTTGGCCAAATGCACACCCAGGCGATGCGCGTTGGCGTAGTCGGCGATCGTCGACACGCGGACAGGGTCGCCCACGATCGCGATGAGATCGGCCAGAGACCCGGAGGCCGCAGTGTCGAGGGCGATGTCGACACCGTCCGGAGCCAGGGCGGCGAGGCGTTCCGCGAGGCCAGTGCCGTAGGTGGTGGGAACGGCTCCGAGAGAGGTAAGAAACGCGTGATTGCGCTCGCTGGCCGTCCCGATCACGGTGGCGCCCTGAGCCACCGCGATCTCGACCGCAGCACTGCCCACTCCTCCGGCGGCGCCCTCGATGAGCAGAGTGCGCCCCCGCAGGGGACCGAGCGCCTTCAGTCCGCCCATCGCGGTCACGGATCCCAGACCGGCGCCGGCGGCCTCCTCGTCGGTCCACGTGGTGGGCGCGTGGGCCCAGGCCGAGAGCACGGCCAGCTCCGCCGTCGCGCCGGTGACGCCGCCCAGCCCGAAGACACGGTCGCCGATGCTCACGCCCTGCACACTCTCACCGGTCTCGTCGACCACGCCGACGGCATCACGCCCAGGAATCGCGGGCAAGTCCACGGGGAGCACCTCGTGCACCGCACCGGAACGCACCTTCCAGTCGACGGGATTGACGCCGGCCGCCGCAACGCGGATGCGGATCTCGCGGGCCCCGGGATGCGGGTCCGACACCTGCTCGACCATGAGAGTCTCGACACCGCCGTACTCGTGATAACGGACTGCGCGCATGACGTTCTGCCTTTCAACACGGCCTGCACCGGCCGTTCGTGAAATCAGTGGGGTGAATGTTCGGCGAGTGCCGACGCCCGCTACGCTAGAACCTGACGTCGACGTCAGATGCAAGTCGGGCGGGCCGCCCGATAGAGGAGGACCGGTGCGCATCGGTGAGGTCGCCGAGAAGGCGGGAGTGAGCGTCCGGGCGCTGCGCTATTACGAGGAACAGGGTCTACTCCAGGCAAGCCGCAGTCCCGGCGGCCAGCGGCATTACCCCGACACTGCCGTCGACCGAGTCCGGCTGATCCAACAGCTGTATGCCGCGGGCCTCCCGAGCAGAGTGGTCCGCAAGGTGCTGCCGTGCGTGGACTCGGGTGAAGTGAAAGCGTCCCCGGAACTCCTGGACCAGATGGCGGCCGAGCGTGTCCGCGTCGACCAGCGGATCACCGACCTGCTCGCTGTGCGCGACCGGCTCGACGACGTGATCGCCGTCGCGCGGGACCCTGATTCCGACTGCTCTCACGTGAGGTGAAGGCTACTGCCGCACTGAGCCTTTGCCAACCTGGTGTTCGGGCTGCTCGGAGGGTGTACGGCGCGGCGCGGCCACGAACAAGCGAAGCTCCCGGCAGACGGGCGATTGCCGAGATCAAACCGTCCGACCGGGAACTCCACGTGCTGTCCTACCCCTCCGGGATGAATGTTCCAGCCGCGCGCTCGGCGTGCTCGCCGACGCGCTGCGGGCCCACCGCACACAGCGCGGAACCCGGTGGCGCCGACTCTCCGCCGGCCGCCAGGCCCTGCTCGCGATCGCCTACCTGCACAAAGGCGCGACCTGCGCCGAAGCGGGTGACCGGGTTCCTCGGCCCGACGGCGCCCCTGCCCGCCGTGCCTATCCCCGTCCGACCGGCTCCTCGCGCTCGGCGCTCTGGCGCCGGTGCAGCTGGGCGTACTCGCCCCCGCCGGCGATCAGTTCGCCGTGCGTGCCGCGCTCGACGACCTCGCCGTCGCGCATCACGTAGATCACGTCCGCGTCCTCGATCGTCGAAAGGCGGTGGGCGATCACGACCCGGACCGCTTCCCGGTCGTCGAACTCGGCGGCGATCGCGCGCTCGTTGACCGTGTCGAGCGAACTCGTCGCCTCGTCGAGGATCACGATTCGGGGGTTCTTCAGCAGAGCCCGGGCGAGCAGGATCCGCTGGCGCTGGCCGCCGGATATGCCCTCGCCGAACTGGCTGATCAGCGTCTCGTAGCCCATCGGCATCGCCAGGATCTCGTCGTGGATGCGCGCGCGTCGGGCGGCGTGCTCGACCGATCCGGGGTCCGCGCGCCCGGTCCCCCAGCTGACGTTCTCCCGGATCGTCTTGTTCTGCAGGACGACTTCCTGGTGCACGAAGGCCACCGAGTCGAAGAACGCGCTCTTGCGGTACTCGCCGATCGCGCGGCCCGAGTAGCGGATGCGCCCGTCCGTGGGGCGGTAGAGACCCGCCAGCAGCCGGGCCAGGGTGCTCTTGCCCGACCCCGATGCTCCGACGATCCCGACCTTCTGGCCAGGGGCGACGTCGAGGTCGACGCCGCGCAGAACGGGCGCGCTGTAGCGCGAGTAGGAGAACCAGACGTCCCGCAGCTCGATGCGGCCGTCCAGGGTCTCCAGCGTGCCGTCGCCGAACGTCGCGTCCTCGGGCGTATCCAGAATGTCGCCGATGCGGTAGAGGAGCGCTTTGACCTCGAACAGTTTCGTCACCGTGGTGAACGTCGTCGACGCCTGAGCGAAGAACGACGACGCCGCCACCTGGAACGCCATCACCTCGCCCAGGGACATGCCCGCGGCGGGCGCCAGCCGCAGGCCCGCAGCGACGACGAGCAGCGGGCCCAACGTCTGCACCGCTTGGATGCCGGCCCCGGTCATCCCCTGCCACCAGGCCCTGCGGTGGTAGCGGTCCAGGATCCGGTGGTTGGCCTGCTCCCAGGCCCGGACGAACTCGTCCTCGGCTCCGCTGGTCTTGATGGTGGAGACGGCGCCGACCGCCTCGACCTGGACGGCCTGCCCTTTGGCCTGCTCTTCGACCTCCGACAGCGACGCCTGCGAGATCCGCGCCCGCGTGGCGAACAGCAGCGCCAGGGCGAGCGCGAAGAGCGCGAACGCCACCGCCGCGAGCATCGGCGACCGCGCCAGCATGTAGCCGGCCAGGACCAGGGTCAGCAGCACGCTCATCGTCCCGCTGACCAGGTCGTTGGCGAGGAAGTCGCGCAGCCGGGTGACGTTGTTCAGCCGGAACAGCAGGTCCCCGGTGGAGCGCATGGCGAAGAACTTGTACGGCAGGCGCAGCAGGTGCTCGAAGACCGAGTCCGCCATGAACCGGCCCATGCGCTTGACCGAGCGGATCGTCAGCAGCACCTTTCCGGTCTGGGCCGCCAGGTAGCCCGCCGCGGTCGCGGCGAACACGAGCACCAGCAGCCCGGCTCCGCCGGGACCGGCTCCCCCCTGCCCGGCGGTATAGGCGTCCACGAGGGCCTGGGTCAGCATCGGAACGGCCAGGACCGCGCCGAACGCGACCAGCGAAACGGCGACGAGCAGGGCGAGGGGGCCGGCCGCGAAGCGTACGTAGGGCAGCAGCCGCCACCACTCGCTGCGCGGACGCTCCCGGCTCTCGGCGAATCCCGGCGCCGGTTCCGCCGTGACGGCGATTCCGGAGAACTCCGCGTCGAACTCGTCGGCGCCGATCTCGATCCTGCCGCGCCCCGGATCGACGATCCGGGCCCCCTGGTCGCCGACCTTCTCCACCACCACGAAGTGGCGCCGGCCCCAGAACGCGATGAAGGGGGTCGGGACCCCGCCGGCGCCTCCGGGCTTGACCCGCAGGGCCCGGACGCGCAGACCGCGGTCCCGCAGGACGCCGACGATGTCGCGGACGGCCATGCCGTCGCGCCCGACTTCGTAGGTCTGCCGGAACCGCGCCATCGAGAAGTTGCGGTCGTGGACCGAGATGAGCATGCCGCAGCAGCACAGGCCGCATTCGGTCTGCACGTTCTGGTACAGCGGACTGACTCTCACCGGGCGTCCTCTCCTGCCGGTCCGGGCGGCGGTGCGGTGCGGCCCCCGTCCCGATGCGGCCGCCGGATCACCGGAGGAACCACAGCACCGGCGGAACGGTGTCGGGGCGCAGCCGCCGCAGCAGGGTCAGGCCGATCCCCGCGCGGCCCGCCATCACGCTCTCGGCCAGCACATGCCGGCTGCCCTCCCGGTCGAGGAGGCCGGGAAGCGTGTCGCGGGCGAAATCGTCCAGGCGCCTCTCGGCGCGGTCCTGCAACGCGGTGTCGCCGAGGACGCCGGCCGCGAAGGAGACGATCTGCAGGTTTCCGAGGTCGCCGTGGCACAGGGTGAGGTTGTGCCCGAACGAGGAGGACAGGACGGTGTCGAGCAGCAGCCGGATCTCGGAGCGGAACCCGTCCAGCAACGCCGGCGCGAACGTCGCGGCGAGGCACTTGGCCAGCAGCATGCCCGGCGCCCCGTGGCACCACCCGTGCGCCGCGTTCTCGCTGTCGTTGCCGATCGCCCACGTGCCCGTCGCCTCGTCGAACAGCGCCCGCTCCCGGTCGAGGAGGAACTCGACCAGGCCGGCGCAGGCCGGGTGGCCCACCTCGGCGTCATAGCGCAGAAGGTAGGGGTACACGCCCGACACGCCGTGGGCGAAGCCCGAGTAGTAGGTCGCCCCGGGGTCGGCCCGCAGGTGCTCGACGGCGCTGCGGGTCCGTTCGTAGAAGGCGGTCGCGGTCTCCAGGCAGTGGGCCTCGTACTCGGTGCCCCGCAGTCGCTCCGCCAGGGTCAGGGACGCGCCCAGCAGCCCGGCGGCACCGCCCAGGACGTCGAGCTCGGGCGTCTCCGGCAGCGCCTCGGGAAGACGCCGCCACAGCCCGTCGGCGAGGTGGCGCAGTTCGGGGTCCGCGGCGGTGTCGGCCAGGTTGTGCATCGCGTAGGCGATGCCGCCGGCCCCGGTGTACATGCCGGGCAGGAGGTTCTCGATATCGGAGATCCCGTGCTCGACGAGCCGTCGGGACAGGCGGGTGAAGTACCGCATCGCCGGTGCGGTCCACTCGTCGCGCTCCAGGACGCCGCCGGCCTGGCCCAGGAAGTAGGCGAGTCCGGGAGAACCGGAGTAGAAGTCCGTACCGAGCTCCTCGACCTTCCAGTACTGCAGCGCCGTCGGCGAGATGCGCGCGCCGATCCAGGTGGGCGGCAGCGGGGCGGTGCCGTCGATGCGCTGGGACACGATGCCGTCGGCGATGCGCCCGACGGTGTCCCGGGCCACGTCGCCCGCCGCCTGCCCGCCGCCGGCGGAGGGGCCGGCGAAGGCGAAGCCGGTGCGGTCGTTCGCGCGGCGGAGCTTGGACACGTAGGACAGCCGGATGATGGAGGAGTTGCGGTCGCGGTCGGCGTCCGAGCTGGAGGCGACGAGTTCGCGCGCCGTGTCGATCGGCGGCCGGGCGAGGTGCCGGCCGAGGCTTCGCCCTCGGGAGTCGAAGACGTCGGCGGAGCCGCTCCGCAGCTCGAAGTAGGGGACGTCGCCTTCCAGCAGGTCCTCGATCTCCGCGCGCAGGATCGGTGCGGGTACGTCCGGGCGCCCCACCCCCACGCGGTGGAAGAGCAGCCGTCCCGCGCCGTCGGCGCCCTGGAGCTTCGGGTGGGTGGCCATCCGCAGCAGTTGGGAGTAGAAGTGCGTGTTCTCGGCGACGAACCGGACGGAGACGTCGCCGAAGAGTTCGCCGATCCAGTGCGAGAACTCGGTCCGGTGGCCCGAGATCCAGTCGTAGGCGGTTTCGAACCCCGCGACGACCTCGTCGATCTCCTCTTCGGAGGTGTCCAGACGCGGGGCGGGCGCCGGGTCCCCGACGGGCAGGTTGCGAAACTCCAGGCGCATGTCGTCGCGCCCGTGGCCGACCACGACCAGGGACTTGAACGGCGACGTCTGTCCCCGGGTGTAGCCGAGGAGCCCGACGTCGATCACGCCGAGTTCGTCACTGGGATTCTCGATGACCGAGGGCAGCAGCCCGATCATCTTGACCGAGCGGCTCAGCGCCTCGGAGGCGCGCTTGTCGGCGCCGCCGCCGTCGTCGGCGGAGGGGTTGATCGCCAGGAGGGTCTCGGCGTCGACCAGGCAGGGAACGGCTCCGCGGCAGACGATGTTCTGGTAATGGACGTCCATCGCGCGCAGGAAGTAGAGCAGGCAGACGAGTGATCCGGTGTTGCGGTAGAACCCGGCGGCGCTGCGGGTGTCCTGCGGCGGGTCGGATTCGGCGTACTCCTCCCAGCCGCAGTCCTCGCCCGCGACGACGTCCAGCGATCCGAAGGGGATTCCGGACGCGCGGCTCGTCCTGCGCGCCAGCTCGTGGTAGGCGCGCTCGACTTCCATCGGCCGGGGCTTGTAGACGATCCGGGTGCCGCCGGCGAAATCGAGGAAGGCCACGGCCCGTCCGCCTCGGTGGGTATCGCCCATTCCGGCCCGGATCCCGGTGATCTCGGGTGCCTCGCCGAGGCCGAACACCCGGCTCAGCTCCGGCATCTTCTGCTGTGTGTCGGCGAGGATCCGGCCGATGCCGCCGACGAACCGCCCGGCGGTCCTCCGCAGCGATTCGAAGAGTCCGGGGAAGCGCTGCGCCAGCGATTCGGTGTAGGCGGGCGACGCCGCGATCCGCTCGAAGTGCGCGTAGCGTTCCCGGCTGTCGGATCCCGACAGCAGTGACCGTTCGCGGTAATCGTGGAGGTCGGTGACCAGTGTGCGCAGGCACAGTCCCCGCACCTGTTCGTGCAGTTGCTGCGAAAGCGTTTCGACGAGTCCGTCGCAGTCGGAGCCGACCAGCGGCGAGGAGCGCACGGTGCGGTCGAGGTCGGCGAGTTCGCCGGCGAGCACGGCGGCTAGGAAGCCGGAGAACAGGCCGCCGTCCGGCCCCGCCGGCGCGGATCCGTCATCCGGTCCGGGAACCGGAGGCGAAGCGGGCCGCGCCTGCGCCGGCGATGCCAGCACCCGCTCCGCTTCGGATCCGGAGATGCGCCGGACGAGCGAATACACATCGTCCTCCGATGCGAGTTCCGGAAAGAATTCCATCCGGCGGTCGCCGACCCGAAGCAACGTGGTGTTCTCCTCATTCTACGGACGGGAGACCGCCGCCGCAGCGGGGCCTCCCGTCGTTTTCCCCAGCGGATTCGCCGGTCGGCGGAATGCGCTCTTAGTTGCCGCAGACCGTTCCGCCGTTGCACTCCCAGGAGATCGTGCAGACGGCGCCGATCGTATGGGTTCCGGGGACCGTCCACAGGCCGCCCGACTGGCCGCCCTCCTTCCCCGAAAGGTCCTGGTCGGTGAGCTCCTCGATCATGCTGCCGGCGGGGTCGAGAACGTGGGAGTCCACAGCTTCTCCTTCTGTCGATGGGGTGTGCACAAAGGTGCCGTCGAAGCACCGGAAGAAACAAAACACACAATCCCGTAAAGCACAACCGGTATCGGTGCAGTCCGTCCGAAAACGGCCAGCCCATCGGAAATACGGACTTACCTGGAGAAACGCACCGCGTATTCTGTGGCGGAAGTCGGCCACGTGAAACAGCCGGTCTTTCGGGGGTCGGGGACCGGCGCGCCCGGCCGGGCCCGGCACGGGACGCGTCCGCGGAGGCCGGGTCCGGCCTCCGCGTGAGACGGTGCCGGGCGGGTCGGCACCCCGCCCCGTCTCATGTGGCCGCGGGGCGCCCGGGCGGGCGCGCCGCGCCCGGGCAGTACCGGCGGCACCCGGAAGCGGCTGCATCGTTCCTGCTCACCGGAGGAGGCGGGCCGACCGCTCGGGGCGGGGGCCCGGCCCGCGGCGGGGTGCACCGAACCGGGCCCGCTGCGGCGCTGCGGATCCGTGGCCGGGACCGGCCAACGGCGGTACCCGCCGGACGGCGGGTACCGCGGTCAGGCCGACTCGCGCACGACCAGTTCGGTGGGCAGGACCACGCGGTCGCGTGTGCGCTCCTCGGGCGGAGTGAGGACCAGGCCGACCATGGCGGTGGCCTGGTCGACGACGGGGTGGCGGAGCGTGGTCAGCGGAGGGTCGGTGAAGTCGGCCGCTTCGATGTCGTCGAAGCCGATCACGGCTACGTCGTCGGGCACGCGCCGCCCCGCTTTGCGCAGGGTCTGCAGGGCGCCGACGGCCATCAGGTCGTTGGCCGCGAACACGGCGTCGAGGCCGGGGTCGTCTTCGAGCAGGTGGCGCATGGCCGCCGCGCCGGAGGCGCGGGTGAAGTCGCCCTCCGCCACGATCGACCGGCGGTCGGATGCGCGCAGCGCGTCGCGGTAGCCGGTGAGGCGGTCCTGGCCCGCGGTCATGTCCTGCGGACCGGCGATGGCGGCGATGCGGCGGCGGCCGGTGTCGAGCAGGTGGCGCACGGCCTGCTCCGCGCCGCCCACGTTGTCGTTGTCGACGTGGGCCAGGTCCACCGCGACGGCGGGGCGGCCGTAGGACACCACGGGCACCGGCATGCGCGCGAGAGCGCCCGGGAGCGGATCGGCTCCGTGCATGGACAGCAGCATGACCCCGTCCACGTGTCCCCCGGAGACGTAGCTCTCGGCCCGCGCCTGGGCCCGCTGCGAGCCGGCGAGCATCAGCACCGCCTGTTTGCCGGCCCGCTCCAGCTCGCTACTGGCGGTGCGGATGACCAGGGAGAAAAGCGGATCGTCGGAGAACACGCGGGTGGGCGCTTCGGAGACGACGAGGGCGATCGAGTCGGTCTGGCGCGTGACCAGGCTGCGCGCCGCCGAGTTGGGGACGTAGCCCAGTTCTTCGACGGCGCGCAGCACGGCGGCCCGGATCTCCGGGTCGACGGTGTTCTGCCCGTTGACCACACGGGACACGGTCGCGCGGGACACCCGCGCCCGAGCGGCCACCGCCTCCAAGGTGGGACGTCTGCTACCCAATGATCCTCCCTGCCGTCCGTGCCGCCGCTCTGCGGAGAGCGCTCTCACCGGTGCGGCTCCGCGCAGGCGGCGACGCCGGCGGGCGACCGCAGCGAGTCCCGCCGGTCCGTCCGCTCGCGAACGCGTGCGGCGGTCGCGCACGGAAGCGGTCGCGCCGACGCCGATGATCCGCTCGCTCGGCGGATTCTCCGCCACAGTCCATCATTCCAGTTCCGCGGGCCCGTCCGGAAGCAATGCGGCGGCGACCGGTGAACCGGCGGCCTTCGCGGTCTTGCCTGACGGTGCGGCGTGTGCCATGTTCGATGCGTGAGAGAGCGCTCTCTCACGCCGAGGCCGCCCCGCACGGATCCCCCGGCTCCTGCGGTGCGGTACGCACAGCCACTGACCGAGCGCATCCCCCACCTGCGAACCGTATGGAAAGAGGTCAGCATGGAGAGCCCCCAGCCCTCCAGGAACTCACGCCCGCGCAGACTCCTCGCCGCCCTCGCCGCCCTCGTCCTGCCCCTCACCCTGGTGAGCACGGCGAGCGCGCCCGCCCAGGCCGACACGCCACCGCCACCGGACGGCTGGAACCTGGTCTGGAGCGACGACTTCGACGGTCAGGCGGGCGCACTGCCCGACTCCGACAAGTGGATCGTCGACACCGGCACGTCCTACCCCGGCGGACCCGCCAACTGGGGCACCGGAGAGGTGCAGACCTACACGGACGACCCCGAGAACATCGGTCTCGACGGGCAAGGCAACCTGCGCATCACACCCCGGCGCGACGCGTCCGGGGAGTGGACCTCCGCGCGGATCGAGACCCGGCGGGCCGACTTCAAGCCCGCCGACGGCGAGACCCTGCGCATCGAAAGCCGGCTCCAGGTACCCGACATCACCGGCGAGGAGGCCCTGGGCTACTGGCCGGCGTTCTGGGCGCTGGGCGAGCCCTACCGCGGCGAATACTGGAACTGGCCCGGCGTGGGCGAGTTCGACATCATGGAGAACGTCAACGGGATCGACTCGGTCTGGGGTGTGCTGCACTGCGGGGTCGACCCCGGCGGCCCCTGCAACGAGACCGAAGGCCTCGGCGACAGCCGGACCTGCCCCGATTCGACCTGCCAGTCGGGCTTTCACACCTACAGCTTCGAGTGGGACCGCAGCGGCTCCTCCAGCCAGCTGCGCTGGTACGTCGACGGTCAGCAGTACCACAGCGTCGACGAGGGCCGGATCGGTTCGTCGGCGTGGAGCGACATGACCGACCACGCCGGTTACTTCCTCCTGCTCAACGTCGCCATGGGCGGCGCCTTCCCCGACGGAGTGCAGGGAAGCGCCACCCCCACCGACGCCACGCGTCCCGGCGAGCCCATGACCGTGGACTACGTCGGAGTGTGGGAGAGCGGATCCGGCTCCGGCGGCGGAGACGACGGCGGCGGCGACCCCGACCCGCCCGAAGGCGGGGTGGACGCCCGCTCCACCATCCAGGCCGAGGACTACCAGCAGCAGTCGGGCACGGCGCTGGAGACGACGTCGGACACGGGCGGCGGGCAGAACGTCGCCCAGATCGGCGACGGCGACCGGCTGCGCTTCGACGGCGTCGACTTCGGCGACACCGCCGCCGGCCATTTCGAGGCGCGCGTCGCCTCGGGCGCACCCGAGGGGGTGAGCGGCTTGGTCGAGGTCCGGTTGGACAGCCCCACGGCCGATCCGGTCGCCGACTTCGCGGTGGCCGACACCGGCGGATGGCAGAACTGGCAGACCGTTCCGATGAACATGAGCCCGGTGACCGGGACGCACACCGTCTACGTGACCTTCGCCAGCGGCCAGCCGGCCGACTTCGTGAACCTGAACTGGTTCACCTTCTCGACCGTCTGACGCCGCTTGGACTCCTGGCCCCGCTCGCCGGCGCACCGCCCCGAACCCGGGCGGTGCGCCGGCTCTTCCCGCCGCACGGCCGAGACCGTGCGGTCCGGGTCAGGCGGGCGCGTCCGAAGCCCAGAGGCGGCGGGCGCTGTCCAGGTGCGCCCGGTAGCGTGCGTAGCCCTCCGCGTAGCGGGCGCTGGTCGCGCGACGCGGCGATATCCGCTCGCCGTGGGCGAGCCACCGGGCCTCGTCGGGTGCCTCCCCCAGAGCGCGCCAGGCCGCGGCGGTGGCGCCGCGGACGCCGATCGCGTCGTCGGAAGGCAGAATCACCGGCCGCCCCAGTACGTCGGCGAAAACCTGCATCCACGCCCGCGACCGGCTTCCGCCGCCGCAGACGGCGAGGTCGCCGCTCAACCCGGCCGCCTCCAGGCAGTGCCGGGCCGCATACGCGATGCTCTCGCAGACCGCGCGGACGACGTCGGCACGCTCGGTGCCCAGATTGACGCCGGTGAGCTGGCCGCGAGCCCACGGGTCCACGAACGGAGCCCGCTCGCCCGACTCCGCCAGAAACGGCAGGGCCGACACGCCGCGGGCACCGGGCGGGCTCGCTTCGAGCAGCGTCTCCACATCGTCGATGCCCAGCCCGAGGAGGTCCAGCAGCCAGTCCAGGCCCGCCGTGCCGACCATGGCCGGCATCGCGCGCGAGAACCGGTCCGGCCGGTCGGTGCACAGCCACATGCCCGCGGGTTCGGCGTCCGGTTCCACGCTCACCCGGTCGGCGATCACCTGGCAGGCCAGGGTGGTGCCCACCGTGAGCAGCCCGTCGCCGACCTCGCTGAGGCCGCTGCCCAGCAGGCAGGCGGGCAGGTCGAACGGACCTCCGGTGACGGGGGTCTGCTCCGGCAGGTCCAGCAGCCCGGCGCCGCGCCCGTCCAGCGCGAACAGGCGATGGGGCTCGGCGGGTTCGGCCAGCAGTCCGCGCCGGTGGGCGACACCGCACTGCTCCAGCGCATCGGAGTTGTAGGTGCGGGTGCCGACGTCCAGGAAGGGCAGTGACGCGTCGGAGGCGTCCACGGTGATCTCGCCGGTCAGCTGCTGCACGATCGCGTCGACGCAGTAGCCGGCCACCGCGGAGCGCCCGAGCGTCTCGGGCTCCTCGCGGTCCAGGGCCGCCAGGAGCGGTCCGTGCGCGCCCGGGAACATCCCTTGTCCGGTCAGCCCGTGGACCCTGCCCATGGTGCCGTCGTCGTACCACTGCCGCACCAGCGGGCCGGCGCGCCCGTCCAGCCAGGAGACGGCGCGCCGGGTGGGGCGGCCGTCGGCGTCGCGCAGCCACAGCCCGTCGCCCTGGCCGGTCAGGGCGACGGCGGTGACCGGTTCCGACTGCGTGGCGGCGGCCTTGCGCACCACCGAGGAGACGGTCGCCAGCACTTCGTCCAGGTCCTGCTCGACACGCGCGCCGCCGGGGCGGTGCAGCGTGGTCGGTTCGTCGGCCTCGGCCACCGCCCGGCCGTCCCGGTCGAAGACGGCGGCTTTGGTCACCGTCGTACCCACGTCGACGCCGATGATCATGCGTGCACCTCCCGGACCTCGGGGTTGGCGAGGTGGCGGGGCGGTTCCCCGCGCAGGTAGCGCCCCGCCTCGCCGGCGACGATACGAGCGGCCCGCTCGGCGGTCTGGCGGGTGGCCCCGGCCAGGTGCGGTGTGGTGACCACGTTGTCCAGCCCGCGCAGCGGCCAGTCGGCGGGCGGCGGTTCGACGTCGTAGACGTCCAGTGCCAGCGCGCCCAGGCGGCCGCTGCGCAGCGCTTCGGGCAGCGGGGCGTGGTCGAGCAGGCCGCCGCGCGCCGTGTTCACCAGAACCGCTCCGCGCGGCATGAGGGCGATCCGGTCGCCGTCGATCATGGCGCGGGTCTCCTCGGTCAGCCGTGCGTGCAGGCTGACAACGGAGCACGCGGACAGCAACTCCTCCAGCCCGACCAGTCCAACGCCGTCCTCGGCAGCGGTGCTCTCGTCGGTGTAGGGGTCGCTGACCAGCACCTCGGCTTCGAAGGCACGCAGGATGCGGGCCACGATCCGCCCGATGGCACCGTAGCCCACCAGACCCACCGTGGTGCCCCGCAGCTCCACGCCCGCCTGATCGTAGGCGTAGAAATCGCCGCGCCAGCGGCCCTCGCGCAGTTCGGCGTCGGCCGCGGGCACCCGGCGCAGCGCGGCGAGGATCATCGCGATCGCGTACTCGGCGGCGGCGGTGGCGTTGCGGCCGGGGGCGTAGGTCACGGCGACACCGGCGCGGGTGGCGGCTTCCAGGTCGACGTTGACCGGCCCGCCCCGGCACACCGACACCAGGCCCAGGTCGGGGCAGGCGTCGATGACCCGCGAGGTCACCGGGGCCATCTGGGTCATGCAGACCTCGGCCCCGCGCAGGGCCTCGATCATCTGTTCCTCGGTCCCGCTCGCCTCCTCGACCCCGCCGACGGGGCCGAACGGCTCGACGGGCCAGGGCAGTTTCAGCCGGGCTTCCTGCGGCGCCGCCGGCGGGCCGTCGCCGATCTCCTCTTCCAAGGCGGCCACCAGCAGGTCCGGGCTCACGAAGTGGTCGCCCGCGGCCAGTACTCGCATGTCGGCTCCTTTTCACGTTCGGTCGGTCGGAGCCCCGTCGGGGGCCGGGATCGGCGGGGCCGGGATCGGCGGTCGGCCCGATGCGGCCGCCCGCCGCGGCTCAGGCCTGCTCGTAGTCGCTGATGCGGGCGACCTTGGCCGCACTCGCGGAGCCGGGGTCGAATACGTGGCCGATCCACTCGGTGGCGATCCGCTTCGCCAACTCCGGCCCGATCACCCGTGCTCCCATGGTGAGCACCTGGCAGTCGTTGGACATGACCGAGCGCTCGGCGGAGTAGGAGTCGTGGGCGACGGTAGCGCGCACCCCGGCGACCTTGTTCGCCGAGATGCACATGCCGATTCCGGTGCCGCACACCAGAACGGCGCGTTCGACTTCGCCCGCGGCCACCTCCTCGGCGGCCGCGATACCCAGCAGGGGGTAGGCCCGGTCGTCGGCGGCATCGGGGACGCCGAGGTCGCGGACCTCGGTGATGCGTCCGTCCGCGCGCAACAGGTCTCTCAGTTCGTCCTTCAGCGCCACCCCGGCGCTGTCGGCGGCGACGGCGATCTTCACAGCGTGTTCACCGGCTTTCGGGGTCGGATTCGGCGGTGGTGCTGCGGGCGCTGAGGACGTCGGCCGCGGCCGCGGCCATCAGCGCCAGCGAGGTGGCTCCGGGGTCGGCGTGGCCCCGGCCGCGTTCGCCCAGGCGGGCGGCGCGTCCGCGTTTGGCGGGCATGTCGGCGGTGGCGCGGGCGGCGCCGGTGGCCGCGTCGGCGGCCGCCGACCACGCGGCCGCAAGCGGCGCGCCGGCGGCCGCGTGCTCGACCAGGGTGTCGCGGAAGGGGGCGAGCGCGTCGAGCATGGTCTTCTCGCCGGGGGCGCCGCCGCCGAGCTCGCACACCGCGTCGAATGCGGCCTCGACCGACGGGGCGATCAGTTTCGCCGTGACCGGTACGGGCCCGGCCTCGGCCAGCCCGCCGCCGATCTCGGTGAGCAACAGTCCGTAGAGCGCCCCCGAGGCGCCGCCGGCCGCGTCGGCCAAGGCCGTTCCCGCCAGCAGCAGCGCCCGGCCCGACGCCTCGGCGTCGTCGCCGGGTCCGGCGGTCCGGGCCGCCGCGGCGGCCGCGTGCAGTCCGCGCACGATGCCCTGGCCGTGGTCGCCGTCTCCGGCGACCGCGTCGAGCCGGCCCAGTTCCTGCTCCTGGGACTCCACGGCGGCCAGCGCGGCCGCCAGCGCCTCGGCCGCGGCGCCGCCGGAGGCCGGTTGCGTCGCGGAGGTGTGCTCGGGGCCGACGGCGGTGCCGACGTCGGCGCCGGGTGCGGGGCGGCTCCGGGGGACGGCGGGCTCGGCGTCGGGCGCCATGGTGTAAGCCGGGCTCTGGCACGGTTGGCCGTAGAGGTCGGCCAGTTCGTCGTCGAGGATCATCAGCGACAGTGACAGTCCCGCCATGTCCAGGGATGTGACGAACTCGCCCACCTCGGGGCGGTGCGCGGCGATGCCCGCTTGGGCCAAGCGGCGGTGCACCCGGTCGTAGCAGATGAACAGGTCCTCGTAGGGGGTCTGGCCGAGTCCGTTGAGCAGCACCGCAGCGCGCGGGCCGCCGGCTCCGGACGGCTCGGGCAGCTCGGGCAGCAGGGTTTCGACGAGCACGTCGGCGAGTCCGGCCGGATCCTGTGCGGGGACCCGCCGCAGCCCGGCCTCGCCGTGGATGCCCAGTCCCAGCTCCATGGTCCCCGCCGGCACGGTGAACAGCGGCTCGTCTCGGCCGGGCAGGGTGCACCCGCTGAAGGCCGCGCCGAAGGTGCGGGTCATGGCGTTGGCGCGGGCCGCCACCCGGGCGACGCCGTCGAGGTCGTAGCCGCGCGCCGCGGCGGCCGCGGCGATCCGGAAGACGAAGAAGCCGCCGGCGACTCCGCGGCGCTGTGCGCTGTCCTGGGCGGAACCGCTGGCGACGTCGTCGGTCACCAGCACGGTGCGGGAGTCGACGCCCTCGGCGGCCAGCCGCCGGGCGGCCAGTCCGAAGTGCATCACGTCCCCGGAGTAGTTGCCGTAGCCGAAGAACACGCCGGCACCGCCGTCCACCGCGCTCGCGGTGCGGTAGACCTGTTCGGCGCTGGGGCTGGTGAACACGTCGCCCACGACGGCCGCGTCGGCGAGGCCGGGCCCCACCAGTCCCGCGAAGGCCGGGTAGTGGCCGCAGCCGCCGCCGATGACGACGCTGACGCGGCCCTGCTCGGGCGAGCGGGCGCTCATCACGCCGTAGGCGTCGGGAACGGGCGCGACGAGCCGGGAGTAGGAGCCGACCAGGCCCCGGATCCACGAGGATTTGAAAGCGGCGGGGTCCTCGACCGACGGCATCAGCTGCTCCCCTGGGCCTGAGTGCGGCCGAGCAGCCGCAGGAGGCGGTCGCGGACGTCGGCGAGGTCGCCGGCCTCTTCCGCGGCCATTTCGAGCGCGTCGGGGGCCGGGCGGTAGCCGGGGGCCGGGTTGGGCAGCGCGATCACGGTCATCGTGGCGGCGTAGGCGGCCCTGATGCCGTTGGAGGAGTCCTCGACCGCCGCGCAGTCGCTACTCGGATGCCCGATCCGCGAGGCCGCCTCCAGGTAGACGTCGGGGTGGGGCTTGCCGCGCTCGACCTCGGCGCTGGAGACGGTCGCGGAGAAGCTGTCGTCGAGGGCGTGGCCGCGCAGCACGGCGTCGATGAGCCGGCGCGGTGCGGAGGAGGCGAGCGCGATGTCGGCCTCGGCGCTGACGGCCTGCACGGTTTCGCGCGCTCCGGGCAGCAGGTCCACGCGCCCCTGTTCGAAAGCGCCGACCATGCCGTCGACGACGGAGCGTTCGGTGTCGGCCTCGCTCTCGGCGGCCCCTGCCATCCGGTTGAGGTAGTGCGACCATTCGCGGGAGCTCATGCCCTGCACGGTCGCGGTGTCCTCGGAGGACCACCGGGCGCCGTGGCGGGCGGCGTAGTCCGACCACATCTCTTCCCACAGGTGGTCGCTCTCGATCAGTACGCCGTCGAGGTCGAACACCACGGCGCTGAGTCTGCTGCTCATCGCGTCCTCTCATCCACCTTCATGACATCGATGGCGTTAATTTAACACGATCGACGTTATTCGACCATGCCTTCGTGTTACCTCTGCTGCCGGAAACGCTCCGATAGCGTCTGTCGAGCAGCACAGCGTCCAGCAGACGGCAGATCTTCGAGGACAGGGGTCCCATGAGCACCCGACGCGGCGATACCCGCCCCCAGGAAGCTCGCCAGCAGGCCATCGCCGAGTTCGTCGCCAAACAGGGCTCGGCCACGGCGGTCGAACTGGCCGAGCTCACCGGCGTCAGCGTGATGACCGTGCATCGCGACCTCGACGAGCTCGCGCGGCGCGGCCTGCTGCGCAAGTTCCGCGGCGGGGTCTCCGCCCAGCCCTCCACGGTCTTCGAGAGCGACGCCGAGTACCGCCTCAACGCGCGCATCGAGCAGAAGCGCGCCATCGCCGCCCGCGCCGCGGAGCTCATCGATCCGGGCGACTCGGTGATGCTCGACGACTCCACCACCGCGCTGCAGCTCGCGGCGCTTCTGGAGCCGCTCGCCCCGCTGACCGTGGTCACCAACTACCGCCGGACCATCGACGAAGTGTGCGCGATGAAGGACGTCCGGCTGATCGCGCTGGGCGGCGACTACTTCCGCACCCACGACTCCTTCAACGGCCTGCCCTGCACGGAGGCGATCGCCTCGGTCAACGTCGACACCGCCTTCATCAGCACCTCCGCCATGACCGCGGCGATGACCTACCACCAGGAGCAGGAGATCGTCGTGGTCAAGCGGGCCATGCTCGCTTCGGCCTCGACCAAAGTGCTGCTCATGGACTCCGACAAGATGCCGCGTACCGCGCTGCACCACTTGGCGCCGGTGGACTCCTTCCACCGCGTGATCGTCGACGACGGCGTCGAGGCCGCCCTGCTGGCCGAACTCCGGGACCGGGTGGAGGTCGAGGTCGCTTCGACGAAACACTAGATAACGTATTGCGTGTTAATTTCACGCAGGTTATGTTCTCTCTGTGGCGAAGGTGAGACCTGGATCACCTGCGGGCCGCGTTCGATGCGGATCACGGTGCCGTACGGGGGATTCAGGCCTTCGGCTTGGGTGCGGGCGCAGCTCCGCACGCCTGCGCACCGCCCGGCACCCGGCCCGCGGGGCGGGGCGCCGCCAATCCGCCCGCACCGGGAGCACCCGGGCGCCGGCCGAGTCCGGGCCTGCGGTTTCTCTCTGGCTCCGCGCCGCGGGCGGATCCCACCCCCTGCGAGGAGAGACCATGAACGAGCCGGCGACTTCACGCCAGCCGCAGCATCCGCCTGCCAGCCAGCCCGACCCCGAATCGAGACCGCTGCGCGGCATCGAGCGCATCGGCATCCCCAAGCCGCTCTTCTGGGGTTTCGTCGCCGTGCTGATCTACATGGTCGGCGACGGTGTCGAGATCAGCTACCTCACCGACTACCTGACCCAGCCCGACGGCGGCGGACTGGCCGGCGAGCAGGCGACCTTCGCCACCGTCACCGTCTACGGGGTCGCCGTGATGGTGGCGTCGTGGCTGTCGGGCACCCTTTCGGCGATCTGGGGCCCGCGCCGCGTCATCTGGCTGGGCGCCGCGTGGTGGGTCGTCTTCGAAGCGATCTTCCTGTTCGCCGCCATCCCGTCCCAGAACTTCGCGTTCATCGTGACCACCTACGGCATCCGCGGTTTCGCCTACCCGCTCTTCGCCTTCGCCTTCCTGGTATGGGCGCAGACCACCAGCCCCACACGCATGCGCGGCTCGGTCGCGGGCTGGTTCTGGTTCGCCTTCACCGGCGGCCTGCCCACACTCGGTGCGGGTGTGGCGGCGCTCGCCATCGGTCCGCTGGGCTTCACGCTCTACGACACGCTCATCCTGTCGCTGGTGCTGGTCGCCGCGGGCGGCCTCCTGGGCTCCTTCGCAGTGCGCGAACCCAGCGGCCTCAAGCCCATCGCCGACGCGTCGGTGGCCGAACCCCGGAGCTACCGCCGGCTGCTGGAAGGCGTGGACATCCTCTGGCGCGACCGCCGCACGCTGTTCGGCGGGCTGGTGCGCATCGTCAACACCGCACCGCAGTACGGGTTCTTCGCGATGTTCCCGTTCACCTTCGGAAGCGCCGGTGCCAACGAGGGCTTCCTCAGCGTCGCCCAGATCGCCACGCTCACCGCGACCGCCTACGGCGCCAACATCGCCGCCAACCTGTTCTTCGGCGTCTTCGGCGACTACTTCGGCTGGCGCCGCACGGTGACGGTGTTCGGCTGCCTGGGCTGCGCCGTCGCCACACCGCTGTGGTACTTCACCGCGATGGCCACGGAGAGTTTCGCCGTTGCCATCGCCCTGGGCTGCCTCTACGGCGTCCTGCTGGCCGGATTCGTCCCGCTCTCGGCTCTGATGCCGTCGATGGTGCAGCACAAGGACAAGGGCGCCTCCCTGGCGATCCTCAACTTCGGCGCGGGCGGCGCCGCCTTCGTCGGCCCGATGGTGGTCACCCTGGCCTACCCCCTCGTCGGCGGCGGCGGTGTCGCGGTCATCTTCAGCTGCCTGTACCTGGGCGTCGCCGTGCTCTCCACGCGGCTCAAGGACCCGAGCGACCCGGGCGAGAAGCGCCTGGCGGCCCGGGCCGAAACCGTCTGACCCGCCCCGGACGCCCCCGGCCCGCCCGCGAAACGCCGCGGGCGGGCCGCGCGCGTCTCCCCCGGAGACGGTTCGCGCCGGTACCGCTCGGCGGTCACGGCGCGCCTGGCCGAACCGGACGCCCACCGCGGCACGGCGCTCTCCGTGGCGGCCCGGACTCCGGTCAGCCGGTGCCGGTCTCCGGCGGCAGCAGGGGCCGGCCCGCCCAGTGCTGGAAGATCAGGTTGGTGCGGACCCGTGTCACCTCCTCGCGGGCGGTGAACGCGTCGAGGACGAGCCGCTGGAGCGAATGGGCGTCCTCGGTGGCGACGTGGACCATGAAGTCGTCGGCGCCGGTGAGGTGCCACAGGCCCCGTGTCTCCGGCTGTCCGAGGACGTGCTCGACGAACGGGTCGACGAGGGCGCTGCGGTGCGGCTGGACGCGGATGTAGAGGAAGGCCTGCAGCGGGCGCCCCAGCTTGGCCGGATCGACGTCGACTCCGTAGCCGGTGACGACCCCGCTCTCGCGGAGGCGGTTGACGCGGTCCAGGCACGTCGAGGGCGCGACGCCGACCGTGGCGGCGAGCTCCTTGTTGAGCAGCCGTGCGTTGTTCTGCAGAGCGGAGAGAATCCGGAGATCGACCGGATCCAGTTCGGCAGGTTCGTTCATACCCCGAAGTCTAAGCGAAATGGTTGCCACCAACTCGGATGGAGAACGAGAATAATCCTGTTCCCTCGCTCTCTGTTCGCTTCCGAGGATTGGCCAGGCGATGGTTGCCCACCTGCCCGTCTTCCTGACGACCGTGATCCTGATGCTGGTCGTTCCGGGTCCGGACTTCGTACTCGTCACCCGCAGCGCCGTCGCCAACGGAACCCGCGGCGCCCTGTACACCGTCGCGGGGATCTGCGGCGGCCTTGCGTTTCTGACCCTGGCGGCGGCCGGACTCGCTGCGGCGGTCGCGGCCGATCCCGTGCTGGCATCCGTGCTGCGCGTCGCGGGCGGCGTGTACCTGTTCCTGCTCGGGTCCGGTTTCGTCGTCGCGGCGTGGCGCAACCGCGCCGCTCCGCCCGCCGAGGCCGCCGCACCGCGCAAGGCCGGGTCGGCCTTCGTCCAGGGCTTCCTCAACAACGTGCTCAACCCGAAGGCGCTCGTCTTCTATCTGACGTTCATGCCGCAGTTCCTGGTCGCCGGCGAACCGGTCTTCGCCCAGACGGTGGTGATGGGGGCGGTGGTCGTGGCCTGCGCCGGCGCGTGGTGGACCCTCTACATCGCCGCGCTCGGGTCGCTGGGCCCGGTGCTGCGCCGACCGGGTGTGCGTTCGACCGTCGACGCCGGGGCCGGCGCCGCCCTGGCCGCGCTCGGTCTGGCGGCCGTCGCCGGTCTGCTGTGAAACCGCGGTCGCGGGGCCGGCCGCGGTCCGGTCCCGCGACCGGACCGCTGCGCGGCCCCGTCACTGCGCAGGCTCACACTCCGGTGAGCTCGTTGGACGCCTCGGGCAGCTCCGCCTCGCGTTCGACCTCGCCCGAGGCGGGGTCGACGGCGTAGATCCGCTTCGCGCCGGGGCCGGTCACATACGCCGTATCGCCCGTTTCTTCATGGGGACGGGGCGGCAGGAGCCGCCCTTTCGTACGGGGGCCGGGGGTGGGCGAGGCGCCTCAGCCGGTGAGCGCTCCGGCGACGGCGTCGGTGTTGGACCGCGCCATCCGCAGATAGGTCGGGGCTCCCCCGCCCTCCGCGGTGAGGGACTCCGAGTGCAGGGGCACCACCGCGACGTCGACCCCGGCCTCCTCGGCCATCACCCGTGCGAGGCGGTCCGGCTGTGCGGAGTCGGCGAAGACCGCCGGTATGCCGGCCGCGCGCACGGTGTCGGCCAGGGACGTCAGATCCGAGCTGCTCGGCGAGGCCAGCGTGGTGCCGCTGGGGATGACCGCGCCGACGACCTCGAAGCCGTAGCGCCGGGCGAGGTAGCCGAAGACGTGGTGGTCGGTGACGAGCTTGCGCCGGTCGGGCGGGATCTCGGCGAAGCGCTCCTCGGCGTACTCGTGCAGCCGGGCCACGCGTTCGCGGTAGTCCCCGGCGTTGGCGCGCACGGCCGCCGCGTCGGCCCCGTCGACCTCGCCGGCCACCGCGTCGGCGACGAGTCCGACGGCCCTACCGACGCGTACGGGGTCGGTCCAGAAGTGCGGGTCGGGCTCTCCGGCGGTGTCCCCGGCGGAGAAATCGACGGGGTCGACGCCTTCGGCGACCGCGAGGGCGGGGGCACCCGCCTCTTCTGCGGTCTCGACGTTGCGCAGCACGCCCTCCTCCAGGCCCAGCCCGTTGTAGACGACGAGCTCGGCGTCCTGGAGCCGGGCGGCCTGGCGCGCGGAGACGCTGAAGGAGTGCGGGTCGGTCTCGGGCCCCATCAGTACGGTGACGTCGGCCTGGTCGCCGACGACGTTGCGGACGACGTCGCCGAGGATGTCGGTGGTGACGACGATGCCGGAGCGCTCCGCTGCGAAGGCGCCGCACCCCGACAGCGCGGCCGGCGCCAGAAGGAGCAGCAGCGCAGGCAGCGCGGCCGCCGCGCGCCTGGAGCGACGGCGCCGGGGCCGGGGCGGGATCCGCTCCGCGAACGGGAGCCGCGCCCGCACGGCCGCCGCGCTCACCATCCCGTCTCCACCATCAGGTCGGGGCTGAATCCGAGCTCGAAGGTGCGAGCCAGGCGCGCCAGCAGCCCGCCCGCGGCGGCGTCGAGGGCCGCTCTGGTTCGTTTCGCGAACATCATCGTGTGAACTCGTGCTCCTGTTCCGGTTCGGTCCGGGGGGACCGTGCTTCGGGGAGTTCGGGGGGACCCGGGAGGTCGGGAACCGCCGCGGCGCCGGGGTACAGGTCGCGGACGCGGGCAGCGGCGGCGGACAGGCAGAACAGGGCCACTGCGGCCGCGGCGATGGTCGCGCCCGCCGCGGTGCCCAGATGCCAGGAGGCGAGCAGGCCGGAGAAGGTCGCGGCCGAACCGAGCGCCGCCGCGCCGAGCATGATCGCCGGGATGCGCCGCGCCCACAGCGCCATCGCCGCCGGAGGCGCGATGAGCAGGCCGAAGACGAGCAGGGTTCCGACGACGCGGAAGGACGCGACGATCGCGAGGGTGATCAGCCCCAGCATCGCGGTGTGGGCCAGGCGCGGGTGCAGCCCCAGGGTGCGGGCCTTGCGGGGGTCGAAGGCCAGAGCGACGAAGGCGCGGTGGCCCGGCAGCGCCACGAGCGCGGCCGCGGCCGCCGCGAGGGCGAGGAAGGCGAGGTCGCCGGAGCGCACCGCCAGGACGTCGCCGAACAGGAACCCGGTCAGATCGACCGCGAAGGACTGGGCGTAGGACACGATGATCACGCCGAGGGCGAGCATTCCGACGAAGAGCAGTCCGATTCCGGTGTCCTGGGACAGGCGGGACCAGCGGGTGACGGCGGCGACGCCCAGCGCCATGGCGACGGCGCTGGCGGCCGCGCCGAGGAACAGGCTGCCGCCCAGCAGCGAGGCCAGCGCCACGCCGGGCAGCATGCCGTGCGCCATGGCGTCGCCGAGGAACGCCATACCGCGCAGCACCACCCAGGTTCCGGCCAGTGCGCACGCGCAGGAGACCAGGATGCCCGCCCACAGGGCGCGGGCGACGAAGGCGGCGGCGAAGGGTTCGGTCAACCAGTCCATACGGATGACCGTACAATGAAAACGATTATCGTTGTCAATATGGGGGTCAAGCGATGCACACCACCCACGCCGCCGTGGAACTGCGGGGAGTCGCCGCCGCCTACGGCGCCGCGACCGTCCTGCACGAGGTCTGGGCCCGGATTCCGGCCCGGCGGGTGACGGCGCTGCTGGGAGCCAACGGTTCGGGCAAGTCGACACTGCTGGGCGTCGTCGCCGGAGTGCACGTCCCCGCAGCGGGCGCCGTCGAACGCTTCCACACCGCCCGGCCGGCTCTGGTCGTCCAGCACAGCGCCGTATCCGACGCCCTTCCCGTCACCGTGCGCGACACCGTGGCCATGGGACGCTGGGCCCGCCGGGGACCGTGGCGCCCGCTCGCCGCCCGCGACCGGGCGATCGTCGCGTCCTCCATGCGGCGCCTGGGCCTCACCGCGCTGGCCGGCCGCCCGCTGGGCGGCCTCTCCGGCGGCCAGCGCCAGCGCGCCCTGCTCGCCCAAGGGCTGGCTCAGCACTCCGACCTGCTACTGCTGGACGAGCCCGCCACCGGCCTGGACGCCGCGACGCAGCGGGAGATCCCCGGGATCCTCGAGGAACTGCGCGCGCAGGGGGCCACCGTCGTCCACGCGACACACGACCCCGAGGCCGCACGCCGGGCCGACTACCGCCTCCACCTGCACGGCGGCCGCCTCGTCGGCGGGGACGGCCCCGACCGCGCTCCCGCTCCGGATCCGGAGGCAGGCGCGGACGCCGGCCCGGAGCCGAGCGCGCCCCCGGACCGGCGTACCACCGCGCATCCGCCGGCGCGCTCGGCCGCCGCGCATCCCTGATCACGGAAAACGGCGTCGCACGAATCCGGGCGTGCCGACGGCCGTTAGCGCCGACAACTCAATTTCGGGCAATCGGGATATTGCATCGATCTAACCCTCTTCAGGCGCATAAATCCACAATCGCGACACGACAGGTTCTCCTGTGCGCCGAATTGTGGAACCCTTGCCGCCGACGGCGCACCGCCCCGAACCCGGCCCATACCCGGCGCGGCGCACGTTCCCGCCCCTCGCCGCATTCTCCGACCGCGAACGCGAAATCCGACACCACTAGGCCGCCGAGTTCCGCACACGGAATCGTGCCGTCCTCCCCTGGGAAAACGACCATGATCAGGTTACTCCGGCGCCGGCGCGACGCAGCGCCCGCGCCTCCCGCCCCGGCACAGGCCGATTCCGCCGGGGCGCCCGCCACGTCCCCGCTCTCCGCTGCGGCGCCGGCCGCGCAGGCCCCGCCCGCACCGGCGGCGGGGGCGGGCGACGACCCGACCGCCCCCCTCACCGGACTCATGGACCGGTTCGCCCTGCAAGTGCTGGTATTGGCCGAACAGCAGCGCAGCGAGATCGACCGGCTGGAGCACGACGAAGACGACCCCGAGCGCCTCCGACGGCTCTACGAGGTGGACCACGCCCTGACCATGATCCGGCGCACCGCCCGCGATCTGCGGGTACTGGTCGACCGCGACGAGAACGAGACCGGCGGCGACGCCGCATCGCTGCTGGACGTCGTCCGCATCGGGGCCTCCTCCATCGAGTCCTACGCGCGCGTGCGCATCGCCGCCGTCGCCGAGTTGGCGGTGCCCTCCTACGCGGCCGACGACATCGCTTCGATGATCGCGGCGCTGCTCGACAACGCCACCCGCTATTCGCCGGGCACGGTCGACGTCGGCGTGCACCCCACCGAGACCGGCGGCGTGGTCGTGCGCATCGCCGACTCCGGGATCGGCCTCGGCGAGCAGCGTGTACGCACCCTCAACGCGACCATGAGCGGCGCCGTCCCGCCATTGGACCGGAACGCGGCCCGCCACACCGGCTTCCCGGTCGTGCACCGGCTCGCGCACCGCCATGGCGCCTCGGTCACCTTCAGCAGCCGCCCCCCGACCGACTCCTCCCGACCGTCGGGCACCACGGCGGTGGTGTCGCTGCCCGCCCACCTCGTATGCGACCCGCCGGCGCCCGCCCCGGCCGTCGGCGAACTCGCCGGCGACGGGCGGCCGCAGTCCGATCCCTCTCCTCCCCCACCCGCCGACGCCGCGGCCCGACCGGCCCACCTGACCCTGGCACCCGGCCCCGTCGGTCCCGAGAACGCCCCGCCGCCCGACCCCGCGCCGCCCGAGCGGCCGACCGCCGGCGGGCTGCCGCGCCGCGAACGCAAGAGCCTGCGCGACGGCGGCGACCGCAGCGGCGCGCTGCGCCCCCTGACCGGAGACGGCGCCGCCGGCGGCCACGGCGGCGCGTCGTTCGCCGACGACCTCAGCGCCTTCTCGGCCGGCGCGTCTGCCACCGGCCGCGACACAGCACCACCCGCAGGCGGACACACCGACGACGAGGAGGAGGGGCGATGAACGGCGGCACCGCCCAGCCGCGCGAACCCCAGGAGTTCGGCTGGCTGCTCGACGACTTCACCGCGCAGACCCCCGGGGTCTCCCACGCGCTGATCGTCTCCTCCGACGGCCTGCCGCTGATCACCTCCGGCGACATACCCGCCGACACCGCCGACCCCATGGCGGCCATGATCAGCGGCCTGATCAGCCTCGGTACCAACATCGCCCACCAGGTGGGCGAGCCCGGGTGCGACCAGGTGATGCTGAAGTTCCCGTCCGGGCACTTCCTGTTCATGGGTATCGGCAACCTCGCGGGACTGGCCGTCCTCGCCCGCGACGGCGCGAACCTCGGCGTGGTCGCCCATCGCATGACCCAGCTCGTCGAAAGCGTCGGCCACGTCCTGACCCCGCAGCTGCGCGACGACCTTCGCGGACTGTCCATGAGCCGGGGCGTGTCGTGAATCCGGCCGCAACCACTGCGAGAGAGCCACTATGACGGTCAATCCATGGGTGCGCCCCTATGTTCTGACCGGCGGACGCACCCGAACGCGGCACCGCCTGTTCGTCCACACCCTCATCGCGGTGCCCGACTACGATCCCGGCTACTCCCACCGGCTTCCCCCCGAGGGGCGCGCCCTCTACGAGCGCGCGCGCTCGGCCGTGCAGTCGGTCGCCGAGCTGTCGGCGCACTGCGGGGTGTCACTGGGGGTCACGCGGGTGCTCATCGGCGACATGGCCGCCCGCGAACGGCTGGTCGTCAACCCCGACGCCTACCCCTCCCCCTACGACCCCCGGTTGCTGAAGAGAGTCATCGATGGGCTTTACGAACTCGCCTGAGCGAACGCCGCATCCGGCCTCGGCCAAGATCGTCGTCGCCGGCGGATTCGGCACCGGGAAGACCACCCTGGTCGGTGCCGTGTCGGAGATCCCGCCGGTCAACACCGAGGCGTGGCTGACCCAGGCTTCACGCACCGTCGACCCGGAGGCGGGCGGCGACGGGAAGACGACGACCACCGTCGCTATGGACTTCGGCCGCATCACCATGTCCGCAGACCTCGTGCTGTACCTCTTCGGCACCCCCGGGCAGGCGCGCTTCTGGCCGATGTGGGACGACCTGTGCCGCGGTGCCAGCGCGGCCGTCGTCCTCGTCGACACCCGCCGGCTGGACGTGTCCTTCGCCGCGGTCAACTACTTCGAGAACGACTCCGACGTCCCTTTCATCGTGGCCGTGAACCTCTTCGACGGCGAGCAGAGCCACGCGGCGGCCGACGTGCGCGACGCGCTCCGGCTGTCGGCCGACGTGCCGATGGTGTCCTGCGATGCGCGGGACCGGCGGTCGGTCGTCCAGACGCTCACGTCCTCGCTGACCCACACGATGCGCAGCACCGCACCGGGCGAGGAAGAACCGGTCGGAAGCCGGCACGCCGTCCGTTGAGCCACACCGGCCCTATCCAGTCGTACCGAGGGAACCAGGAGAAGCGGCAATGCGCAGAATCCTCATCGTCGGCGCCGGGCAGTCCGGGCTCCAGCTCGCGCTCAGCCTGCAGAGCGCGGGGTACGAGGTCACCGTCATGTCGGCGCGCACCCCCGAGGAGATCCGCGGCGGGCGGATCATGTCGACCCAGTGCATGTTCCATCCGGCCCTGGAGGTCGAGCGCCGGCACGGCCTCAACCAGTGGGAGGACCGGGCCCCGCGGATCGTCGCCCAGCGCGCGACCGTCTCGGACCCGCCCGGCGACATCGCGTTCGGCTTCGTCGGCCGCTGGGACTCCTACGCCCAGTCGGTCGACCAGCGGGTGAAGACCGCCGGATGGCTGGAGCTGTTCGAGGAGCGCGGCGGCGAGGTCGTCTACCACGGCGCCGTCACCTCCGAGCTCGAAGGCCTGACGGCGCTCTACGACCTGACCGTCGTCGCGGCGGGCAAGGGCGATCTGGTCGACGTGTTCGAACGCGACGCCTCCCGCTCCCCCTATGACACGCTCCAGCGCAAGCTCTCCTGCATCTACGTGCGCGGGATGACCCCGCGGCCCGACTACCCCGAGCACCACGTGCGCATGGCCGCGTTCCCCGGGATCGGCGAACTGTTCTTCATGCCGGGGCTGACCACCACGGGCCACGCCGACATCCTGCTGTGGGAAGCGGTCCCGGGAGGGCCTTTCGACTGCTGGGACGACCGCCCCGGCCCGGAGGCGCACCTGGAGCGCACCCTCGACCTGATGCGGCGCTACGTGCCCTGGGAGTACGAACGCGCGACGGACGCCCGGCCCACCGACGAGCGCAGCACCCTCGTCGGCGGCTACGCACCGGTGGTGCGCCACCCGGTTGGGCGGCTGTCGGCCGCCTCGCACGTGCTGGGCATGGCCGACGTGGTCGTCGCCAACGACCCGGTCACCGGCCAGGGGGCCAACAACGCCGCGCACTGCGCCGACATCTACCACCGGGCCATCCTGGAGCGCGGCGACCGGCCCTTCGACCCGCAGTGGATGCAGGAGACCTTCGACGCCTACTGGTCCTACGCCCGCCACGTCACCGACTTCACCAACATGATGCTGGGCCCGCTGCCGGACCACGTGCAGCGGGTCCTCGCGGCCGCGGCGGACAACGACGCGGTCGCCTACCGTTTCGCCAAGGGCTACACCGACCCCACCACCTTCCGGGACTGGTTCATGGACGCCGGGAGCGCCGACGCCTACCTCGCCTCGGTGGACGGCGGCTCCGCCCCCTGAACCACAGTCGCCGGCCCGATCAGCCCGTCCGTCGGGCGGTCTTCACCGCTGCGGTTCCCGGAAGCGGTGAAGACCGCCCGACCGGTCGGGACGACCACCGAAATCAGGAGCCGTCGATCGGCAGTCTGCGGATGGCGAGCACGGAACCGTCCTCGTGCACCGAGACAGGGCCGTTCCACGTACCGCGGTCCAAGCCCGTTCCGGGCCAGCTGCCGCGGAGCGCGTACACCTCGCGGCGATACCGTTCCACCTCGCCCCGTTCGAGATGGCCGAATAAGGGCTCGGCCACCCCGGAGAAGGCTTCTACACGTGTCCCGTTGAGCCGGAAGACGTGGTCGGTGCCGACGACGCCGATGCCCCGGATCACCCTGCGGATGCCCCGGTTACTCCCCAGCACGGCGTGCACATGGCCCCCGAAACGCTTTCTGCCCTGGCGATTCGTAATATAGCGGGTGACCGTGGCAGGGGATCCGACGAAGGCCGCCAGCCCGGCGGCAGCGGTACGGGCGGAAACCCGCCGGAACCACGGGAAGTCCTCCGGCCGAAGGTGGTATCCGGGAACGGTCGGAGGTTCGGTTCCACCCTCCTGCGGCGGTCGGATGACCCACGGACCGTTCCCTTCCCTGAACCGCTGGTCCAGATCACTCGGCGCCGGTATGCCCAGCCATCCCCCCGCACCTTCGGCGTGCAGCGCATGGACGGTGAGCGGTCCGTTCCGCGGAAGCAACGCGGAACTGAAGACCATACCGGGTGTTTCGTTCCACTCCCCGATATGCACGGCCTCGACGTGCGCCGAAGCGGCAGCGAGTTGTTGATACGACGCCTTGGATCCGGAGGCGTGGTTCGCCCTGCCCACAATGGGGACGATCAACGACGAATCACCCGGGCGCCAGATTTCGGCGAAGAACTCGGGGCGGAATCTCCACGGCTGCGCATCATGCCTGGGCGAGAGCGTCGACCATCCGGCGAGGAGCGTGGTATCGGCGGGAACGAGCGAGACACGGTGGTCGGGATAGCGTCGGCGCAGCACGATCCCGGCCAGCGCGAGTCCTATACCGTTCCCGAGCTCCCGGGCCTGGACGGCCCGGTGCTGTCCGACGGTTTCCCGTCCTTCGGAAGAAAGCCCGAGGTAGCCGTACTCGTTTTGCGTCAAAGCCTGGAGGTAGGTCAGGCTGGCCCAGTGCTCGGCCATCCCGCGCGCCGCCCCCTGGTGCGCGAGGGCCATGGAGAGGCCCAGTGTGTGGAGCATGTCCAACGGTGCGAGCCGGACGTCGTCCTGTTCCCGCCACGGAAGCTCCCGCAGCCCCGGTTTCCGGCGCCGCGGTTCGCGACCGCGTTCCCTTTTCCGATCATCGTCCTCGTCCACTGCCTCTTGCATATTCCCGGCCAACCCGGGATCGGAATCGATCGCGATCGTAGACCTACGTACCAGATTCCTGAACACTTCGGCTGTCCCGGTCAGAGTATCCTCCTCGCAACTCGTGCAGAACCCGGAAGCACAGCACGAGCATCCCGGCCACGGTGCGGATCAGGCAACCCCGGGGAAGCGACATAAATCCGCGCAACGAAGAACGCCCCAGAGGCATATGGTGCAGGTGAGACTCCAGCGAAAACCGCCTCTTCGGATCCGCGGACCGTCCTGGTTCCGTTCCGTGCGCGGATCCGCTGATTCCCGGAATCCCCGTGCTTCGCAGCGTCGAACACGGGGGGATCAGATTCCCGGTTTACGGTTCCTCGCCGGCGAGCGCCTGTACCGGCGGGGCGGTTACGCGGAACACGGGGAACCGGTGGGCCACGCGCGCGAACTCCGCGAGCGGGGAGCCGGCGCTCACGGGAAGGTGCACTCCGGCGTTGGGCGCCCGCTGCAGATAGGTCATCGGCACCTGCGCGCGGTGCTCCGCGGCGACTTCTGCGAGGAGCACCTCCTCGCGGCGGCCGTGGCGCAGCACCGCGCTACCGCCAGCCGCGCGGACGTTGCGGACCCGGTTCGACCCGTCCCCGAGCATCGACACCAGGTGCCTCTCCCCGCCGGCGACGGCCATCACCAGCGGCGTGGCTACGGTCCGGCCCGTGCTCCTGCCGGCCACTTCGAGAACGACCAGGTGATCCGGGGCGATCCCGCGCGCGTCGACGACGAAGTCCCGCAACGCCACGGTGCGTAAAACGTTCCTATCCCCAGAGTGCGCCGCAACCCCGCGTTCGCCTCCGCACCTCTCCCGCTCATCGCAACACAGCACCTCCGAATTGGCCGAATCCGGCCACACAGTTGATCATCGGCCTCATTTGTCAGTAACTTCACTGAAACGTTTTAAGTGGTGCGGGTCACGTGATCCGCACCATGGACGCGTGCCACCGCACCATCCCCCTGCCCATCCCCACGCGACGACCTCGCCGCTTCGGCGGCGCGGGAAGGAGCGCCCATGCCCGCCCACGACGACACCGACGCCCACCGCCCCCGCTCGGGCTTCTCCCGCCGCTCGTTCATCGGCGCGGGGGCCGCCCTCGGCACCACCGCCGCACTCCAGCCCGCCCTCGGCCTGCCCGGCGCGGCCGCCGCCCCCGCCGAGGCCGACCTCACCGCCGGACTGGCCGACCCCGCGCGCGCCGTCCAGGCGAAATTCCGCTGGTGGTGGCCCCACGGGATGGTCGAACCCGCCGAGATCCGCCGCGAGATCGACCAGATCGCCGACGCCGGATTCGGCGGTGTGGAGATCTCCGACGTCCACCACAGCGTGGAGCAGGACCTCGACCCCGCCGGTTCGGGCTGGGGTACCGAATCCTGGTGCACCGCACTGGAGGCGGCACTCTCGCGCGCCGAACGCCGCGGCGTGGTCGTCGACGTCACCATCGGCCCTGCATGGCCGGCGGCGGTTCCCACCATCACGCCCCAGGACGACGCCGCCATGCGCGAACTCGCCCACGGCGCCCGGTTCGTCGACGCCGGGGAACAGGTCGACGGCCCGCTGCCCGAACCCGAAGTCGCCCCCGCCGACGGGGTGAGCGAGCGCTCCCTGTTCGCCGTGCAGGCGGTGCGGCTGGCCGAGGGCGCTTCACCCGGGGACTCCCCCTGCTCCCTGGATCCCGACACGCTCGTGGACCTGACCTCCTCGGCCGACGGCGAGCGGCTGTCGTGGACCGCTCCCGACGGCGGCGGCACCTGGGCGCTCCTCGCCTACTGGGAGCGCGGCAGCGGCCAGCGCCCCGAGGCCGGCCCGCACACCGAGCCGGCCTCCTACGTCGTCGACCACTTCAGCCGGGCAGGCACCCGCGCGGTCACCGGCTTCTGGGAGGAGCACATCCTCACCGGCGGCATCCGCCGCCTGCTGAAGGGGCCCGCCGGAGGTGCGCTGTTCGAAGACTCCATCGAGATGGAGACCGAAGCGACCCTCTGGACAGCCCGGATGCCCGCCGCGTTCGAGGAGCACACCGGCTACGACCCGCTGCCCTACCTGCCGGTGCTCGTGCGCGCCCACGAGGACAAGGTGTTCAGCTACGGCCCCGACGCCGACCGCCGCGCGATCGACGACTACAACGACGTCCTCTCCCAGCTCTACATCGACCACCACGCCGCCGCGCTCACGGAGTGGGCGCACGGGCTCGGCCTGCAGTACCGCATCCAGCCCTACGGACTGGAGACCGACGCCGCCGCGAAGGCGGCCGTGGTCGACATCCCCGAGGGCGAAACCCTGGGCTTCAACAACCTCGACGACTTCCGCAGCCTCGCCGGCGGACGCGACCTCGGCGGAAACACCGTGCTCTCCAGCGAGGCCGGCGCCGTCTACGGCGGCTCCTACAGCACCACCTGGAAGCAGACGGCGCGCACGATCGGGCGGGAGTACGCCGCCGGTGTCAACCAGGCCGTTCTGCACGGGTTCTCCTACGCCGACGCTCCCGGCGCCCGCTGGCCCGGATTCGCCGCCTTCACCCCCTACAGCGGAGGCGTCGGCTACAGCGAGTCCTGGGGGCCGCGCCAACCCACATGGCAGCACGTGGACGCCGTATCCGGTTTCTTCGCCCGCGCCCAGCACACACTGCAGTGGGGCGCCTCCACCGTCGACGTCGCCTTCCTGCGGCAGAAGGGGTATGCGGGCTCGGGATTCGGCGCCGCCTTCTTCAGCGACGCGGGTGTGCGCGCGGGCTGGACGCACCAGTTCGTGAGCCCGCGCCTGCTGGAGATCACCGATCCGGACGTGCACGACGGGGTGCTGGCGCCGGACGGCCCCGCCTACCGCCTGCTGGTCTTCGAAGGCGACGCGTTCAACGGCCGGGTGGCGACCCTGCCGCTGGAGACGGCCCGCCGACTGCTGCGCTACGCCCGTGCGGGCCTGCGGATCCTGGTCGTGGGCGACTGGAGCTCGCCGCAGCCGCCCGGCGTGGACCAGAGCGACTCCGGGGAGCTGGGCGAGACGGTGCGGGCCCTGCTCGACGAGCCCACGGTGCGCCGGGTGGCCACCCGGGAGGACATCCCCGACGGCATCGCCGCGCTCGACGCCGCCCCGGCCGTCTCCTACGCCCAGGACTCGCCGCTGCTGCACGCCCGGCGGCGCTCCCGCCGTCTGGACGCCTACTACCTCACCAACGGCTCCGACGACACCGAGGTCGACCACGACGCCGTCTTCGCCACGGACGTCCGCCACGCCTACCCCTTCGCCGTCGACCTGTGGACGGGCGCGGTCTCCCCGATTCCGGTGCACACCGTCGAGGACGGCGGAATCCGGCTGCGCGTGCGACTGGCGCCCGGGGCCTCGACGGTGATCGCCCTCGCCCGGCCGCAGTGGGCCAAGGACGCCGCCGGCGCGTCGGAGGGGACGCCGCCGGGGCAGCTGCGCAAGCTCCGCTTCAGCGAAACCGACGCCGACACGGTGCACGTAGTCGGCAAGAGCGCCAAAGCGCGGGCCGCGAAGGCGGGCACCTACACCGCGACGCGCGCCGACGGCCGGTCGGTCTCCACGACGATCGCGAAGGTCGGCGAGCGGCGGGAGCTGACCCGCTGGCACCTGGAGGTCGAGGACTGGCGGCCCGGCGACGCGACCGCCGAAACCGCGATCCGCACCCACGACCTGGACCTGGACGGGTTGGCGCCCTGGACCGAGCTCGACGGCCTGGCCGACGTTTCGGGGATCGGGCGCTACACCGCCACCGTCGAGCTGGGGGACGGCTGGACCGGCGGGCACGGCGCCTACCTGGATCTGGGCCGGGTCAGCGACCTGTACCGGGTGCGGGTCAACGGCGGCGCCGTCCCCGCCGGCGACCAGATCGCCCCGGTCGTCGACCTCGGCGACCGCCTGAAGCGCGGCACGAACACCGTCGAGGTCGAGGTCTCCACGACCCTCATCAACCGCATGCGGGCGTTCCGCCCCGATGTCTACGGCGACGTGCCCCGCCAGGAGCAGGGCCTGATGGGCCCGGTCCGCCTGCTGCCCTACGGACAGGCCAAGCTGTAGCCCGCCCCGGCCGGCGGTCCGGGGCCGAGCCCCGGACCGTCGGCGGCGGATCGGGCCACGGTCGAACGGAACGAGGACGTCCCGCTGCGGCGGACCGACCGAAACCGCCGGCCCCGCCCTTCGGTGCAGAGCGGGGCCGGCGGACCGGGTGCGTCAGGACGAGGCCGCCGCCTTCTCCGCCTTGGCGGGGCTCTGCCAGATCCGCAGCAGCCGGGCGAGCAGGCCCAGCAGCAGGGCCGCCGCGCAGGCGCCGGCGCCCAGTGCCCAGGCGCCGTAGTTGACGGCGAGCACCGGCAGCAGTGCGGTGATCAGGCCGCCGCCCAGAACCGGGCTGAAGAACGGCGCGCGCAGCGCGTAAGCGCGGGCGGCGTCGGTCTTGAGGTCGGGGTCGGCGGTGCGCAGCAGCATCAGGCCCACCGAGGAGACCGCGGTCAGCGTGCCGAAGTTGACGATGGCGTGCTCGAACCAGGACTCGCGGAACATCCGCGGGCCCGCCCAGTAGAAGAACGCGACCGCGACCGCGGCGGCAACCAGCATGACCAGGGTCAACGGCACGATGTTGGCCAGCACCACCGGCACCGAGACCGACGCCACGGCCGCGACCACGAGCAGGTCCAGCGCGGCGCCCTGGATCGCGCGCAGGCTGCCCGGGTCCACCGCGTCGGCGATCCGGGTCCGCCCGATCACCGCCTGCACGACGGCACCGCCGATCATCGCCAGCGGGAACAGCGGCATGCCGGGCACGACCAGCTCCAGTGCCGACTGCAGAATCCAGCCGATGAACACCGCCACAGCGATGAGCGCACCGTGGAAGGCGAGTCCGTCGACGAGGTCCTTGTTCAGCGTGACCCGGCCCAGGCCGGGGCGTTCGTCGCCGCTGAGCAGGTCGCGGGTAGCGGCTGCGCCCCCGGCGTGGGGCACGTCGCCGCGGCGGGCGCCGATGTTGATCAGCACCATTCCCATGACGATGCCGAACACCAGGCCGACGGTCGCACCGGCAAGCGCGAGCGCTCCGCCGTCGGCCCACCCCAGGTCGGAGTAGACCGGGGCCATCCCGCCCGCGGTGCCGTGGCCGCCCGGCCAGCCGATCTCCACGATGGTGCCGAACATGGCGTCCACGTTCCAGAAAGGCATCAGAACCGCCGCGCACACGAGCATCGGCACACCGATCATCAGCAGGTCGCCGATGTAGCCGAACAGCAGCTGCGGCGCGATCAGCCGGTAGCTCTGCCGCACGTTGGGCATGCGCACGCCGATGAGCATCGGCGCGAACACCACGGTGATGAGGATTCCCGGAAGCGTCGACCAGGTGGCGGTCATGCCTTCGGGGAACAGGCCGGCGCCATAGGGCCCGAGGGCGGCGCCGAGAACGCCGCCGATCAGCGCGGCCGGGATGAAGAGCCTGCGCAGCGGGGTGAACAGCAGCCGCAGCAGTACTCCGGCGAGGATGAGCAGGCCCAGCACGGTGAGGGCGAACAGAAGTGCGGTGACGGTGTCGCCGGAGACTTCGTCGGTGGGGAACATAGCGCTCCTTGGGTGGCCGTTGGGGGCGGGCGGCCGGCGGCCGCTCCCGGCCGCGGTAGGTGTGCCCCGGGCGCCGCGTGCGCGGCGGATCCCGGGCGCCTTCCGCGGCCCGGGTTCAGAACCGCGTTGCCGAGAAGGGGGCCAGGCTCTCCGGGCGCGCCCCCGTGCGCGCCCAGAACGCCAGCGCTTCGGCCACCGCCGGTGCGATGGCGAAGCCGTGCCCGGTCCAGCCGGTGCCCACCAGGGCGTTGGCCGTTCCCGGTACGCGGTCGATGACGGGGATCTCGTCGGCGCTGCAGGACTCGGGCCGGGCGGCGTCGGCCAGGTCGAGTTCGGCGTCGGACAGGTCGGCGTAGACCTCGGCTGCGGCGCGCAGGTTGCCGTGCACGTTGGCCTCGACGGTTTCGCCGCGGTCCAGTTCGGCGTTCCATCGGCCGCGCCAGCCGCCGCTGACCATGACGCCGCCGTCGGGCAGCGGTTTGAGCGACAGCGAGCGGTGGTCGTGGCCGATGAGGTGGCGCATCGGCGGCCCGGACTGCGGCACCACGCGCAGCGCCTGCGGGAGGATGCGCCAGACCGGCAGACTCACGCCGAAGTGCTCGCGCAGCAGATCGGGCGCTGCGGTGTTGTTGAGGATCAGCAGCGCCTGACCGATCTCGTAGCGGCGGCCGTCGGGGGTGGTGACGGCGGTGGCGCGTCCTCCGGCGACCTCGACGCCGGTGACCGGGCTGTACTCCTCTACTGCGGCGCCGCGCGCCCGCGCTGCCGCGGCGAAGGCCGCGGTGGCGGCGCCGTGGTCGGCGGTACCGTCGAACGGGCAGTACAGGGCTCCGCGCACCTCTGCGCCGACGGCGGGCTCCAGGGCGAGCACGCGGTCGCGGGTGAGAACCTCGGTGGGCACGCCGTTGCGGTTCTGCACGTCGGCGTGCGCCTGGGCGGCCACCAGTCCGCCCTTGGTGCCCGTCGCCTCCTGCTCGATGAGGTTGAGCCCGCCGGTGCGCTCGTAGCCTGTGTCGGCGCCCAGGCGTTCGGAGAGCGTGGGCCAGAGGCGGTAGGCGGCCCGCATGAGGGGGAGTTCGCGCAGGTCGCGCCGGTTCCCCCGCACACCGCGCCGGCCGAAGCCGCCGGAAGCGCCCGAAGCGGTTTCACCGGCTTCGAGGAGGAGCACGTCCTCCCCGGCGTCGGCGAGCATCCACGCCGCGGCGCACCCGTGGATGCCGCCCCCGATAATCACGAACTGGTGTTTCATCGAAGTCGAGTCCTTGCCAAGAGATCTGCTTCCGAGGAAGCGTAGTGTTCACTTCATGGTTGGATCAATAGTGACATGAAAACTTCATCAACTGACGACGGCGGGTTCCGCGCCCGCGTAACGGCGCGGCTGGACTCGCTGTCTCCCCGGGAGCGCGCAGTCACCGACTTCGTGCTCAACCGCCCCGCGGAGGCCGTGACCGCCTCCGCCCAGCAGCTCGCCGCGCTGACCGGAACCAGCGACGCGACCGTGGTGCGCACCGCCCGCTCGCTCGGCTTCAGCGGGCTGCGCGAGCTCAAGCGCTCGGTACTGGACATGCTCACCGCGCGGCGCGACCCCGCTATGGTGCTCGACCAGCGGCTGGAAGGACTCGGCGATCACCCGGTTCTGGACCGGGTGATCACCGACAGCGCCGACCTGCTGCGCCGCCTGCCCGAGGTGCTCGACACCCGGGCCTTCGCCGCCGCCGTCGACCTGCTCGGCGCGGCGGCGCGTACCGTCTGCTACGGCATCGGCCCGGCGTCGACGACGGCACGCTACCTGGCCATCGAGGTGGGCCGCCTGGGGAAGCGCAGCGTCGCCCTGGAGGCCTCGGGCTTCCGCCTCGCCGACGACCTGCTGGGCATCGGCGGAGACGACGTGGTCGTCGTCGTGGCTCCACTGCGCCTGTTCCGCGAGGTCGAGGCGCTGTTGGAGCACTGTTCGGAGGTGGGGGCACCCGTCGTGGCGATCACCGAGGCGCTCGGCGACGAACTGCGCGACCGCGTGCACGCCGTGCTGAGCACTCCCCCCTCCACCGCGGGCACCGCCGACGAGGGCTTCGCGGGCCGAGTGGTGGCCCACGCCCTGGTCATGGACCTGGCGGCGCGCGACAGATCCGGATCGGTCGCGTCCCGGCAGCGGTTGAACCGGCTGCGCGGCACGATCGCGGGCGACGGCATCGACGCCGACGTCGCGCCTTCCGACCCCGGCTGAGCGGGCGGCGAAGCGATGTGAGGGCCGGAGGCCCGGGGCCGGTCCCCGGGCCTCCGGCGGCGGTCAGGGGCGGCCCGGGCGGGGCCGACCCGGTTGGGGCGGCGGCACGCTCGGCGGGGTGCGGGGCGACATCCGGCACCGGGCGGGGACGGCGGCCGGAGGCGAGGACGGCCGCCCCGGCCGGAACCGGGTGATCGCCGCGGCCAGCTCGGCCTCGCCGTCGCCGCACACCAGGACCATGGCCGCGCTGTGGGCGGCCCAGCACTGCCCCGTGGCGGCGCCGTACCAGACGGTCCAGCCGTGGGGGCGCCAGGCCCGGCGCAGCCGCGCCAGCGGCGGGGCGGCCTGCGCGCGCTGCGGTGCGGGCGCGGTCGCCGTGCGGGCCGTCGGGGCGGCGGCGCCCAGGGACGCGGTCATGGCCGGACCTCCTCGGGCATCGGCACTGCCGGAGCGGCGGTGCCGGTGTCCCAAAGCAGCTCGAAGAACGTCCCCGCCCCGCATCGGGACGTGAAGCGGCCCCAGCGGTAGGCGAGCGTCGCGACCAGCAGCAGCCCACGCCCGTGCTCGGCGTCGGGGGCGGGCTCCGGTGCGGTAGAGGGAACCTGGAAGGGGGCGCCGCCCTCGTCGCGGACCTCCACGCGCAGCCGTCCGGGGAGGAAGAACGCGCGGACGGCGAACCGCCCGCCGACGTCCCCGCTGGGCGTATGCAGCACGGCGTTCGTGGCGAGTTCGGACAGCAGCAGCACGGCGGTATCGGCGGTCTCCGCAGGGACACCGGCGACGCTCATGCGGCCGTGGAGCCACGTCCGCGCCGCCTTGACGCAGTGCGCGCGGCCGTCGAACCGGAATGCGCACCGCCGCTGCCGGAGGCGCCGCGGAAATCGGGATTCGGGAGCGATAGCGTTGGACATGAGTCCTCACCTGCTGGTTCAGGTCGTGGGCTAAGGCCCTGGTCAGTGTGCCTGCACTGGTCAGGGCCGCTTTTGTCTGAAGCGGATACTCGGCTTCGGGCAGCTCCGACTTCAGATGGCCACAGTGCCACGCAATTTTGTATCCGCCCTCGTGCGGCCATGACGTGCAGTTTCTTGTGGAAACAGGTGGCACGGCGTAGTGAAAAGTGGTCAACTGTAGCCATGAGCCACGATGTGCGGATGGCGGAGCGGGCAGCACTCGTACAGTTCGGCAGCGAACTGCACAGATTGCGACGCACGTCCGATATGTCCCAGCGCGAACTCGCCAAGGCGACTTTGGTGTCGCACCAGATGCTGGGGGCGATCGAGCGCGCGGAGCGGTCTCCACGGAAAGAGTTCGCCGAGAAAGCCGACCAGGTACTCGGCGCCAACGGCACCCTCGCTCGGCTGTGGCCGGGCGCGCGGGACGCGTATCCGCATTGGTTCAAGAAATTCATCGATGTGGAGGCGGAAGCCGAGGCCATCTACGACTTCCAGGTCCAAGCGGTTCCCGGCCTCTTCCAAACGAAGGACTACGCTCGCGCCGTCCTCGGCGCCGGCTGGCCGCCCAAGACAGAGGAAGAGAACAGCCGCCTACTCGCAGTCCGACTCGAGCGACAGACGCTGCTCCAGCGCAACCATCCTCCGCTGCTGTGGGTCGTAATCGACGAGGGGGTACTTCGCCGTCCGGTGGGGTCGGCTGAGATCATGATCGAGCAGCTCGGTCGGCTCTTGGAGATCGCCGCTATGCCTTTCATCCGGCTTCAGGTCCTCCCCTTCGCGAAGGGCGTACACGCTGCGATGGACGGCGCCTTCAAGGTGTTGGACATGAGTAACGGCGAGAGTGCGGCCTACGCGGAAGTTCCGGGAACCGGCCGGGTGATCACCGACGGCAACGAAGTCTCGCAATGTGCGTTGCGTTTCGGCGCACTGCGCTCGGTCGCACTCTCCCCAGACGAGTCCGGCGAATTCATTCGCCAGTACAAGGGAAAATACGAAGATGAAATCCATTGATTCCGGCTGGCGCAAGAGCAGTTATAGCGGAAACCAGGGAGGCGACTGCGTCGAAGTCGCCGACGAAAGACACCGGGTCCACGTCCGCGACACCCGCAACCGGGAGCTGGGCCACCTGTCTTTCCCCGCCGCCTCCTGGCGAGCCTTCATCGCCGCCCTCAAGACCGACCGGCTGAGCGGATAGGCGTGTTTCGAAGGGCCGAGGTGCGGCCCGGAAAACGAGGCCCCCTCCGGAAACGCCACGGGCGCGTGACCGCGGGTGGCCGCCCCAGCACGTCCCGGTGGGGCCCTCACCGGGGGCGCGGGGCCTGGGGCCGGGCGGCTACGAGGCGGCTTCCAGCGGTACGCCGCTGCCGCGCCATACGGCCGCCAGCTCCTGCACCGGCACATCGAGCGCATCGCCGAGGCCGATGATCGTGCCGAACCCGGGCGAAGGCAGGCGGCCGGTTTCGATCTTGCGCAGGGTTTCCGGCGAAACACCGGCCGCGTGGGCGACGTCCGCGAGGTCGCGCCCTGCCCGCGCGTGGCGCAGCAGGGCACCGAGGCGCCTGCCGGCTTCGATCTGTGGGCTCGGCCGCACGATGCACGAAGGGCCGCACGTGTCGAACAAGGGCAGGGCGGGACACGGCCTGAAGCTCCGCTCGGGGCTGACCCTCGCGCTCGAACCCTGGTTCGCCCGCACAACCGACCGGATCGCCTACGACGCCGACGGCTGGACCATCCGGTCGGCGGACGGCTCGCGCACGGCCCACTCCGAACACACGGTGGCGATCACCGAGGAGGGCCCGCTCGTGCTCACCCGGCGCCGATCCGACCGCCCGGCGACGGAGCCGCATGCGCCGACCCGCCGGTCCGCGACGAGCGCGTGACGCTCCACCGCCGCCGGCGCCCGGGAACGCGCCCCGCCCCTGCCGGTCACCCCTCCGGTTCGACGACCACCGTCCCCGCGCCGCCGTCGATCGTGATCAGGTCGCCGGTGGAGACCGCCTCGGTGGCACCGGGCAGGCAGATGACGGCCGGGATGCCGTACTCGCGGGCCACCGTGGGCCCGTGGGCGACGACGGATCCGGTTTCGGTGACCAGGCCGCCGGCCGTCATGAACAGCGGAGTCCACCCGGGGTCGGTGGTGGGGGCCACCAGAATCTCGCCGGGTTCGATCCGGGCGCCGGAGGGGTCGAGGACCACACGTGCGCGCCCAGTGGCCCGGCCCGCCGCGGCCGGTGCGCCGGTCAGCGTCCCTTCGGATGCCTGCAGCGGCGGGGCCGGCGCCTCGACGGCGGTGCCGTCGGACAGCAGCGCGGCCGGCACGTGGCGGCGGCGCAGCTCGCGGGCGTGGACGGCTTTGCGGTCGGCGACCAGAGCGCGCTGGTCGAGACCGCCCTCGGCGGCGGCGCGGGCCTCGTCGAGACCCAGGAACACGATGTCCTCGGCGGCCTCCAGCCGTCCGCGCTCGGCCAGCTCCGCCCCGGCCAGCAGCAGCTGCCGGCGCATCTCGGCGTAGGGGACCAGCCAGGCGAACTTCGCCAGCTCCCGCATGCCGGCCAGCTCCCGCGTGCGGCGCATCAGGAACGCGGCCGCCCGCCCGCGCACGGGGCGGGCGCCGACGGCGCGCCGCGCCAAGTCGGCGACGGCGGCCTCGGCCTCGGCGGCGGCGCGCGCGAAGCGCCGCGGCGGGGCCTGGTCGGGGTCGTCCAGGCGCAGGTAGTTCGCGATGGTGGCGAACAGCGGCGCGGGGTCCTCCGACCAGCGCGGCAGGCCGATGTCGATCTCCCCGCCGGCGCGGTGGCCGTAGCGGTCGAGGAAGCCCTCCAGGCCGATGTCGGGCAGGGTCCCCGCGTGGTAGCGCGCCGCGAGCTCGGCCGGGTCGGTTCCGGTGAGCAGCTCGCGGTACTCGGCGGCGCCCTCGGCCAGCCGCCACAGCTCCAGGTCCATCTCGGTGGTGACGTTGTGCGGCGCACCGGCCAGCACCGCGGCCGCCTCCTGGGGTGTGGCGATACCTTTGAGCAGCGCGGGGAGGACCCGGGGCAGGAAGACGCCGACCATCGTCGGCATCGCCGCCGCGAAGACGTCGGGGCCGTAGACGCGGTCCAAACCGTCTTCGCCGATGTAGCGCAGCCGTTCGGAGGCCTCGGCACCGGGGCCGGGGCCCCGATGCCGGCGCAGCTGCGCGACGGCCTCCGCCGCGCGGGCGCGCGCCGCTTCCGGGCGGGCGAGGGCGCCGGCGAAAGCGAACACAGTCGGCGGCCCGTACCGCAGAGCCAGCCGGAGCAGCGCCGCCACAGGCAGCGGCACGGACCCGCGATCGGCGGAGAAGCGGGGGTCGGCCAGCATGCGCCGCACGGCGGCCTGCACGCGCGGGCCGTAGACCTCCATGCTCTCCGCCAGGTTCGGGCCGATCCACCGGTTGCGCATCAACCCGGTGACGTCGGTGAAGAGCCGCCCGCCGATGGGGACCATGTCGAAGAGGTCGCGGACGCCGTCGTCCAGGCGCGCGATCGCGAACATCCGGTCCAGGGCCTGCTGCAGCAGGGACATGCCGATCGGCGTGAACGGCCGCGCCATGCCCTGGATGGTGCCGACCTCCAGGTACAGGCGGGGTTCGGGGCGCCGAGGGGCCGCGGGCAGCGGGAAGAGCGCGGTGATCGGACGCGACTGCAGCAGCCACAGGACGCCGTCGCCGTCATAGGCCCACTCGACGTCCTGGGGCGCACCGAAGCCGCGCTGCAGGCGCTCCCCGACCGCGTGCAGCTCCTCCAGCTGCGCGGCCCGCAGGCAGCCGTCGTCGGGGGCCTCGGCGACGCCGCCGGCGTCGAGGACGTAGTGGTCGGGAGCGATGCTGCCGTCGACCACCGCGGTGCCCAGCCCCGAGGCGGCGTCGACGACGCTGCGGGAGCGGCTGCCGGTCGTGGGGTCGGCGGTGAACAGCACCCCGGCGGCCGCGGCGCCGACCATGCGCTGCACGACCACGGCCATGCGGGCTTCGGTACCGGGCGCCAGGTTGGCTTCGCGGTAGGCGCGGGCGCGGTCGGTCTCCAGCGACTCCCAGCAGCGCCGCACCGCCTGAACCAGCTCGCGCTCACCCTCGACGTTCAGACAGGTCTCCTGCTGCCCGGCGAAGCTGGCCTCGGGCAGGTCCTCGGCGGTGGCGCTGGAGCGCACCGCGACCGGACCGCCGCCGAGGTCGCGGTAGGCCGCCAGCAGGGCGTCCTCGGGGATCGCGCCGGCGGTGTAGGCGTCGGTGGTCAGGCAGAACCCCGGTGGAACGCGCTCGCCCAGGGCGATCATCGCGCCCAGCCCGGCGGCCTTCCCGCCGACGGTGTCCTCCATTCCCGCCGCAGCGGCGTCCAGGCCGACCACGTCCATGGCGCGCTCCTCCTCGCGGCGCCGCGGAGCCCGCTCGGTCCGGAGGCTCGCACCGACGGCGCCCTGCGGCCATACTCCCGCCGTGCGGGCGGGCCCGGCCAGGGCCGCACGGGCGTTCGCGTGTCAGGGGTGCGTTAAGGGTGCCGGGGCGCCAGCGTTCCGGCACCTGCCCGGCGCCGATCCCGACCAGAAGGAGTGCCGCCCGAGGCTCCGCCAGGCGAGAATGCCGGCGCTGCGGGGGTGTCGCTCCCGCGGGCCGACATCGTCGGCTCAGGCGTCGGCGAGGTGGGTGACGGTTCCGGTGTGATAGGTCATGTGCGCGATCGGCCACGCGGCCGTCTCGGCACCGGCGGCGTGCAGCGCGGTCCGCAGGACCGCGGACGCCTTCTCCAGCGCCGCAATCGGCTCACCGGTGAATACGAGGATCTCTACGTTCATGACCGATTCACCGGCGTCGCTGCTCACCGTCGGATCCGCGATGTCAGCGTTGCACGCGTCCAGATCCATGAGCGCATCCATGAGAGCGGTCGCCCGCTGATGGAACGAGGCGGGAGCCACCGGACCGGCAGTGTCGACGTGAAGGTCGAACACGACCTTCACCACCTGCTTGCTCATTGGTCCTCCTCGGTGTTCCTCATGCAACGCTGGCGCTTCGCCCAGCGAAGACGTTCCCCCCAATGACGGGGGTTGGAGGGCGTGAGGTGAATGTGGGTCATGTGCTCACCGCACGGACAGTAGACGGTGAAGTACTTCGGCGGACTCTCGATTCTCCAGCCTAGGCGATCGAACTCTTCGAGCGCCGCGCGCCCTTCCTTCTTGGGATGCCTGCCCCAATACCTACCCACGGTTTGTTCTCCGCCACCCGTTCTCGACTCGGCGACCCGCTACGACCGCTCCTGCGAAGCTTCGGCAGCCTGTCTCCTCGTGCTGCCGACGCGGCTAGGCGTGGCCACAGGTATGTCAGCCAGTCGGAGGGAGTGCATGGTCTTCCTGCTTGTTAGCCGATAAGGGACGGGCCCATTGTTGCCCTCTGTGACTCCTGCCGTGGCGAAGTGCCGAGGTTGGCCGCTTCCGGCCATCAGGGCTCGCCTGCGGGGGGCGCGCCAGCCGTGCACGCGCCGGAGCCCATGTGCCGCTTGCCACAGGGGTCTATGACCTCTAGCATTCCGGCGGCGGTGAATCGATTCGACATCGGACCTGTACGTCCGATTATCGAATCGATTCGACGACTCAGTGAGGAGGCAGGGCATGGCCACGATCAAAGACGTCGCCCGGGCGGCCGGGGTGGCGCCCAGCACGGTGTCCTATGTCCTCAGCGGGTCCCGGAAGATCTCCGCCGAAACCCGCACCGCAGTACAGGCGGCCGTCGAGGAGCTGGGTTACCACCCCAACGCCGGAGCGCGGTCGCTGCGCAGCACCCGCACCGGCGTCCTCGCCCTCGCGCTGCCGCTGTCCGGACGCGGGTACCTGCCCGTCGGCGGGCGCTTCATGTACGGGCTCAGCGAAGCGGCCGGCCGGCACGGCTACCTGGTGCTGCTGGTGACGCCGCCCGGCCAGGACGACACGGGTGCGGGGCTGGAGCGTGCCGCACGCGGCCGGTTCGCCGACGCCGCGGTGCTCATGGGAGTCGAGATGGCGGACCCCCGCGTCGCGGCCATGCGGGAGCTGGAGTTCCCGGTCGCCCTCATGGGCCACCCCGACGACGAAGCCTCCGCCCCCTGGACCGACCTGGACTGGGAAGAGTCCGTGGTGGCCGCGGTACGCGCCCTGCGCGAAGCCGGCCACCGCCGCGTGCTCTACCTGGGCACGGTCGAGGAGGACGTCGGCGCCCGCCGGACGTATTCGGTGCGCGGCATCCGCGGCGCCGAACGCTCCGCCGCCGAATCGGGCACGGCCGTCGACGTCTGCCACTCCAGCGACGACCCCGCCGAGCTGTACCGGCGCCTGGATTCCCGCTTCGACTCCGACGCCCCGCCCACCGCGCTCGCGGTCCAGCACCCTCCGGCGATCCCGGGCATCCTGCGCCATCTGGCCGCGCGCGGGATCGAGGTGCCGCGCGACGTGTCGCTGGTGGCGGTCGGCAACTTCCCCGAAGACCTCGGCGGCCTCGACGTGACCCGCATCGAGCTGCCCGTCGAGCGGATGTCGGCCGCCGTGACCCGGCTGGCCGTGGAGGCCGCCGCACACGCCGGTGATCCCGGACCGTCCGGCGACGGCGGCCGCGCACCGAACACGCTGATCCCGCCGCACCTCATCCGGGGCGCCACGGTCGCCCCCGCTCCCTGACCCCGTCCCCCACCGCCCGCACGCGGCGGCGCCGAGTCCCCATCCCCGTTCCCCCTACCCCGTCGACCCCCGACCCCGCGGCGGGCGGGCCCCGTGCCCGCCCGCTGCCGGAGACTCCATGAGACACCGACTCTCCCGCCCGCCACGCGGCGCGGCAGCGGCGGCCGCCGCAGTGGCGCTGGTCTGCGCCGGCTGCGCCGCCGAACCCGACCCGGACGTCTACACGATCATGAACTCCGCCACCGACGAGCCCTACCACAGCTGGGACGACGAGGTGATGGCCGAGTGCGGCGCCCAGGCGGGCGTAGAGGTCCGCCAACAGAGCGTGCCCGCCGACCAGCTCGTCCCCAAGGCGCTGCGCATGGCCTCCTCGCACTCGCTACCCGACGTGCTGGTGCTCGACGGCTCGGACATGCCCCAGTTCGCCGACCCCGGCGGCCTGGTGCCGCTGGCCGAGCTGGGCATGCCCCCGGACGAGCTCTCCGACGGGGCCCGCTCCTTCGGCAGCTACGACGGCACCTACTACGGCGCCGCGCGCTCGGTGAACTCGCTGGGCCTGTTCTACAACGAGGACATGCTGGCCGACGCGGGCGTGGAGCCGCCCCAGACCTGGGACGAGCTGCGCGAGACGGCGGCCGAGCTGACCGAGGGCGACCGCTACGGGCTGGCGATCAGCGCGCTGTCCACCGAGGACGGCGTCTACCAGTTCCTTCCGTGGCTGTGGTCCAACGGCGGCGACGAACGGCGGCTGGACGAACCCGAAGCGGTGGAGGCGCTGGAGTTCGTGTCGTCGCTGATCGACGACGGCTCGGCCTCGCGCTCGGCGGTGAACTGGACCCAGGCCGACGTCAACGACCAGTTCGTCGCGGGCAACACCGCCATGATGATCAACGGCCCCTGGCAGAAACCGGTGCTGGACGAGCACCCCGACGTCGACTGGGGCGTGGTCGAGGTGCCGGTGCCCGAGGAGGGCGCCGACCCGGTGGCGCCCATCGGCGGGACGACGTTCACCGTCCCGGCCAACTCCCGCAACCCCGAGCGCGAACAGGTCGCCGGCGAGCTGGTGACGTGCCTGACCGCCTCCGACGCGCAGCTGGAGTGGTCCACCAAGGCCAACAACGTCCCGGTGGCGCCGCAGGCGGCCGAGGAGTACCGCGAGCAGGTGCCCGAGCTCGCGGCCTTCGCCGACCAGGTCGAGACGGCGCGCAGCCGCACCGAGCACGTGGGCACCGACTACAGCGTCTACTCCCAGGCCATCGGAACGGCGGTGCAGGCCGCGCTGACCGGCGAAGCCACACCCGAGCAGGCGCTGACCCGGGCCCAGTCCCAGGTGGAGCAGGAGCTGAGGAGCCGGCCATGACGACAGCCGTCGACGAAACCGCGCAACCGCCCGCCCCCGCGGCCGGTGAACGCCCCCCGCGCAGCAGGTCCGGCGCCGGCCGCCGCCGCGTCCTGGCGCAGTGGCTGTTCGTCGCGCCCGCCGTGCTGTACATGCTGATGTACTTCAGCTTCCCGCTGGTGCGCAACGTGGTGATGAGCTTCCAGAGCTACACCCCGGCCACCTACTTCACCGGGGAGGCGCCCTTCACGGGGCTGGACAACTGGCGGGCGGTGCTCAGCGACGAACTGTTCGCCGCGTCGCTGTGGCATACGCTGCTGTTCACGCTCGGATCGCTGGCCGGCCAGTTCGTCCTGGGCATGGCCTTGGCGCTGTTCTTCCAGCGCCGCTTCCCGCTGTCGGGGCTGATGCGCTCGCTGCTCCTGCTTCCCTGGCTGATCCCGATGGTGGTGGCCGGCACCCTGTGGCGCCGCGTCCTGGACCAGGAGACCGGAGTGCTCAACGGCGCTCTGCAGGGCCTGCAGCTCACCGACTCCGCGATCCCGTGGCTGAGCAGCCCCGATTTCGCGCTGCTGTCGGTGATCCTGGTCAACATCTGGATCGGGATCCCGTTCAACATGGTGATCCTCTACGGCGGCCTGCAGGAGATCCCCCGGGAGATCCGCGAAGCGGCGGTGCTGGACGGGGCGGGCTTCTTCCGCCGGTTCTTCAGCGTGACGCTGCCTATGCTCAAGCCGGTGGTCACCGTCGTGCTGGTGCTGGGCTTCATGTCCACGGTCAAGATCCTCGATCTGATTCTGGCGCTGACCAACGGCGGCCCGGCCCACGCCACCGAGACACTGGGCACGCACACCTACCAGCTGTCGTTCCTGCAGCTCGACTTCGGCCAAGGCGCCGTGGTCGGCAACATCCTGATCCTGGTCAGCATGGTCTTCGCGGTGATCTACCTGCGGGCCAACCGCGAGGGGGTGACCCGATGAGCAGCACCACGAGCGGAACCGCGGCCCGGGGCGTGCGGCCGACGCGCGCCAAGCGGCCGGACTACCTCAGCGCCGCGGCGGGCACGGCGATCCTGGCCGTCCTGCTGTTCCCGCTGTACTGGATGGTCAACACCGCGCTGCAGCCCGACGCGGCCCTGGCCGAGGTGCGCTGGCTGCCCCAGACCCTGGACCTGAGCAACTTCCGGCGGGCCTGGAGCTCCCAGGCCGGCAACCTGCTGACCAGCATCCTGGTGGCGCTGGGGGCGGTAGCGGTGTGCCTGGCGCTGGCCGCGCCGGCCGCCTACGCGCTGGCGCGGTTCCGGTTGCCCGGCGGACGCGCCGTGGTCTTCGGGACGCTGATCACCCAGATGGTTCCGGGGATCGTGGTGGCCAACGCGCTCTACAACGCCTATGTGGAGCTGAACCTGGTCAACTCCTACCTGGGCCTGATCCTGGCCGACGCGTCGCTGGGGCTGCCGTTCACCATCATCCTGCTGCGCGCGTTCATGGTGTCCATCCCCGAGGAGGTCCTGGAGGCCGGGATGGTCGACGGGGCGGGCCGGTGGCTGGTCATGCTGCGGATCGCGCTGCCGATGAGCCGCAACGCGCTGATCACCGGCGGGCTTTTCACGTTCCTGTTCGCCTGGAGCGACTTCCTGTTCGCCCTGACGCTCAACACCACCGACGCGGTCAAGCCGGTGACGCTGGGGATCTACGAGTACCTCGGCGCGCACGTGGGCGACTGGGGCGCGGTGATGGCGGTGGCGACGCTGTCCTCCGTCCCCGCGGCCGTGCTGCTGGTGGTCGCCCAGCGCTATGTGGCGGCGGGGATCTCCGGCGGCTCGATCAAGTGAGCCCGCCCCGCTCCCCCGGCGCGCGGGGTCCGCCCCGGCGCCCGCCGGGCCGTGCGGCTGCCGGCCGCCGGCTTCTCCCCACGCAGCCATCCGCCTACGACGACACGAAGGCCGCCGAATGAAGTTCACCGACGGGTTCTGGCAGACACGGGAGGGCGTGCGCGCCAGTTATGCGCGCGAGGCCCGCGACGTCCGCGTCGACGACGACAGCATGACCCTCTACGCCCCCGTCCGCAGGATCACCCACCGCGGCGACACCCTGAACACGCCGCAACTGACGGTGGAGGCCTGGTCTCCGGCCCCCGGGGTGATCGGAGTGCAGACCACGCACCTGGCCGGTTCCGTCCGCCCCACCCCGGAATTCGACGTGCGGTCCGACCCCGCCGCGGCGCCCGAGACGCGTCGGGACGGCTCGGTCGTGGAGCTGGCCAGCGGGGAGCTCGCGCTGCGGGTCGACACCGAGGGACCGTGGCGGATGGATTTCCGCGCCCGCGGACGCACCCTGACGTCGGTGGGCGACCGCGGCACGGGCTTCGCCGAGACCTCCGACGGCGCCCACCACATGCTCACGCAGCTCAACCTGGGGGTGCGTGAGCTGGTCTACGGTCTGGGCGAGCGGTTCACGCCGCTGGTGCGCAACGGCCAGCCGGTCGACATCTGGCAGGCCGACGGCGGCACCAGCAGCGAGCAGGCCTACAAGAACGTGCCGTTCTACCTGACCAACCGGGGATACGGGGTATTCGTCGACCACACCGGCCCGGTGTCCTTCGAGGTCGGGTCGGAGTCGGTGGGCACGGTGCAGTTCAGCGTCGAGGACCAGGCGCTGCGCTACTACGTGATCGAGGGCTCCACCCCCAAGGAGATCCTGGAGCGCTACACCGCGCTGACGGGGCGCCCGGCGCTGGTGCCGCCGTGGTCGCTGGGGTTGTGGCTGTCGACGTCGTTCACCACCGACTACGACGAGCAGACGGTGACCGGGTTCGTCGACGGCATGGCCGAGCGGGGCATCCCGCTGAGCGTGTTCCACTTCGACTGCTTCTGGATGCGCGAGTTCCACTGGTGCGACATGCGGTGGGACCCCGAGCGGTTTCCCGACCCCGAGGGCATGCTGTCCCGCCTCAAGCGGCGCGGGCTGCGGGTGTGCGTGTGGATCAATCCCTACATCGCCCAGCGCTCGGAGCTGTTCGAGGAGGGCCGGCGGCTGGGCCACCTGGTGCGCCGGCCCGACGGCAGCGTGTGGCAGTGGGACATGTGGCAGGCGGGCATGGCGCTGGTGGACTTCACCAGCCCGGCGGCGCGGGACTGGTACGCCGGCAAGCTGCGCGCGCTGCTGGACATGGGCGTGGACTGCTTCAAGACCGACTTCGGCGAGCGCATCCCCACCGACGTCGCCTGGTCCGACGGTGCGGACCCCCAGGGCATGCACAACTACTACACGCACCTGTTCAACACCACGGTGTTCGACCTGCTGCGCGAGGAGCGCGGCGCGAACGAAGCGGTGGTCTTCGCGCGGTCGGCGACCGCGGGCGGCCAGTCCTTCCCGGTGCACTGGGGCGGCGACTGCGCCTCCACCTACGGGGCCATGGCCGAGAACCTGCGCGGCGGGCTGTCGCTGGGGCTGTCGGGCTTCGGATTCTGGAGCCACGACATCGGCGGTTTCGAGGGCACCCCCGACGCCGGGTTGTTCAAGCGGTGGCTGGTGTTCGGGCTGCTCTCCTCGCACAGCCGGCTGCACGGCAGCGGCTCCTACCGGGTGCCGTGGGCCTTCGACGAGGAAGCCGGCGACATCGCCCGCAGATTCACCCGGCTCAAGCACCGGCTGATGCCCTACCTGTTCGGCGCAGCGGTGCAGGCCCACGAGCGCGGGGTCCCGGTGATGCGGGCGATGCTGCTGGAGTTCCCCGACGACCCCACCTGCCACCACCTGGAGACCCAGTACATGCTGGGTTCCGACCTGCTGGTGGCGCCGGTCTTCTCCGGCGACGGCGAGGTCGAGTACTACGTTCCCGAAGGCGAATGGCGGCATCTGCTCACCGGCGAAGCGGTGCAGGGGCCCGCGTGGCGGCGGGAGGAGCACGCCTTCGACTCGCTGCCGCTGCTGGTGCGCCCGGGCGCGGTACTGCCGATGGGCGCGGTGCAGGAGCGGCCCGACTACGACTTCGCCGACGGGGTGACGCTGTGCGTCTACCCGGGCGGCGGCACCGAACCCGTGCGCACGGAGGTCCCGGCCGCCGACGGTTCGCCCGCCGCGGTGTTCACCTCCCGGCGGGACGGCGACACGGTGGTGGTCGAATCCGCGACCGGGGACGTGCCCGCGTGGAACGTGCTGGTCGTGGGTGCCTCCGCGGACACGCCGGCGGAGGGCGCCCGGAGCGTGACCGGAACCGCCGACGGGCTTCGGGTGGAGGCCGCGGCCGGCACGCGGCGGGTCCGGATCGCGCCGGCCTGAGTCGGCGCCGGCGACGCGGGTGCGGGGGCCCGGGGGCTCCCCGCACCCGCGTCCCCCGGGCCCGGCACGGACCGCCTCCGGTGTGTGGCAGGCTTTTCCGCACCCGCACCCTGCCGCAGGACAAGGAGGCGCCGCCGTGGTCGACGCCCGAAGGGACGCGTTCAAGCCGGGCAGGACGCCCGGCGATGCCCGATTCCGCCGCTGGTTCGCCGGACCGCCGGGATGGACGCTCGGCGGCCTCGCCGCAGGCAACGCGGTGGTCAGCCTGTGGACCTACTCGGTGCCCGGCGGCTATCTCGTGCCGCTGCCGGCGACCACGGCGGTCTGGGCGTGCCTGCTGCTGGCGGTGGGGATCAAGGCGCTGATGCAGCCCGTGTTCGGTGTGCCGGGCGGACGGCCCGGCTGGCACTCCTGGGCGCGGTGGGGCGCGGTGCTGGGGACCGTGGCAGCCGCGTGGGCGCTCGTCCAGACCGGAGTGCCCGTGCGGGCGGGGACCGCCTGGGCCGAACCGGCGGTGGCCGCCTACGCCGCCGATTCCCGGTCCGCCCAGACTCCCGAGCGGTTCGGCCCCTACCGTGTCCAAAGCGCCGGGAACCTCGGCGACCAGGAGGGCGCGCGCTTCCTGGTGGAAGGAGCGGGGTTCCTCGACGACACCGGCTTCGCCTACAGCCCCGGCGGTCCCCCTCCCGATTCGGTCCACGGCGAGTACGCGCACCTGCACGGTCCCTGGTACTCTTGGACCCGGGAGCTCTGAGCCGGGCGACACATGAGCGGGCGCCCTCGAAGATCGAGCTAGGCTGGGCGGATGCGTGGAGTCGATTCTTACGAACTGAACGACGGGAACTCTCTGCCCGTGGTGGGTTTCGGCACGGTATCGCTGCGCGGCGACGAAGGGGTGGCGGCGATGCGCGCCGCCCTGGAAAACGGCTACCGGCTGCTCGACACCGCCGTCAACTACGGCAACGAGGAGGCGGTCGGTCAGGCGGTGCGCGCATCCAGCGTGGCTCCGGAGGACGTGCGCATCACCACGAAGATCCCCGGCCGACACCACGAGTACTCCCTGGCCGTGAAATCGGTCGAGGAATCCCTGCGCAGGCTCGGGTCCGACTGCATCGATCTGTGCCTGATCCACTGGCCCAATCCGAGTGTCGGCAAATACGTCGAAGCGTGGCGCGCCTTGGTCGACGCCCGCGAGCGGGGCCTGGTGCGGTCCATCGGCGTCAGCAACTTCACCGAGCACCACCTGCGCGCCGTCATAGACGACAGCGGGGTCGCACCCGCGGTCAACCAGATCGAGCTGCACCCGTACTTCCCGCAGGCCGCGATGCGCCGGGTCAACGACGGGCTCGGAATCCGGACGCAGTCGTGGAGCCCCTTGGGCAAGCACAGCGCCCCGTTCGCCGAGCGGCCGGTGGCCGAAGCCGCGGCTGCGCACGGCGCCACCCCGGCGCAGGTGATCCTGCGCTGGCAGCTGCAGCTCGGTGCACTGCCCGTTCCGAAGTCGGCGGACCCGCAGCGGCAGCAGGAGAACCTCGACCTGTTCGGCTTCGAACTCACCGATGCCGAGGTCGCGGCGATCAGTGGGCTGGGCAAGGACGACGGGCGCCTGTTCGGCGGGGACCCGGACGTCCACGAGGAGTTTTAGCCGCGCATCCCGCGGTGCCGGGCGCCCGGCGCCGCGGGATGCGTCCCGTCGTCACCAGCCGTTGAGCAGCAGGTGGTTGGCCGCCAGGGCAAGCGCGGCCTGCACAGCCAGCCACACCCGGTGGTCGCGCGCGGGCAGCAGCGCCGCAGCCGGGACCACCCACACCACGAACGGCAGCCAGATCCGCTCGGTCTCGCCTTTGCTCATCCCGGACAGGTCGGCGGCGGCGATCGCCAGCGCCGCGGCGGTCGCCAGCACCACCAGGGCGTCGGCCCCCTCGGGAGGCGCGCGGCGCAGGCGCTTCACGGCGCCCGGGGCGGCGAGCACGGCGCGGCGCAGCCCGGCGATCGCCGCGGGGCCCGCGGTGATCACCACGACGGCGAGATTGGCCCAGGCCCAGTAGTACTGGGGCCGCTCGCCGCCCACCCCCTGGAAGTAGCGCGTGACCAGCAGGTCGTAGCCCTCCAGCCACCAGAACCCCGCGGCGGTGAACGCCGCGGCGACCGCCGCCGCGCCGACCACCGCCAGGGGCAGCGGGCGCAGAGTGCGCGTGCAGGCCACCACCGCCAGGGCGAGGATCGCCGCCAGGGTCAGGCCGTAGGACAGGTACAGCACCCAGCCCAGAAGCAGGCCCGCCCCCAGCGCCGCGGCCCAGCGTGCGGCGGTGCGCTCCGCCGTCCCGGCCAGGGCGAGCAGCGCCAGCCCCCAGGCGGTGACCGCCGCGAAGTAGCCGTCGGCCGACGTGCCCACCCACACCGCGGCGGGCGCCAGCACGACGAACGGCGCGGCCAGGCGCGCCGCCGGCGCGGCGCCGAGCGCGCGCAGAGCGATCAGGATCGCCGCCGCGGCCGAGGTTCCCACGACGATGCAGAACACGCCCGCCCAGGCGCCTCCGCCCAACCCGATGCGGTCCAGTCCGACGAAGGTCAGCATCGCGCCGGGCGGGTGCCCGGCGACGTGGGCCGGCCAGTTTCCCGGCACGTCGATGAGGATGTGGTCGGTGAAGCCGCGCAGCGCCGCGCCAGCGTCGTCCCAGCGGTCCATGGCCAACAGGTACTCGTGCTTGGCGCGCAGGCGGCCCGCGATGCCCTGCTCCCAGCCGTCGACCAGGGCGAGCGCGAAAGTCCAGGCCATAGTCGCGCCCCAGGCCGACAGCACCAGCGTGCGCCAGCGCAATCGGGCCGCGACGGTCGGCCCCCAGCCCGCTACGGCAACGGCGATCGCCAGCGCGGGCAGGGTTCCGGGGCCGACGTGGGGCGCCCAGTCCGACGACAGCGGCTCCCAGTCGACGTAGAGCTTCTGCCCGGCCCGCTCGATCAGCACGCCGGCGACGGCGGCGAGGGCGACCAGCACGGCGGCGGCCACCGCCGTGATCACGTCGGGACGGCGGGCGGACCGAACGGGGCGGTCCTGCGGCGCTGCTCCGGGGGCCGGGGACGGCGTCGGCCGGCTACCCACGGCACGGCCCCGGTGCCGCGCAGCCGTCGGCGTCGCCGCCCGTCACGCTCTGCGCAGGGCGGCGAACACCCTGCTTCGCATGTTCCACGTCTCGGTCACCTCCAGACCCGCGTTGGCCGCCGCGGCGGCCAACGCGTTCACACCCACGCGCGCCCACCGGAACGGGGCGCTGCACCGGCCCCGGCCGTCGCAGACGTGCACCGCCATCCGCTCGTCGACGTCCTCGCCCGCCGCCTCGACCAGCAGCCGGCCGTTCGGAGCAACGACATCGGCCAACCGCGCGAACAGCCGTTCGGGGGCGCCGCCGATCCCGATGTTGCCGTCCAGCAGCAGCACCGTGCCCCAGCGGCCCTCGCCGGGCAGCCGGTCGAACACGCTGCGGCACAGCGCCCGGCCGCCGGCCTCCCGGGCGCGCCGCACCGCGTCCGGGTGGGCGTCCACGCCCAGGGCCCGGCACCCGCGTCCGGCGAGGTCGGCCACGATCCGCCCGGGGCCGCAGCCGACGTCGAGCACCGTGCCGCGGCAGCGCCGCAGGACGGCGGTGTCGGCGGAGTCGGGGCGGGCGCACCAGCGTTCGATCTCCAATGGCAGCACCCTCCCGTCCGCGCAGCGCAGGAACAACGGGCCGCGCCCGGTGCCCAGCGCTCGGGAGTAGGGATCGGCGGCGCGGTCCGCTCCCCACGCGTGCGCGGTTCCGGGTGCCATCAGGCGCCTGCCGAACCGCGGCGCCGCCAGGCCGCGGCGAACCGGCTTCCGGGGGCGGCGCGGGCGACGCGGGCCGCGGCTTCGGGCGTGTCGGCGTCGACCAGCGCGGGCAGGTCGCCTACCCGCAGGCCGGCGCGCACGAGGCGCTCGCGCTGGATCGCGCCGGTGCGGTCGGTGGACATGGGAACGCCGCGCAGCAGCCGCGGGTCGGGCTCGGCCATGCCCAGCGCCCAGAACCCGCCGTCCTCGGCGGGCCCGAACCAGGCGTCGGCGCGGTGCCAGGCGTCGGCGGCCAGCGCCGGGCCGAGCACGGCCGGGGTGGCCTGCGGTGTGTCCATGCCGATCAGCAGCGTGGGCCCCGAGCAGGCGGCGAAGGCCGCGGCGAGCCGCTCGTCGAGGCCGCCCGGGGCCTGCCCGACGACCTCGAAACCGCGTTCGGGCAGCCACGGCCCCGGGGCGCCGCTGAGCACCAGCACTCTGCGCCGGACCGGTGCGGCCAGCGCCGTGTCCAGCGTGTCGGCCAGGGCAGCGGCGGCGACGTCGGCGGCCTCCTGCGCGGTGCACGCGGGTGCCAGCCGCGTCTTCACCCGGCCCGGGACGGGTTCCTTGGCGATGACCAGCAACGCCGTCGGCCCGGTGGGGGCGTCGCGGCCCGCCGGGGGCGGGGCGGGTGCGTGCTCCGGGAGGGGCGGGGGCCGCGTGCCCGGGTCCGCCGCGGCGGGGCCGTCGCGGCGGCCGCCCGGCGCCGTCATCGCGCCTCCTCGGACGGGCGGGCCGGCGCGGGCGGCCGGCTCAGCACCGACCGCATGTCGCGCACGGCCGTCCAAGTGCCCCGCCAGGTTCCGGTGACTTTGGAGCGTCCGCTGCGGGGGGTGTAGGCGACGTCGACCTCGCCGATGCGCCAGCCCGCGTCGGCGGCGTGCACCACCATCTGCAGCGGATAGCCGGAGCGCCGGTCGGTGAGACCGAGACCCAGGAGTGCGCTGCGGCGCGCGGCGCGCATCGGCCCGATGTCGCCCAGGCGCACCCCGGTGCGCCGCCGGAGCATGCGCACCACGGCGGCGTTGCCCGCACGCGCGTGCACGGGCCAGGCCCGGCGGACGGTGGGCCGGCGCCGGCCCACCACGAGGTCGGCGGCGCCGCTGCGCACCGACTCGACCATCGGCGCGAGCAGCGCGGGGTCCAAGGAGCCGTCGCAGTCGCAGAAGCAGACGTACTCCGCTGCGGCGGCGCGCAGACCGGCGTGGCAGGCCGCGCCGAACCCGCGCCGGGGCTCGGTGACGACGCGTGCGCCCGCCTGCGCCGCGACGCCCGCGGATCCGTCGGTGGATCCGTTGTCGACGACGATCGCCCGCCATCCCGGTGGTATGCGGTCCAGCACCCACGGCAGGGCCGCGGCCTCGTCCAGGCACGGCAGCACCACCTCGGCAAGCGGGGGCCCGTGCGCGGTGCCGTCGCGCCCCGCCGCCGATTCCTCCTCCGAGCCGCCGCGCGGCTCGCCTTCGCCCATGGCACCTCCTGCGCCGGTGGCGGCGGTGCGCGCATAGGCGCCGGGCCCGCGGTGTCGGCGGTGCCGCGGACCCGGCACCCTCCGGCGGTGCCCGGCCGATGGCCGGACCCGCCGGTGCTCGCCCCGTCGCCGACGGACTGACGAAAGGTCAGAGTGCGTTCACTCTTCGTTCTCTCCTACCCCGCTACGCCGTAGTAGCGACCAGGAACACCACTCGTCGTTCGGAGCCGGCGGCGGTGGAGCGACCCGGAACGGCCGCCGTTTCTCGACGGAGCACGGGGGGCGGGCGGGCTCCGCCTCCGTCAGCCGGCCGGTGCGGAGGCCGCACCGGGCGGCGCCGCGGCGAACTCGGCCATACCCTCCGCGAATCCGACGCGGGGACGCCAATCCGACTCCTCCATCAACCTCCGGGAGGAGGCCGTGATGTGGCGGACGTCGCCGAGCCGGTACTCGCCGGTGACGCGGGGGGACGGCCCCCCGTGGGCCCGGGACAGCTCCTCGGCCGTCTCCCCGACGGTGTGCGGTGTTCCGCTGCCGGCGTTGTAGGCCCGCAGGGTGCCGTCCTCGCGGTCGGCGAGGGCACCGAGCGCGGCGGTGTTGGCGCCGGCGATGTCGCGCACGTGCACGAAGTCGCGCCGCTGCCGCCCGTCCTCGAAGACCGCGGGCGCTTCGCCGCGCGCCAGCGCCGACCGGAAGAACGAGGCGACGCCGGCGTAGGGCGTGTCGCGGGGCATTCCGGGACCGTAGACGTTGTGGTAGCGCAGCGCGATCGCGCGCCCGCCCGTCGAACGGGCCCAGGCGGCGGCGAGGTGCTCTTGGGCGAGTTTCGTGGCGGCGTAGACGCTGCGGGGGTCGGTCGCAGCGTCCTCGGACACCGCTCCGGGTTCCACGGCGGCGCCGCACTCGGGGCACGGCGGTTCGAACCGCCCCGCGTCCAGCTCGGCGGGCCGCCGCGGCCCGGGGCTGACGTCGCCGTGGCGGGGGCAGGTGTAGCGGCCCTCCCCGTAGACCACCATCGACCCGGCCAGCACCAGATCGCCGACCCCGGCGCGCGCCATCGCCGCCAGCAGCACGGCGGTGCCCAGGTCGTTCACTCCGACGTAGGCGGGCGCGTCGTCGAAGTCGGGCGACAGCCCCACCATCGCCGCCTGGTGGCATACGGCGCCGACGCCGCCCAGCGCCGCCTCGACCGCTTCGGCGTCGCGGACGTCGCACGTGATGCGCTCGGCGTTGCCGCCTGCGCCCGCCCGGTCGTGCGGCGGCCGCGTGTCCAGCACGACCGGTTCGTGCCCGGCGCCGGCGAGCGCGGCGACGACATGGGACCCGATGAACCCGGCTCCGCCGGTGACGAGTATGCGCATGCCCGTGAAGCTACGCCGGATCCGGGATTCGGCGCCACAACCCGGGCGGTGCCGGACGGTGCCGCCGGTCGGATCTCCCCCGCCGCCGGCCCCGGGTCTCGCCGGGTCGGGGGCGCGGCGGCGGTATGGGCAAGGTCTACGACCGCATCGACGAACGACTGCACCGCTTCATCGACGAGCAGCCGGTCTTCTTCGTGGCCACAGCGCCGATTTCGGGAAGCGGCCGCGTCAACCTCTCGCCGAAAGGCCGCGCCGGATCGCCGGCCGTGGTCGACGAGCACACCCTGGCCTACCTCGACTTCAGCGGCAGCCACGCCGAGACCCTCGCCCACCTGCGCGAAAACGGCAGAATCACGCTCATGTGGTGCGCGTTCACGGGACCGCCCACGGTTGTGCGCGTGCACGGACGCGGACGTCCCGTGTTCCGCGACGACCCCGGATTCGCGGAGTCGGCGGCCGCCTTCTCCGGCGCCGACGCCCCGGGGGCCGCGCCGTGGTCGTGGTCGACGCCGAGCGGATCAGCGACAGCTGCGGTTTCGCGGTCCCGCTGATGGATTACCGGGAGGAGCGCTCCCTGCACGCCGACCTTTTCGGCCGCGAATCCGATGCGGAGTTCGCCGAGTACTGCGCGGCCAAGGAGTACAACGCCGCCAGCATCGACGGCCTCCCCGCGCTCCCCCTGCCGCTGCCGCCCCGGCCCGCCTGACCGCCGCACCGGGACGGGACCGGCCGGCCGACCTACGATGGCCGCAACCGCGTCCCCCACACCCGCGGAGGTTTGCGAGGATGTCCCAGGATCGCGACGACCGGAACGACGCGCAGTGGCCGCCGCCGGGCCTGGACACCGGCACGCCGACCGTCGCGCGCCTACGACGCGTTGCTGGGAGGCCGGGACAACTACGCGGCCGACCGGGAACTGGCGGAGTACGCGACCCGCAGCGTCCCCGGCCTGAAGGAGTCGGCGGAGGAGAACCGCAAGGTGCTGGTGCGCGGCGTGCGGCACCTGGCGGCCGAGGCCGGCATCGACCAGTTCCTCGATCTGGGCAGCGGCCTGCCCACCGTGCAGAACACCCACGAGGTCGCCCAGGCGCACAACCCGGATGCGCGGGTGGTCTACGTCGACATCGACCCGCTGGTGGCCGTGCACGGGCGGGCGCTGCTCGCCGGGAACGCCAACGCCCGGGTCGTGACCGGCGACGTGCGCCGTCCCGCGGCGGTATTGGGCAGTCCCGAGGCGCACGCGCTGCTCGACTTCGACCGCCCCGTCGCCCTGATGCTCGTGGGGATGCTGCACTACCTCTCGCCCGACGTCGCCGACACGGTGGTCGGCGCCTACCGCGACGCCCTCGCCCCGGGCAGCTGCCTGTTCGCCACATCGCTGGTGGACACCGGGCTGCCCGCGCAGCGGGAACTCGCCCGGATCACACGCGAGAACCTGGAGGAAGGATGGGCGCGCACACCCGAGGAGATCGCCTACCACTTCGGTGATTTCGGCCTCATCGAACCGGGCGTGAGCTACACCGCTCTGTGGCGCCCCGACGAACTCGTCGACAGCGACAACCTGACGCCCGGCGAGCAGCTGGGCATGGCCGGAATCGGGTTCAAGAAAAGCTGAGACGACTTCGGGGGCGGGCCGCCGGCCCCAACACCGTTGTTTTAGGGCATCTTCGCTGGTAAGGGCCTCGGGGTGGTGCGAGCCTGGCACCGAGGGTTCGCGGCCGCCTCTACCCGCGGGATACTCGATGGCGTGACGAACGCGGCTGACCGCGCCTCTTTCGGGGTGCTGACCCAGACCTTCGACCCGCACCTGGTCGAGGAGGTGGCCACCCGGGGCGGCGCCCTCCAGCAACGGCGGCGCGAGCTGCCCGCACGGCTGACCCTGTACTTGGTCCTGGCGCTGTGGCTGTGGCGCAACCTCTCCTACAAAGAGGTCTGGCGCAGGCTGGCTGACGGCTGCGCGTTCAGCGGCGGGGCCCGGGAGTTGGCCGTGCCGGCCTCGGGCGCGCCCGAGGCCTCCAGCGTGAGCCGGGCCCGGCAGCGGCTGGGCACCGAACCCCTCACGCTGCTCTTCGCCCGCACCGCCGGGCCCCTGGCCGAGAGCGACACCCCGGGAGCATGGTGGCGCGGCTACCGCCTGACTGCGGTGGACGGCACCTGCCTGGACACCCCCGACACCACCGCGAACCGGGCCGCGTTCGGCGGCCCCTCTGAGGGGGCCTTCCCTCAACTGCGTCTGGTCGCCCACTGCGAGATCGGCACCCGCTGCCTCATCGACGCGTCCTTCGACGCCTACACCACCAGCGAGAAAGCCCTGTGCGAGCGCATGGCGGCCTCGTTCGCGCCCGACATGCTCACGGTCTTCGACTCGGGGTTTTGCGGCAGCGACCTGTACTGCACGATCACCGCCACCGGCGCCCAGGTCATCATGCGCGCCGGCGCCCAGTTCGCCCTGGCCCCCGTCGAGGTCCTGGCCGACGGCTCCTACACCGCGCACCTGTCCAAGGGCGGTCCGCTGGTGCGTGTGGTCGAGTACACCGTCTACACCGACACCGTCACCGCACACGGCGGCCACACCACGGCCGGGGAGACGATCACCCTGGTCACCAGCCTGATCGACCCGGTGCTCCACCCCATCGCCGACTTCCCGGGGCTGTACGCGGCCCGCTGGGAATCGGAGATCCTCTACGACGCGGTCAAGACCGAACTGCGCGGCGGAACGACGGTGCGGTTCCGCTCCCAGAGTCCCGACCTCATCCGTCAGGAGGCCTGGGCGCTGCTGCTGGTCTATCAGGCGGTCTCGGACCTGATCACCCGCGCCGCCGGGTACGCACAGCTCGATCCCGACCGCATCAGCTTCACCACCGCGCTCAACACCGCCCGCCGCTCGGTCAACCGGACCGGTGGGCGTTTTTCCCCCTGAGGACCTGGCCGTACTGGACGTGTGGGCCTTCGACGAGCTCTGGGACGACCTGCTGCCCCGGCGGCGCCGGCGGTCCGCACCCCGTGAGGTCACCCGGCGCTCCTTCCGGTTCCTCACCCGCAAGCGCGCCACACCCGCCTCGGGTAGAACCCGACATCGCGTCCACATCTGGCGCCTCACCCCACCAGCGAAAACACCCTAAAACAACGGTGTTGGCCGCCGGCCCGCCCCCGAAGTCGTCTCCTGTGCGGGATCCGCCCACCCGGTGAGCGATCCCCGCATTCGGTCTCAGCGATGCGCGGCCTCGTATTCGGCCACGATCTCAGCCGGAATACGCCCGCGGTCGTTTACCTGCTTGCCGGCCTGCTTGGCCCAGGAGCGGATCTCCGACGCCCGGCGGCTGCTTCCGCCTCCGGTTTTCTTGCGCCCCTGCTGCCCCCGGCGGCCGGACTGCGGAACCTTGCGCGCCCCCTGCAAATACTGGGAGAGGGCCGCGCGGAGCTCATTCGCGTTTTCGGAACTGAGATCGATCTGGTAGCTCTTCCCGTCGACGCCGAACTCGACCGACTCATCGGCGGTTCCACCGTCCAGGTCGTCGACGAGCGTGACTTCAACCTTCCGAGACATGCCGGTACCTCGATCTTCTCAATCAGCGCCATGGGATTCGCTTCCTCGGCAACCACTATAGGAAATAACCCAACGAAAACCAAACGGGGGAGAACTTTACCTTTGATTCCCCCTCCCTTTCGGGTATTCCGCGCCGGTTGGCGGGGGCGGACGGTCCGGTCGGAGGGTGCGCCCACCGCCGTAGGGGTCCTCCGGCGGCCGGGGACGGGCCGTATCCTGCTAGACGGCGCCACCGCGGCCGGCGCTTCCCGGTGCGTGCCGGATCACGACGCCGGAGGCGCCGGTCCGCGCCGGTCGGCCGGACGCGGCCTCCGGGCGGGCGGCGGCGGCTGCGATGCTGGTGGACGACCCTGCCGGCGCGACTGCGCCGACCCGGGCCGAGGACCGCTGCATGGGCGCAAGCGGTGGGATGATGGGAGAAGCATGGCGTTGACGTCCGAGCTGACCGGTGCTCCGCGGCCGCAGGCGGTGCTGTGGGACCTGGACGGCACCCTCGTGGACTCCGAGCCGCTGTGGGGCGTCGCCTTGAGCGAGGTGGCCGCCGAGCTGGGCCGGCCGCTGACGCCGGAGGTGCGCGAGGCCATCACCGGAACCGACGACCGGACGACCATGCGGCTGCTGGCCCGCCACACCGGCACCGACGCCACCGAGGACGAACTGGACGCGCTGCGCGACCGCATCGTGGGGCGCGTCGCCGGCCTCCTGGAGGGCGAGGTCCCCGTACTGGAAGGGGCGCTGGACGCGGTCCACGGGCTGCGCGCGGCAGGCGTCCCGCTGGCCCTGGTCACCTCCTCGCCGCGGCGGGTCGCCGAGATCTCGCTGGCCGCGCTGGGCCCCGGCCTCTTCGACGCCGTGGTCACCGCCGGAGAGGTCACCCGGCGCAAACCCGAACCCGAGCCCTACCTGCTGGGAGCCCGGGAACTCGACGTCGACCCGGCGCGCTGCTGGGCGGTGGAGGACTCCCCCAGCGGCGCCCTGGCCGCCGAACGAGCGGGCTGCCGCGTCCTGCTCGCGCCGGGAGCGCTCGCGGCGGCGCGCACCCCGGGCCGGGTGGAGCTGGCGACACTGGCCGAGGTGCTGGCGGTGCGGGCCGCCTGACGGCTCACCCGGGGGCGCCGGCGCCCCCGGCCGCCCCGCGTTCCCGGGTCCGCCGCCGGACGGCGGGCTCTGGATACCGCGGGTGCGGCCCCGGTGCGAGACCGCACCCGTGCGGCGCCGGGCCGCCCGGCAACACCGGCCGGCTTCGGCCGGTCCGGTCTGAACGGCGGTCGGGCCGTCAGCGTCCTCGGCACGCGGCCGTCACACGCCCTGTCCGGCGCCGTGCGGCAGACCGGCGTCGGCCTCGCAGTCGCCGCCCTGGAAATCGGTCTCGCTGACCCGTCCCCACCGGCCCGTGTCGGACTCGGTCAGCGCCCACCAGGTGTTCGAGTACCCGGCGAACCGGCAGACACGGCGTTTCCGTCCTCCACGCGCACGCGGCTTTCCCCACCGAGTACGGCCACGAGGGGTGCTCCGACGCTCTCTCACCCCAGCCGGTCGAGGGCCTGCTGCGCGCTCAGGCAGCCGGCGGTGGCCAGGTCCAGATCGGCGAGGGAAGCCTCGTGGGCGGCCGGGTCGCCCGCTGCGACGCAGTCGGAGACCGGGTGGACGGTGAAGCCGAGTTCGGTGCCGTGGCGCGCGGTCTGCTCGACGGTGAGGTTGGTGGCCACCCCGGTGACGAGCAGGGTGTCGATCCCCAGCGCCGCCAAGCGTCCGGGCAGCTCGCCGGACAGGCCCGACAGACGCTGGCCGTCGACGACGAGGTCGCCCTCGGCCGGGCCCGTCTCGGCGATCAGAGCGGCTCCGGGAGCGTCGGGCCGGAAGCGCTCTTGGGCGTCGCCGACGGCGGCCATGAACGCGGTGTTGCGGACCAGGGCGCCTTCGCCTTCGGGAACGGTGAACCGGGTGAAGACCACGCTCGCACCCGCCGACCGGGCCGCGGCGTGGAACCGCGCGGCCCGCTCGATGACGCCGCTGCTGCGCACGGGGCCGCTGAGCATAGCGCCGAAGAAGCCCTCGGGACGGGTGGTGTTCACCTGCCAGTGCAGGGCCAGGACCGCTGTGGACCGCGCCGGGATCGTCGAAGCCATGGGCCGATCGTGCCACGGGCGCATTCCGTCCGCGGCGCCGCCCCTCGACGTCCCCGCGCGCGGCGCTCAGTCGCTCACGGTACCGGTTCGGGCCTGGTAGACGAGGTCGGCGTAGTCGCGGTGGCGCTGGATCCAGCCTTTGACGAACGGGCAGACCGGCAGCACGGCCAGGCCGCGGCGGCGGACGTCGTCGAGGGCCCCGCGCACCAGTGCACCGCCCACCCCGTAGCCCTCGTAGGCGGAGTCGACCTCGGTGTGGGTGAAGACCACAAGCTCGTCGGTCGTCTGGTATTCCGCGAAACCGGCGACCTCGCCTCCGGTTCGGGCCTCGTAGCGCTTTCGGTCGGGGACGTCGGTGACCTCGATGTCCATGGCTGCTCCTGTACGTCGCCGGACGGCGGCTCGCGCGGCCGCGCCGCCGGCACCGAGTCTGCCAGGTGCCGTCCGGCGCCGGGCGGACCTCCGGGGCGCCGACGTGTCGGGGCGGCGGCACGGGCGGGCCGGACGGCTCCGAGCACGCGCCCCGCCCGCCAACGCCGACGGGCGCTGCCCGCTCCGATGCTCTCGGTGCGGGCAGGGCCCGTCGGCGAGGGCCTCAGCGCCGCCAGTCGCGGCGGGTGCTGCCGCGGGCGGCCTTGCGCCCGCCGCCCTTGCCCTGCTTTTCGCGGATGCGCATGGTCAGCTTGATCGGACTGCCGTGGAAGCCGAAGTCCTCGCGCAGGCGCCGCTCGATGAAGCGGCGGTAGTTGTCCTCCAGGAACCCCGTGGTGAACAGCACGAACTGCGGAGGCCGGGCGTCGGCCTGGGTGGCGAACAGGATCTTGGGCTGCTTGCCCCCGCGCACCGGCGGCGGAGTGGCCGCCACCAGCTCCTTGAGCCAGCCGTTGAGACGGCCGGTGGAGATGCGGGTGTCCCACCCCGCGAGACTGGTCTCCAGCGCGGGCACGAGGCGCTCCACGTGGCGGCCGGTACTGGCGGAGATGTTGACGCGCGGTGCCCAGGAGACCCGGGAGAGCTGGCGGTCGATCTCCTTCTCCAGGTAGTAGCGCCGCTCGTCGTCGAGCGTGTCCCACTTGTTGAACGCCAGCACCAGTGCGCGGCCCGCTTCCACGACCTGCTCGACCACGCGGATGTCCTGCTCGGCGAGCGGCTCGCTGACGTCCATCAGCACCACGGCCACCTCGGCGCGGTCCAGCGCCTGCGACGTGCGCACGGTGGCGTAGTAGTCGGCGCCCTGCAGTGCACGGAAGCGGCGGCGGATCCCCGCGGTGTCGATGAAGGTCCACGGTCGACCGCCCAACTCCACGACCTCGTCGACCGCGTCGCGGGTCGTGCCGGCCTTGGTGTCCACGACCACGCGGTCCTCGCGGGCGATCCGGTTGAGCAGGCTGGACTTGCCGACGTTGGGCCTGCCCACCAGGGCGATCCGGCGCGGAGCGTCCTCGTCCTCGCCCTCCCCCTCGGGCGTCTCCGGCAGCACGGCGGTCACGGCGTCGAGCATGTCGCCGGTGCCGCGCCCGTGCAGGGCGCTGATCGGGAACGGCTCGCCGATGCCGAGGTTCCACAGCGCCAGGGCGTCGGGCTCCTGCAGCTCCCCGTCGACCTTGTTGGCGGCGAGGACGACCGGCTTGCCGGAGCGGTGCAGCACACGCGCGACCGCTTCGTCGGCGTCGGTGGCGCCCACGGTGGCGTCGACGACGAACAGGATGGCGTCAGCGGCCCGGGCGGCGTACTCGGCCTGGCCGGCGACGCTGCCCGCGAGCCCGGAGGCGCCCGTCTCCCATCCGCCCGTGTCGACCAGGGTGAACTCCTGTGATTGCCACTCGGAGTCGTAGGCGACCCGGTCGCGGGTGACGCCGGGGACGTCCTCCACGACCGCCTCGCGCCGGCCGATGATGCGGTTGACCAGGGACGACTTTCCGACGTTGGGCCGACCGACCACGGCGACCACGGGTTTGACCTCGGTTTCCTCGTCGCCGCCGTCGGGCGGCCCGTCGAGGTCGGGGTTGTTCTCACTCATATGCCTGACTCCCGGTTTCGCCGCCCCGCGCGCCCAGGATCGCGTGCCGCGGAGCGGAATGACGGCCGTGCCCGCACCGGGCACGGCTGGTTTCCGGGCGGCGGCCGTGGGGCCGCCGCCCCTTGGTGCGCGGCCGGCGCCGTGCCGGCCCGCTGTGGCCGAGCTCCTCCGCCGGCAAGTCCGCGTGCGGGTCGCCGATCCGCGATCCCGCCTACCCGCGGTTTCCCTGCCCGCCGGGCCTGCGCCGCCGGCGGGAGGCCGCCGGACGGCCCTGCCCGCATGCGGCGGCGCACCGCCCTAACGGGCGGCGGAGCTCTCGGCCCGCCCCTCCCCGGCCGTCTGCGCCGCGCCGGAACCGCCGGCGCGGTCGACCAGTTCGAGCACGATCGCCACGACGTCGTCGAGCCCCAGGCCGGTGGTCTCCAGCTCCAGGGCGTCGGCGGTCTGCGTCAGGGGCGAGTCTTCGCGGCTGGAGTCGATCCGGTCGCGGCGAACGAGGTCGGCCTGGACGGCACCGACGTCGCCGCCGAGTTCACCGCTGCGCCGGTCGGCTCTGGCCGCGGCGCTGGCGGTCAGGTAGATCTTGACCGCGGCGTCGGGGGCCACGACGGTGGTGATGTCGCGCCCTTCGACGACGATACCTCCGGCTCGGCGCCGCCCCCGCGCGATGACCTCGCGCTGCTCGGCGACGAGCCGGTTCCGCACCGCAGGCACCGCGCTGACGGCGCTCACCTGCGCGGTGACCTCCCGGGTGCGGATCTCGCGGGCGACGTCCCTGCCGTCCACACGGACTGTGGGGTCGGCGGGGTCGGTGCCCATCGTGATGTCCGGGCGCCCGGCCGCCTCCGCGACGGCTGCCGCGTCGTCGACGTCGATCCGGTGGTGCTGCATCCACCAGGTCATGGCCCGATACATCGCCCCGGTGTCGAGATACCACAAACCGCGCGCCGAGGCGACGCCCCTGGCCGTGCTGGATTTGCCCGACCCCGAGGGACCGTCGATGGCCACGACGGTTCCCTCGGCGCTGCCTTGCGCGCTCACGTGGTGTTCTCCTCCGGGATGTACTGCATCCATCTCATCTCAACGGTTCAGCCTACAGGCGCCGGCGGCTCTTCGGCACCGCCGTGCCGGCGGCGGAGCGCGGGGTCCGGCGGGTGCGCGCCCGCCGGGTTCCGTCAGTGGACCGAATAGCCGCGCTCGCGCAGCACGCTCGCGAGGCGCTCGGCGGCGTCGGGTGCCACGGACAGCTGGGCCACGCCCATCGGCAGGCCGTAGGAGTGGTCCAGGCGCACGTCCTCGATGTTGACTCCGGATTCTCCGGCGGTGCGGAAGAGCCGCCCCAAGGCGTCGGGCTCGTCGGGGACGAGCACCGGCACCACCGCGTATTCGGGGGTGCGCCCGCCGCCGTGCTTTCCGGGTACACGCCCGCGGCCGCGCACACCGCGCTCCAGCAGTCCGCCGACGGCCTCGGGCGCGGGGCCGGTGGAGGCGGCGCCCTCGGCGGCGGCCCCGCGCAACGCGGCGGCGGAGGCGCTCAGGTCGGCGGAGACGGCTTCCAGCACGTCGGCGACCGGTCCGGCGTTGTGGCTGAGGATCTCCCACCACAACCGGGGGTCGCCGGCGGCGATGCGGGTGACGTCGCGCACGCCTTGGCCCGCCAGGGACAGCGCCGTGTCGTCGCCCTCCAGCAGCCGCGCCGCGACGGCGGCCGCGGCGACATGGGGGGCGTGGGAGACCAGGGCAACGGCGCGGTCGTGGGCGGCGGCGTCGATAGGCACCGGCCGGGCGCCGCACAGGCGGATCACCTCGCGGACCGCGGCCACGGCGCCGGAGTCGGCTTTGCCGGTGGGGCACAGCGCCCAGGAGCGGCCGAGGAACAGGTCGGCGCGGGCGGCGCTGGGGCCGCTGCGCTCGCCGCCGGCCATGGGGTGCCCGGGGACGAAGGTGGCCATGTCGCAGCCGGCCCGCTCGGCCGCGGCGACGACGCCGTCTTTGACACTGGCGGCGTCGGTGTAGACGTGGGCCAGGCCGCGGTCCTGGGCGCTGCGCACCGCGGCGGGAACGGCCGAGGGCGGTGCGGCGACGACGGCGATGTCGGCGGGGCGGGCGGGGGCGTCCTCGCCGAGCGGCTCGCCGGCTCCGAGTTCGCAGGACAACCGCAGGGCGGCGGGGTCGGGGTCGCTGATGGCGACCCGGGTGCCGTTCTCGCGCAGCGCCAGTGCGATCGAGGTTCCGACCAGCCCGGCTCCCATGACGACCGCGCGTTCGATCCTGGCCACGTCGCTCCTTGTCCTGATACTTCCCGCACCCGGCCTTGTGGTACGCGCACGGCTGTGCGCTGCACCGGCACCGGTCCGTCCGGGTTCCAGCGTAGTCGACGGCCCCGCCCCGCCGCCGCGGGCGGAGGGGTGCGCAGGCCGGAGCCGGCGAACCGGATTCCCGGGAGCCCGGGGGCTCCGGAACCCGTCTACTGGGCGATGTCCAGGCGCAGGGCCTGGGCGCCGCGCAGGTAGACGTGGTGCAGATCGGCGCGGGACCGATCGGTCTCGATGTGGGCCATCAGGCGCACGACGCGGGGCAGGGCGCGGGGCACCGCGATCTCGCTGGCGCACATCAGCGGAACCTCGCTGAAGCCGAGCTTGCGCGCCGCCAGCGCCGGGAACTCGGCGGTGAGGTCGGGGGTGGAGGTGAACAGCACGCTGATGACGTCCTCGGTGGTGATCCCGTTGCGCTGGAGGACCTCCGATACCAGTTCGGCGGTGGCCTCCAGGATCTGGTCGCGCTCGTCCGCGTCGACCTGCACCGCGCCCCGGATCGCTCGTACTGCCACTTCTCGTCCGTCCTTCGTCGTCGAAACAGCGGACCCCCGTCGGCGGCGTGCGCCGACGGGGGGTGAAGACGCCGCCGGCTACATGCCTGCGGCGGTATAGAGCTCGCTGACCTCGGCGGCTGTCAGCGCGCGCATGGTCCCCGGCTTGAGGGTGTTGATACCCACGGGGCCGATCTGGCTGCGGGCGAGCTCGATCGCCGGGTGGTCCACGGCCTCCAGCAGGCGGCGCACGATGTGCTTGCGCCCCTCGTGCAACTGGACTTCGACCAGGGCGTGCGGTTCGCCGTTCTCGACGATCCGGAACGCGTCGACCTTGACGGGGCCGTCGTCGAGATCGATGCCGGCGCGGACGCGGCGGCCGATCTCGCGCGGTATCGGGCCGGGGACCTTGGCGACGTAGGTCTTGACCACCTGGTAGCTCGGGTGGGTCAACCGGTTGGCCAGCTCGCCGTCGTTGGTGAGCAGGATCAGGCCTTCGGTCTCGGTGTCGAGGCGGCCCACGTGGAACAGGCGGTCCTCGGTGGTTCCGGTGTAGTCGGCCAGAGTGGGGCGGCCCTCGGGGTCCCACATGGTGCTCACCACGCCGCGCGGCTTGTGCAGCGCGAAGTAGCGCTTTTCCGGCGACACGGCGACGAGCATGCCGTCGACGCGGATCTCGGACGCCTCGGGGTCGACGCGGGCGCCGAACCGGCGCACGGTGTGCCCGTCGACGCTGACGCGCCCTTCGACGATCAGCTCCTCGCTGGCGCGCCGACTGGCGACGCCAGCTTGGGCCAGGGCTTTCTGCAGTCGGATGCCGCCCGGGACGTCGGTGTAGGCGTCGCGGTCGTCGCCGGGGCGGTCGTCGTCGCCGGGGTCGTACTCGGTGCGCAGCGTGTTGAGCCGGGCGCGGGCGGCACGCGAAAGGTCGCGCTCGGCGTCGCCGCCGCCGCGCGGCACGCCGCTGTCGCGGTTGTCGCGGGGCGCGGGACGCCGACCGGCCGGGCGGTCCTCGCGGCGGGCGTAGACGCGCGAGGCGGGGCGCTTCTCCCCCGATCCGTCCTGCTGTTCTCCGCGTTTGGCGCCGCGGCCGCGCTCGGCCTCGGCGCGCAGTACGGGATCGCGGTAGTTGCTGCCGCCCCCGTGGTTCTGGCGTCCGGGACGGTCGGCGCTCTGGCGGGACCGGCGCTCGCCGGAGCCGCCGCGGGACCGGTCGGAACCTTTCGCCTGGCCGCGCGCGGGCGAACCGCTTCCGGACGCACCGGGGCCCTTGGCCTGGCTGCGCGCGGGCGAACCCCCGCGGGAGGGCCCGCCGGAGGAGCCGCCGCCCTTGTCCTGACCGCGGGCGGACGCACCGCCACCGGACGCACCGGAGCCCTTGGCCTGGCCGCGCGCGGGCGAACCCCCGCGGGCCGGACCCGATCCCTTGGCCTGGCCGCGCGCGGGCGAACCGCCGCCGCGCCCCCGGCCCTTGTCGGGGTTGTTCTGGTCGCCGCGCTCACCGCGCGGGGCGGACCGGCCGCGCCCGGCGCGGCGGTCGTCGGCGTCCCGCTCACCGCGGGACTGGGAATTCTTATGTGGCTTGTTCACCGGTGTCGTCAAAACCTTCGATGTCGTCAGGCAGGAACGGGGCGAGATCGGGCAGCTCGTCCAGATCGCGCAGGCCGAGCCGCTCCAGGAAGTAGTTCGTCGTGCGGAACAGGTGCGCGCCGGACTCCGAGTCGTGCCCGGCTTCCTCGATGAGCCCCCTCAATACAAGGGTACGCATAACGCCGTCACAGTTCACACCGCGTACGGCCGACACCCGGCCCCGCGAGACCGGCTGGCGGTAGGCCACCACCGCCAGGGTTTCGAGGGCGGCCTGGGTCAACCGCACTTCCTGGCCCTCCTTGAGGAAATGCTCGACGACGCCTGCGCATTCCGGGCGGGTGTAGAAGCGCCAGCCGTCGGCGACCCGGCGCAGGTCGAAACCGCGGTCCTGGTCGGTGTACTCGCGGGAGAGCTCTTCCAGCACCCGTGTGATCTCTGCGACCGAGCGGTCGAAGGCGCGGGCGAGTTCGTACTCGGGCACGGGCTGGTCCACCACCATGAGCACGGCCTCCAGGCCCCGCCGCAGAGCGGCCGCCGATACGGGCGCATCGGCCCCGGTGCCGGTGTCCTGCTGATCTGCCGTGCTCACGCACCCTCCTCGGCGCCGTGCTTGGTCTGGTCGAACTCGTCGGAGACGGCGATCGCGTCCCCCTCGCCGCCGGTCCAGATCACTGTCAGCTCGGCGAGCGGTTCCGGCTGGTCGAAGTCGACGCCGCCCGCACGGTAGAGCTCCAGAAGCGCCAGGAACCGCGCGACGACCTCGAACGTACCGCCGCAGTCCGCGGTCAGCTCGGCGAACGTGAGACTGCCGTGCTCGCGCAGCGCGCGCACCACGATGTCGGCCTGCTCGCGCACCGACGTGCGCGTCTGGTGGATGTGGGTGACCGGTACGCTCGGCGGCTCTTCGGGCGTGAACACCCGCGCCGCCAGCATCGCGAACTCCTGGGGGCCGAGCTTGATGAACACGTCGGGCCGCGCACCGGCGAAGCGCTCCTCCATCCGGACGGCACGCGGGAAGCGGCGCCCCTGCGCGGCCAGGCGCTCCGACAGCATGCCGGCGACCTGCTTGTAGGCGCGGTACTGCAGCAGCCGCGCGAACAGCAGGTCGCGGGCCTCCAGCAGAGCGAGGTCGGCCTCGTCGTCGATCTCCCCGCGCGGCAGCAGCCGCGCCGCTTTCAGATCCAGCAGCGTGGCCGCCACCACGAGGAAGTGGCTGGCCTGGTCCAGGTCCCAGGACTCGCCGTGGGCCCGGATGTAGGCCATGAACTCGTCGGTGACCTTCGACAGGGACACCTCGGTGATATCGAGTCTGTGCTTGGAGATGAGCCCCAACAGCAGGTCGAAGGGCCCCTCGAAGTTGTCGAGGTGGACGTGGAACCCGCCGTCGGCGGCCTCCTCCTCGTCAGCCGCCATACGGCGGGATCGTGTCAGGTCGGTTCATCGTCCCAGGTTGCCACCGCACACCGGCGGACGGCTCAGTAATCGGTCAGACGCTGCACGAGCATGCTCGCGTCGCCGTTCTCCTCGAAGTCGGCGAGCAGCACCGCGACGGCCTCGCGCACGATCCGGCCGCGGTCGGCGGTCAGCCCGTGGTCGCCGCGCAGGACCAGGCGGGTCTGCTCCAGAGCGATCAGCTCGGGAGCCGAGATGTAGACGGTGATCTTCTCGTCGTGGCGCTGCCTGCCGCTGGGCCGCGGCGGCGTCGGCTGCAGCCCGCGCGGCGCCGGCGCCTGTGCAGGCGCGGCGGAGCCGGTTGCGGCCTCGTGGGCCTCCGGCTGCTGGGCGTACTGCCGGGTGTCGGCCGCCGCGGTGGACTGTGCGGGCTCGGGCTCAGGCTCTTCGGGGTCGGATGAGCGGAAGAACAGCTCGTCCGCACCCGGCAGGGTCACGCGCCGTGACCGCTGTTTGGCCACCGGGCCAGCACCTCCTTCGCGAGTTCCCGATAGGAATTGGCACCGGCCGACGACGTGTCGAACCGCGTTATCGGCTCACCCGCGACAGTGGCGTCGGGGAAGCGGACGGTGCGGTTGATGACGGTGCCGTAGACCTTGTCGCCGAATCCGTCGACGATGGTCGACAGGACCTCGCGCGCATGCAGCGTTCGCGGGTCGTACATGGTGCCCAGGAACCCGTCGATGACAAGCTGCTCGTTGAGCCGCTCCTGCACCTTCTGGATGGTGTCCATGAGCAGCGCGACGCCGCGCAGCGCGAAGAACTCGCACTCCAGCGGTACCACGACCCCGTCGGACGCGGTGAGCGCGTTGACGGTGAGCAGCCCCAGCGAGGGCTGGCAGTCGATGAGCACGACGTCGTAGTCCTGCACGACCGGGCGCAGGGCGCGCGCGAGCATCTGCTCCCGCGCCACCTCCCCCACCAGCTGCACCTCGGCCGCGGACAGGTCGATGTTGCTCGGGATCAGGTCGAGGCCGTCGATATCGGTCTTGAGCAGCACGTCCTCGACGCCGACGTCGCGTTCCATGAGCAGGTTGTAGACGGTGAGCTCAAGCTCGCGCGGGTCGAGCCGCCCCAGGCCCACCGACAGCGCCCCCTGCGGGTCGAAGTCGACGAGCAGCACGCGTCTGCCGTACTCGGCCATGGCGGCGCCGAGGTTGATGGTCGTGGTGGTCTTACCGACTCCGCCTTTCTGGTTACACAGTGCTACAATCCGTGCCGGACCGTGGCTGTCCAACGGCTCCGGATCCGGATACTCCGGCTTAGGTCTGTTCGCTTGCAGTTCAGCCCCCGTGCTGCGCGTTGCCCCCCATGGGTTGCTCGCCGGGGAGTCCGGCATGCTTTCGTCGATGGGCGCCCCCGGCCCCGCATCGTCGTACTCCGACCAGCTCACAACCCTTGACCTCCCTACGGACCGGCGTGTGCGAGCGCCGCTGCGCCCCCGACGTACCGGCCGCCGGAAAAACTCAATATGTCGACAGCAACCAACTGCCGTGCCGCGACTCTAGAGCCTCCGTGCACGATCGTTCAACGCGACACTCGACGCAGCTCGGCCGTGCCGCGAACTCTCGGCTCCGAAGGCTCACCCCGCGGCATTGGCGCGCGGGTGGCTGGCGGCGTAGACCTCGCGCAGCCGGTCGACGGTGACCATGGTGTAGACCTGCGTGGTGGTCACCGAGGCGTGGCCCAGCAGCTCCTGGACCACGCGCACGTCGGCGCCGCCGTCGATCAGGTGCGTGGCGAAGGAGTGGCGCAGGGTGTGCGGCGAGACGTCGCTGAGTCCGGCGCGCTCGGCGGCCGCGCGCAGCACCGTCCAGGCGCCCTGGCGGGTCAGCCGCCCGCCGCGGGCGTTGAGGAAGAGCGCGGGCGCTCCGCGGCCCGAGGCCGCCAGCACCGGCCGGGCGCGCACCAGATAGGAGTCGAGCGCGGCACGGGCGAAGCGCCCGATCGGCACGAGGCGCTCCTTGCCGCCCTTGCCGCGGTAGCGCACGGCGGCGACGCCGTCCTCGGGTCCGGCGTCGGCGGGGGCATCGTGGCCGGGGGCGGGTTCGGGGGCGAGCCGGGTGATGTCGTCGACGTCCAGGCCCACCGCCTCGGAGATGCGCGCCCCGGTACCGTAGAGCAGTTCGAGCAGGGCGCGGTCGCGCAGGGAGCGGGGTTCGCCCTCGCCGGGAACGGCGCCCAGCAGCGACTCGATCGCCTCCAGCGATACCGCTTTGGGCAGGCGCCGCGCGGGCGTGGGAGGGCGCACCCCGCCTGCGGGGTCGGTGGCGGACAGTCCTTCGCGCAGGGCGAAGCGGTGCAGGCCGCGTACGGCGACCACGGCGCGCCCGGCGGAGTTCCCGCCCAGCGGGGGGTGGTCGGTGTCGCCTTCGCGCAGCCGGCGCAGGAATTCGGCGACGTCGGTCTCGGCGACCGCCGCCGGCGAACCGATGCCCCGCCCGGCCAGGAACTCCAGGTAGCGGCGCAGGTCGCGGCGGTAGGAGGACAGCGTGTTGGCGGCCAGGCCGCGTTCGACCGCCAAGTGGTCGAGGTATCCGGCCACAGCCGCGTCCAGCGCGGCGGCGGGCTCTGCGCGGGCGCTCCCGTGTTCGGGGGACACCGTCGGGATCACCCGCCTTCCGCCGTGCCGAGGGCTCAGAGCTTCGGGGCGATCATGCCACAGGCGGGCGACATCGGCGGCTCGACACGGCGATACCGCCAGCAACCACCGCGATGCCGCCACCACCGACATGGCACGCAACCCCACCGATTCGGACGAAAGAGCAGGATCGGCGGAAGGCGGGCGGGTTTCGGGGCGCGCTCAGGGCCGCGGCGGATCCTGCGCGCCGCGGCCCGGAGGTCCTAACCGCCGGTGCGGGCCGACCGCAGGGAGGCGAAAGAGCCGCGGGACGCCGCGGCGGCCGCCAGCACGCCCACCGCAGCGGCGCCGTTGCGCACCCGCCCCTCCAGCACCGCTTGCACGGCTTCCTGCAGCGACACCCACCGCAGCACCATGTCGGTCTCCTCGTGGATGCGGTCGAAGCCGATCTCGGCCTCGTCCAGGCGGGTCGGCCCGCGCCCCAGGAACACCTGGATGCGCTCACTGGAGAAACCGGGCGAGGGGAAGAAGTCCGCTAGCTCGTACCAGTCCTCGGCGGCGAAGCCCGCTTCCTCGCGCAGCTCGCGCGCGGCGGTGGCGACCGGCCGCTCGCCCTCCTCGTCACGCACCCCGGCGGGCAGCTCCCACAGCCGGTGGGCCACGGGGTGGCGGTACTGGTCGAGCATCAGCACACGCTCGCGCTCGTCCAGAGCCAGCGCCGCCACGGCGCCGGGGTGGTCCAGGTACTCCCGGGCCACGACCTCGTCGGCGCCGCCGCGGCCGGGCATGTGCACGTGGTCGACCCGGGTGGCGGTCTTCGCGCCGCTGTAGACCGCACTGGTGCGTTCGACCTTCCAGCTCTCCGGCCGATCGGCGAGCGCGCCGGAGGCCTCCTCCTGGAAGGGCGTGGGCTCGCCGGTCATGCCCGCTCGGCGGTGTCGGCCGCCTCCGCCGCCTCGGCAGCCGCGTCCGCCTCCGCGAGCGCCGCCTCAGGGGACCCGTGCGGGGCCGCCTCCGCGACCGGAGCGGCGTCGGCGCCCGCCGCGTGGTCCACGGCGGCCGCGACCAGTCCGCGGAACACGGGGCTGGCGCGGGTGGGCCGGGAGCGCAGCTCGGGGTGGGCCTGGGTGGCGAAGAAGAAGGGGTGCCGGTCCCGGGGCAGCTCGATGTACTCCACGAGCCGGCCGTCGGGCGACAGCCCCGAGAACACCATCCCGGCCGCCTCCAGCGTGGCGCGGTAGGCGTTGCTGACCTCGTAGCGGTGCCGGTGGCGCTCCTGGGCGCGGTCCTCGCCGTAGAGCTCGCGGGCGATGGAGCCCTCGGCCAGTTCGGCCGGGTACAGGCCCAGCCGCATCGTGCCGCCCATGTCGCGCTCGCCGGCGACGACGTCGGTCTGGTCGGCCATGGTGGAGATGACCGGGTCCTCGGCCTTGTCGTCGAACTCGGCGCTGTTGGCCCCGGCCAGATCCGCCGCGTTGCGGGCGTACTCGATGACCATGCACTGCAGCCCCAGGCAGATCCCCAGCAGCGGGATGCGGTTCTCGCGGGCGTAGCGGATCGCGCCGAGTTTGCCCTCGATACCGCGCACCCCGAACCCGCCGGGGACCAGCACGCCGTCGGCGCCGCCCAGCTCGCGCTCGGCGCCCTCGGGCGTATCGCACTGGTCGCTGGCCACCCAGCGCAGTGAGATCCGCGTGTTCTCGGCGAAGCCTCCGGCACGCACCGCCTCGGTCACCGACAGGTAGGCGTCGGGCAGGTCGATGTACTTGCCGACGAGGGCGATGGTGACCTCGCGGTCGGGCTGGTGGACGCGGCGCAGCAGGTTGTCCCACTCGGTCCAGTCGACGTCGCGGAAGGCCAGGCCCAGGCGGCGCACGACGAAGGCGTCCAGGCCTTCGCGGTGCAGAACCTTGGGGATGTCGTAGATCGAGGGGGCGTCGGGGGTGGAGACCACGCCGCCCTCGTCCACGTCGCACATCAGGCTGAGCTTGCTCTTCATGCTCTGCGGAATGGGCCGGTCCGAGCGGCACACGATCGCGTCGGCCTGGATGCCGATGTTGCGCAGTGCCGCCACCGAATGCTGGGTGGGCTTGGTCTTCAGCTCGCCGGCGGGGCCCAGGAACGGGATCAGCGACACGTGCAGGAAGAAGCAGTCGTCGCGGCCGATCTCGTGGCGGATCTGGCGCACCGCCTCCAGGAAGGGCTGGGACTCGATGTCGCCGACGGTGCCGCCGATCTCGGTGATGACCACGTCGACGTCGGCGGAGTCCATCGCGTAGATGCGCGCCTTGATCTCGTTGGTGATGTGCGGGATCACCTGCACGGTGTCGCCGAGGTAGGCGCCCTGGCGCTCCTTGGCGATGACGCTGGAGTAGACCTGGCCGGTGGTGACGTTGGCCGAGGCCGACAGCTCGGTGTCGAGGAAGCGCTCGTAGTGGCCGATGTCGAGATCGGTCTCGGCGCCGTCGTCGGTGACGAACACCTCGCCGTGCTGGAAGGGGTTCATCGTGCCGGGGTCGACGTTGAGGTAAGGGTCGAGCTTCTGCATGGTGACGCGGAGGCCACGCGACTTCAGCAGCCGCCCGAGGCTGGATGCGGTCAGACCCTTGCCCAGACTGGAGGCGACCCCGCCAGTGACGAAAAGATGTTTGGTACTCGTGGCGGTTGCCAAAGATTGCTCCCGTGGTCGTACGGCGACGGGCGCCCGGTTCGGCTCGGAGGCCCGTGCGGTGCCCGGCGCCGAAGGGGCTCGGCCCCGTCCGCGACCTCGGACTCCACGGGCCACCAGGATAACAGCGCCGCACCCCCGCCCCGGCACATCCCGCGCGACACCCGCACCCGGCGGCGGCGGGGCTGCCCTGCCGCGACGCCGGGATGCGGGCGGCGGCGCGGCGCGGCGAACCGCTACCGGTCTGCCGGGCCGCCGTCGGGAGGCCGGTGCGGCGGCGGCTGCCCCGGGGCCGGCGGCGGATAGGGCTGCCCGCCGTGCTGGGGGCGGGGCTGCTGCGGGTGCTGCTGCGGATACGGCCCGCCGGCGTAGGGCTGCTGCGGGTACTGCTGCGCATACGGCCCGCCCGCGTGCGGCTGCCCCGGGTAGGGCGGCTGATACGGCGGCCCGGGGTAGGGCTGGGGACCGGCGTAGGGGCCGGCCTGCCGGACTTGTGCTCCGCCGCGGTCGAGCAGGAACGACACGGACAGGAGCACGAACACCAGTGCCGTCGCCCCCAGGACGCCGTAGAGCAGCCCCAGCGGCGGGATGTCCGCCAGGTTCGCCAGTCCCGCCCCGCACATTCCCACTGCGGTCAGCAGCGCGAAGGCGAGGGGGAACCGGCCCCGGCGCTGGAGCAGCACCGCCGCAGTCCCGGCGAAGCCCAAAGCCACGACGGGGCCGACGGAGAAGTAGCCGATGACATAGCCCGGCTCCTGGCCGCCGGCGACCAGCGCACCGGCGATACCGAGGATCCCGCGCAGGACGACCAGGGCGGCGAACCCCAGGAAGACCGCCTGGGCGGTGCGCACGACCGGGGGGACAGGGGCGGTGGGCATGGGGGAACTCCCGGATTCGGGCTCGACGAGGGGACGGCCGCGGGCCCGGGTCGGCCTCCGCGGCCGGTCGCGCCCCGCGGCCGCGGCGGGACCGGCGCCGCGCTCGGACGCGCTCCGCCTAGGCAGATACTACCGACGGTGTCCGCACCGGCACACCGCGCCGCCGGCGTCCCGGTGTCTCAGCCGCGCACGGCCGGGAACTCCCCGGCGCGGCCGAGCAGGGCCGTGGGGGCGGCGCCCAGGACCGAGCCGAGCCACATGCCCGTGCGGGCGGTCTCGGCCGCGTCGACGCCGGTGTGCAGGCCGCTGCGGTCGAGCTGGAAGGCGAGGTCCTCGGTGGCGATGTTGCCGGTGGCGCCGGGGGCGAAGGGGCAGCCGCCGAAACCGCCGACGCTGGCGTCCAGCACGGTGACGCCGTGCGCGACGGCGGTGTGGGCGTTGGCGTAACCGGTGTTGCGGGTGTTGTGGAAGTGGCAGCGCAGCCGGGCTTCCCCGACGACCGGGCGGACCCGCCCGATCACGTCGGCGACCTGGCCGGGCACGCCCGCACCGATGGTGTCGGCCAGGGCGACCTCGGCGGCACCCGCCTCGGCGGCCCGCCGGGCGACCTCGGCCACCCGCTCCGGATCGGTCTCACCGTCGAACGGGCAGCCGAAGGCGGTGGAAACGGTCGCGCTGACGGGCATGCCGGCCTCGGCGGCGGCCGCGGCGATTCCGGCGAAGGCGTCGGTCATCTCGGCGACCGAGCAGCCCTGGTTGCGGCGGCAGAAGCCGTCGGTGGCGGGGATGGCGACGTTGACCTCGTCGACTCCGGCCTCCAGCGCACGGTCCAGGCCGCGGCGGTTGAGCGCGAGACCGATGTAGGAGACGTCGGCGCGGCGCGGGACGCCGGCCATGACCTCCTCGGCGCCGGCCATCTGCGGCACCCGCCGCGGGTCGACGAAGCTGACGGCCTCGATCCTGCGGGCCCCGGCGCCGATGAGCCGCTCGATCAGCTCGACCTTGCGGGCCGGCGGCAGCGGCGTCTCCTCGTTCTGCAACCCGTCCCGCGGTCCGACCTCGACGATCTCCACGTGCTGCGCGGCCATTGCGCCACTCCCGTCTCCACGTCGTCAGGTCCGCCGGGTGCGCCGCCCGCTGCCGGAGCGCCTCGGGGCGCGCTAGGGCGCGCGGTGGCGGGCACCGGCCCCGCCACCCAGGATAGTGCTCCGGATCATAGGCCGACCGGCGAGGGCTGACCCGATCATCCCATCCGGTCCGACGCGGATGCCCGATACCGCCGGCGCCGGACGCGTCCGGCGAGCGCGCGAGTACGCCCCGCTGCCGGTGCGCCTCGGCAGGAGCTCAGCGCAGCGCCAGCGCCGGACGGACCTCCCAGGTGGTCCACACGGGCCGGTAGCCCATGCGGTTCCAGAAGGGCCCCGAAAGAGGGTTCATCATGGCGTAGTTGAGAACGGACACCTGGACGTTGTGGGCGTCCAGCGCCTGATGGGCCTCGCTGACCAGGGCCGTGCCGATGCCGCGGCCGCGCTCTTCCTCGGCCACGACGCCGTAGCCGATGTGGGCGGCCGGCGCGGCCCGCACCAGCGGGGCGGCCCAGCGGGCGCGATCGGGCGGCGAGACCCACACCAGGCCGACCGGACGCCCCCGCCGCTCGGCCAGCCACACCCATGAGGGCGAGCGGCTCAGGGCGCGGGCGGCGACCCGGCGGGTCTGCTCGGGCGTCTCGGGCTGGATGAAGACCCCGCCGAAGAACTCCTCATAGCGGTGCTCCTCCATCAGCAGGCTGACGATGGGGGCGAGGTCCTGGGAGTCGGCCAGGCGGATCGTGACGTCGCGCGGCGGCAGTGCGGGAGGCACCCCGCGGCGCCGCTCGCGCGCGGCCAGGACGCTGTAGGGCTGGAGCCCGTGCGCCTGCAGCGCCGGAACGCCCAAAACGTCGCGCGCGGGCCAGGTCAGCTGTGCTGCCGACTCCGATCCGGTCCCGGTGGGCAGCTGCTGCAACTGCTCTTGCCAGCTCGACAGCAGCGAGTCCAAGGCGCGTCCGGGGTCGGGGCCGCCCACGATGGGCGTCAGCCAGTGCTGGTCGGGCATGCCCCAGGTCCGGCCGACCTCGCCGGGCTGGTACCAGGAGTAGCGCATGGTGCCGGTGGCCACCGGGTGGCCGGCCTCGTCGCTGACCGTCAGCAGCGGATAGGTGCTCTTGCGCGGGCGCGTCGGCGCCGGCAGCAGGGGATCGACCTCCCGCCAGCGCATAGCGACGGAGTCGACCAGCAGGTCGAACTCCGTTCCGCTTCCCGGAAGCTCGTCGTTCCGCACCCGGGCGACATAACCGCCCATCCCACCTCCCAGGCCGCGCATCCCGCACACACCCGCTTCGGCTCGCCGGCGCGGCTGTCGGGAGCCGGACAGTGGTCACGTACCGTCGCAACACGGACACGCAAACAGTAGCGCCTCACGAGTCCCTTCGCTCGCGATTGCGGCGAGATTTTCCCTGATCGTTTTGAAATTGTCGCTATGCAATTTCAGGGCGGCAAAGCCCGATCGGCCCAACCGTAGCCGATTCGTCCGGGATCACGGAGACCGGGGTGATGCCGCGCACACGCCGCTGACCGCCGAGGACACGGGCGCGACGGCCGACGGTGCGGCCCGGGTGCCGACGGCGCGGGCCGCCCGGGGCTGCCCGGACGACGATGCGCCCGCGCGAGCGCCGCCGTGCTCGCGCGGGCGGCGGTTCAGCTCACCCCGGCGGCGTCCATCCCGCGCAGTTCGCGCTTGAGCTCCTTGATCTCGTCGCGCAGCCGGGCAGCGAGCTCGAACTGCAGATCGGTGGCCGCCTGGTGCATCTGCTCGTTGAGCTGCTCGATGAGCTGGGAAAGATCGGCCCGCGGCATCCGGCTGACGTCCTCGGACCGCTCGGATCCGGCCCCCTTCAGGTCGGGCACCGGGGTGGTGGCCTGCTGGCCGCCCTTGCGGTACCCCGATCCGATCAGTTCCTCGGTGTCGACGTCCTCGCGCGCCAGCGAGTCGAGGATGTCGGCGATCTTCTTGCGCAGCGGCTGCGGGTCGATGCCGTTGGCCTCGTTGTAGGCCAGCTGCTTGGTGCGGCGCCGGTCGGTCTCGTCCAGGGCGCTGCGCATGGAGTCGGTGACGTTGTCGGCGTACATGTGGACCTGGCCGGCGACGTTGCGCGCCGCACGCCCGATGGTCTGGATCAGCGCGCTGGAGGAGCGCAGGAACCCCTCCTTGTCGGCGTCGAGGATGGCCACCAGCGACACCTCGGGCAGGTCCAGACCCTCGCGCAGCAGGTTGATGCCCACGAGCACGTCGAACTCGCCGGTGCGCAGCTCGCGCAGCAGCTCGACCCGGCGCAGCGTGTCGACCTCGCTGTGCAGATAGCGCACGCGGATGTTCAGCTCGGCGAAGTAGTCGGTGAGGTCCTCGGCCATCTTCTTGGTCAGCGTGGTGACCAGCACGCGCTCCCGGCGCTCGGCGCGCTCGCGGATCTCGTGCACGAGGTCGTCGATCTGGCCCTCGGTCGGCTTGACCACGACCTCGGGGTCGACCAGCCCGGTGGGACGGATGACCTGCTCGACGACGTCGCCCCCGCTCCGGCGCAGCTCGTAGGGGCCGGGGGTGGCCGAGAGGTAGACCGTCTGCCCGATGCGCTCGGTGAACTCCTCCCACTTCAGAGGGCGGTTGTCCAGTGCCGAGGGCAGCCGGAAGCCGTGGTCGACCAGGGTGCGTTTGCGCGAGGCGTCGCCCTCGAACATGCCGCCGATCTGCGGCACCGTCACGTGCGACTCGTCGACCACCAGCAGGAAGTCCTCGGGGAAGTAGTCGAGGAGGGTGTTGGGGGCGCTGCCGGGCTCGCGGCCGTCGAAGTGGCGCGAATAGTTCTCGATGCCCGAGCAGCTGCCCACCTGGCGCAGCATCTCCATGTCATAGGTCGTGCGCATGCGCAGCCGCTGGGCCTCCAGCAGCTTGCCTGCGTTCTCCATCTCGGTGAGGCGCTCGCCCAGCTCGGCCTCGATGTCGCCGACGGCGCGCTCCAAGCGCTCGGGGCCGGCGACGTAGTGGGAGGCCGGGAACAGGTAGACGTGGGCGTCCTCGCCCAGGACCTCGCCGGTGAGCGGGTGCAGGGTCTGCAGCCGCTCGACCTCGTCGCCGAACATCTCGATGCGGATGGCGAGTTCCTCGTAGACCGGGATGACCTCGACGGTGTCGCCCCGCACGCGGAAGGTGCCCCGGGTGAAGGACACGTCGTTGCGGCTGTACTGCATCTCGACGAGCTTGCGCAGCAGGTCGTCGCGGTCGATCCGCATGCCGACCTCCAGCTCGGCCATCCTGTCGACGTACTCCTGGGGCGTGCCCAGGCCGTAGATGCAGGAGACCGAGGACACCACGATCGTGTCGCGCCGGGTCAGCAGCGAGTTGGTCGCCGAGTGCCGCAGCCGCTCGACCTCGTCGTTGACCGAGGAGTCCTTCTCGATGTAGGTGTCGGTCTGCGGGACGTAGGCCTCGGGCTGGTAATAGTCGTAGTAGGAGACGAAGTACTCGACCGCGTTGTTGGGCAGCATTTCGCGCAACTCGTTGGCGAACTGCGCGGCCAGGGTCTTGTTGGGCTGCATGACCAGCGTGGGCCGCTGCAGCTGCTCGGCCATCCAGGCCACCGTGGCGGTCTTGCCGGTGCCCGTGGCGCCCAGCAGCACGGTGTCCTCGTCGCCCGCCTGCACGCGGCGGCTGAGTTCGGCGATGGCCGCAGGCTGGTCGCCGGCGGGGGTCATCTCCGAGACCACCTCGAACGGCGCCTTCTTGCGCTGGATATCGGTCACCGGCCGCACGTCGCCTCAGCTCCCCTCGCGTTCGACATGTCCGCCCACGCTATAACCCGCCGGTGACAACACGGCCCGCGCACGGAGGATTCCCAGCGCAGCGGCCGCGGACGGCTCCGGCGGACGCTGATCCGCACGGTGCTGGAGCCCGGCGCGTCCTGCCTCGGGGCGGTGGTCGCCTCGATCATGAGCAGCACGTCCATCAAAGCGTCGATGTCGGCGTCGCGCATGTGCTCCGCGTAGGTCGAGCCCTTCCCGCCGAGGCGGCGGCAGGAACGGAAAGCCCCCCGTTGGACACCAGGTCGTGCGTGGACACGGCGTCGTACCGACTGATCCGGACCGAAGATCGGGGTCTCCATCCCCGTCGTGGTCCAGCTGGCCTTGTTCTCCGTGCGGGGACGGCACCGGGGCGGGCCGGCACTCCCGGCTGTTTCCCCGCCTACACCGGGGGCGGCGTGCGCCGGCCACTCTCGTGGTCCCGGCCGCGCCACCCCCGGCGCAGCGGTTCGGGACGGCTCAGGCATCGGGCCAGACGCTTCCGGCCAGATCGGAGTCCAGGCGGAACCACACCTTGCGGAACCGCGGCATGCCGTTGTCGCCCCATGCGCTGGCCAGGCTGTCCACCAGCGCCAGCCCGCGCCCGCCTTCGCAGGCGACGCCGTCCGCGGGCCGGGCGGCGGCCAGGTGGCTGCGGTGCCCGTAGCCGGGGCGGCGATCGGCGCGGTCTCCCCCGTCGCGGCAGTTCAGGGTCAGGCCGGTGGCCGAGCGGTCCACGCGCAGGGTGTAGGTGCCGCCGGGCAGACCTGAGCGGGTGTGCTTGACGGCGTTGCTGACGAGCTCGGTGCCCAGCAGGTCGAACAGGAAGCGGTACTCCTCGCTCTGCGCGGCCGCGCACGTGTCCAGGAAGGCGTGCACCAGCGGCAGGAACACCGGCTCGCTGCGGAACTCGAACGCGCGGCGGGTGAAGTGCGGGCGGTCGGGGCGGCGGTTGAAGTAGTACTCGTAGCCGTTCGGGATGAGCAGGCCGAGGGGGACGGTCACCTCGGGCATGGGCGGGACGGCGGTGAGCGTGGGCATGGAGGGCTCCTTGACTGGGGGCGGAGGAGACAGGACGCGGGCGGAGCACCCGCAAACGCAGGACAGGCACGCGGGTGCGGCATAGCGTGACCCGGAGAACCGTGCTGGCCTCTGAGTCACTTTCCATATACACATAGTAGTTAGAGATTCTCTATGATCAAGTCTTATAGAGAATCTCCGTACATCCCGCTAGGGTCCTCCTCATGACACGATCGCTCAGTCCTACGGTGCGCCGCCGTCGCCTCGCCCGAGTCCTGCGCCAACTCCGCGAGGCGGCCAAGCTGACCCTCGATGCCGCTGCAAAGCAGTCGGGCGTTCCTCGCGCAACCTTGGGGAAGCTCGAAACCGCGGAGCTCAAGCGCATACGCCTCTCTGACCTAGACTCGCTCGCCAGGCTCTACGAGGTGGACAACGAGAGTCGCCTGGCGATGCACCAGTTGGCCAAAGACGCGACCGAGCGCGGCTGGTGGTCCAAGTACAAGGACGTCTTCGGCGCTCAAGCTCTGCCTGACTTCGAGGTCGAAGCGTCGATCATCAAGACGTTCCAGCCCCAGGTCATCCCAGGGCTCCTGCAAACGCCCGCCTACACCCGCGCCGTCTTCACCGGTACCAACGCCTTCGCGGAGGACGAGGTCAAGCGGCACGTGGACGCGCGGATGGAACGCCAACGCATCCTCACCCACCCTTACCCGCCGGAGTATGCCGCCATCATCGACGAAGCCGCCCTACGCCGCCCTGCCGGCGGACCTCGTTGCACGTCGGAGCAGCTCCACCACCTCATCGACATGGCAAGGCTCCCGCACGTGACGGTCCACGTGCTGCCCTTCTCAGCAGGGATGCACGCAGCGAGCCTCGGCGGATTCGTGATCATGGAGTTCCCCGAAGCGTCGGATCCCTCGATCGCACACTCGGAAACCCCTACAGCTAGCCTCTTCGTTGAGGCAGAGGAGGAGATACGGCGCTACGACGCGATGTGGCGCGAGGCCCACAACGCCTCTCTCACGGTGGCCCAATCCATCGACTTCATCAACGACGTCATCTCAACGCTAGAGTGTGAGCAGTGACAACTCTGAAGTTCCGCAAGAGCAGTCATAGTGGCGCAGGCCAGGACTGCATCGAGGTAGCCCCCCTCCCCGCCCCCTTCCACAAGAGCAGCTACAGCGGACAGGGAGTCGACTGCCTCGAAGCCGCCCCCCTCTCCCCCTCCCCCGGTGCCGCGCTGCGCGACTCCAAGCACCCCGATCTCGGCCATCTCGCTTTCCCCGCCGGCGAGTGGGACGCCTTCCTCGCCGCCGCCCGCGACGGGGCGCTGTAGGGCGGCGGGCTCGGCTGGCCGGCGCCCGCATCCGGCGAGGTTGCGTATCCGCGCGACCGTCGCCCGCTCAGCGCGACGCCTGCACGATCAGCGTGCCGATGCGGTCGGGTTCCGGGGCGGGCTCGGTCCACGCCCGCACGTCGGCGAACCCGTGCCGGGTCAGGATCTCTTCCCAGGTTTCGGGCTCGTAGGCCCACCGGTACACCCAGACCCGGCGGCCGCGGAAGCCTCCGCCGTACATGCCCTGGACGCCGTAGCTGCCGGGCACGGGAGGCGCGTGGGAGAACACCAGGCGCCCGCCCGGTGCCAGGCGCTCACGCACCAGGGGCAGCAGCCGGTCGGGGTCGGTGAACCACAGCGCTCCCCAGATCGAATAGATCGCGTCCCAGCAGCGGTCGGCCTCGGCGAGATACGCGCACCCCTCCCCTCGGGTGAATGAGGCACCGGGCAGGTGCCCCCACCGCTGGCGGGCCTGGTCGCACTGGAGCGGGGAGACGTCGATACCGGTGGCCTCGATCCCTTTCGACGCCAGGGCGGCGACGGCGTTGCCGCGCCCGGACCCGAGCTCCAGGGCGGAGAGCGGCTCCCCGAGCAGCTCGTCGCCGGGTCCGTGGCCCTCGTACTGGCACCAGCCGAACGCGTTCTTCAGCGCGTCTTCGGGGGACTCGGCGGCGACTCCGGAGGCATAGCGGTCCCAGTAGCCCGCAAGGTCGCAGGTGGCATCGGCCATGGTCGGGGCCCTTGTGACTCGGAGGGACGGGACCCGACTCACGGTAGCGGCGACGCTGCGTGTGCGGTAGAAAAACAGGTGAAATGGCCGGTACCGCGCGCAGCGCCGGCTCCGCGGGAACGGGTGGTCAACGGCAGTCGGAACCGGGACGGCAGGGGGTGCACTTGGCGCCGTCGCGCTCCCACAGCGGCCGGTCCGCCGCGAACCCGTCGTTCACCACGCCTACCGGGGGTACAGGCCCGGCACCGCCATCGCGCTGTGGGCGGTCGACCAGGCAGCGCAGCAAGGCCGCGCCTGGGTCAGGCGGGGGTGCTTCTTCCCGGAACTGGTCCGCTACTACGAACAGCAGGGCTTCACCCTGGTTCGCGAGCAGCGGCGCAGGGACCTGCGTTTGTACCTGCTCGCACGCCGAGCAGAGCGCATCGGCCTCGGCGCGCTGGGCTTCACCGGCCCCGGCCTGCACACCCCGCACGACGGCCCGTCGTGGCCCCTGCCCGAGCGGTGACGCCCCACGCACCCGCGCCACCGCCGATCGAGCGCGCGGATTTTCCCGTCGTGAGCGCTCACACCCCGTAAAAACCCCGCGCTCGATCGGTCCGCAGCCCACCGGGAAGCTGTAGCGCCGCCCGGATCTCTGCGGCGCCGAGCAGGTCGGCGAAGCGGCGCGACGCCTCTGCCGCGGTCATGGTGCGCATGCTCTGAGCGTATGTCCGATCGCCGGATCCGCCGCGGACGTCCTCAGGCGCGCTCGCGCAGGTACTCCCACACCTCGGCGACCCGGGCGTCCAGGTCCTCGGGGGTGCCGGAGTTGTCGACGACGATGTCGGCAGCGGCGCGGCGGCGCTCGCGGGTCGCTTGGGCCTGGATGCGGGCGCGGACCTGGTCGGAATCCATGCCGCGGTTGTGCACGACCCGGGCGACCTGCTCCTCCTCGGGGACGTCGACGACCACGACGACGTCGTAGAGGCCGCCGAGGTCGTTCTCCACCAGCAGCGGGACGTCGTAGACGACGACCGCGTCGGCGGAGGCGCCCTTCATCAGCTCCTCGGTGCGGGCGCCCACCCGCGGATGCACGATCGCGTTGAGCTTGGCCAGCTTCGCGGTGTCGGAGAAGACGATCTCCCCGAGCTTGGGCCGGTCCAGCCGGCCCTCGTCGGTGAGCACGTCCTCGCCGAACCCGGCGACGATCTCCTCCAGTCCGGAGGTGCCCGGCTCGACCACCTCGCGGGATATCCGATCGGCGTCGATGATCAGCGCGCCGCGGCCCTCCAGCCTCCGGGCCACCGCGCTCTTGCCGGATCCGATTCCTCCGGTGAGTCCCACACGCAGCATGCCGGCGACCCTAAACGCCGGCGGGCCGGGGCTCGCGCCCGGGGACCGCCTTGCGCATGTGCACCAGCGCCACATGCTCGGACATGCGCTCGCGGTGGGTCTCGGCGTAGCCCAGGCCGCGGTAGAGGCGCAGGTCGGTCGCGTTCTGCTGCCCGGTGACGGCGGCGAACACGGCGACGTCGGGATGGGCGTGCACCAAGCGCTCCTCCACGGACCGCATCAGCGCCCGGGCGATGCCGCGGCGGCGCCGGTCGGGCGCCACGCACAGCCGGCTGACCAGCCCGGTGCCGCCCTCAGCGCGCCCGCGTACCGCGCCGACGATCCGCGTGCCCTCGACGGCTGTGCGCACGTGCCCGCGGGCGATGGCACTGCGGACGTTGTCGAGCGTCTCCGCCAGCGCGAGGACGAACGGGTCGCCGTACAGCTGGGCCTCGTCGACGAACGCGGCCCGCTGCAGCGTCCAGATTTCGCCGGCGTCCTCGGCCGCTGCGGCCCGGACGGTCGGGTCGGGCGGGGTGGGCATCGCTGCTCCCGTGGTCCATGGACGAACGCGGCTGCGGCGAGCATAGCGAAGGGCCGCCCCCGTTTCCGGGAGCGGCCCTTGGCGATTCGCGTGCCGAGCGTGCGGCGAGGGTCTTAGCCCTCGTTGCCGCCGGCGAGCTTCTCGCGCAGCGCGGCCAGCGCCTCGTCGGAGGCGAGGGCGCCACCGGTGTCGGGCTCGGGCGCGGCAGGGGCGCTCGGGGCCGCCGCGGCGGGGGCGGCTTCGTCTTCGCCGCCCTCGTACGGGGCCTCGGTGCCGGCCTCGGCCTCGGCGGCCTGGGCCTCCTCGACCTGCTTGCGGTGCGCCTCGAAGCGGGCCTGGGCCAGAGCGTACTGGCGCTCCCACTCGTCGCGCTGGGTCTCGAAGCCCTCGAGCCACTCGCCGCTGTCGGGGTCGAAGCCCTCCGGGTACTTGTAGTTGCCCTGCTCGTCGTAGTCGGCCGCCATGCCGTAGAGCGTCGGGTCGAAGTCGACCTGGTCGGGCGAGACGCTCTCGTTGGCCTGCTTCAGCGAAAGGCTGATGCGCCGGCGGTCGAGGTCGATGTCGATGATCTTGACGAAGATCTCGGTACCGACCTGGACGACCTGCTCGGGGATCTCCACGTGGCGCTCGGCCAGCTCGGAGATGTGCACCAGACCCTCGATGCCCTCCTCGACGCGGACGAACGCGCCGAAGGGAACGAGCTTGGTGACCTTGCCGGGAACGACCTGGCCGATCTGGTGCGTGCGGGCGAACTGCTGCCAGGGGTCTTCCTGCGTGGCCTTGAGCGACAGGGAGACGCGCTCGCGCTCCATGTCGACGTCGAGGACCTCGACCGTGACCTCCTGGCCGACCTCGACGACCTCGCTGGGGTGGTCGATGTGCTTCCAGGACAGCTCGGACACGTGCACGAGCCCGTCGACACCGCCCAGGTCGACGAAGGCGCCGAAGTTCACTATCGACGAAACGACACCCTTGCGGATCTGGCCCTTCTGCAAGGTGTTGAGGAAGGTCTGGCGGACCTCGGACTGGGTCTGCTCCAGCCAGGCGCGGCGGGAGAGCACGACGTTGTTGCGGTTCTTGTCGAGCTCGATGATCTTGGCTTCGAGCTCGCGGCCCACGTAAGGCTGGAGGTCGCGCACCCGGCGCATCTCCACGAGCGAGGCCGGCAGGAAGCCGCGGAGTCCGATGTCGAGGATCAGACCGCCCTTGACGACCTCGATCACCGTGCCGGTGACGACGCCCTCCTCTTCCTTGATCTTCTCGATCGTGCCCCAGGCGCGCTCGTACTGCGCGCGCTTCTTGGACAGGATGAGGCGGCCTTCCTTGTCCTCCTTCTGGAGGACGAGGGCCTCGACGTGGTCGCCGACCGCCACGACTTCGCCTGGGTCGACGTCGTGCTTGATCGACAGTTCCCGGGACGGGATAACACCCTCGGTCTTGTAGCCGATATCGAGCAAGACCTCGTCTCGATCGACCTTCACGATGGTGCCTTCGACAATGTCACCGTCGTTGAAGTACTTGATGGTCTCGTCGATCGCCGCGAGGAAGGCTTCCTCGGACCCGATGTCGTTGACCGCTACCTGGGGTGTCGAGGTTGCCTCTGTGCTGCTCGTCATGTGTGGGTGGACTCCGGATACGGACATTGGCAGAATAGGTGCGCCGCGGAATCACGCGGCCGGATCACCACCGTGCGAAACGCATTCGGACCTGAATCGAAGAATCGCGAATTCGGGCCCTACCGTGAATCCCAGGTGCCGACCGGCTTTCGCCCCCGATGCCTCGGGGTTCGAGTCGAGTATGCGGTCTGGCTGTCACACCGGCACGATCTCCGAGGTCGAGTTGCGCACGCGAGTCCACAACGCTCTTGGCACAATATGAGACGCGGGCCTCCAGGTCAATCGGAAGCGGCCGAGTGCCCCGGCCTCCCGGCCCGGCCGGCGTCGCCGCGGCGCACCACCGCGCCCCCGCCGGCGCCGGCCCGCGCAGGCGGCGCCGCCGCGCTCGCCGCATACGGCCGAGCCGGCCACCGAGGCGTCGCCTACTCGTCACCGCCGCGCCCGCGCATGCGCTTGACCTGGCCGCGGCGCTTCTTGGCCGCCAAGCGGCGCTCGGTCGACCCGCGGGTGGGCCGGGTCGAGCGCCGGGAGCGCGGGCCGGGGGCGGCCGCCCCGGACAGCAGGCCGGCCAGGCGCTCGCGCGCGAGGTCGCGGTTGCGGGCCTGGGAGCGGGACTCCTCGACGGTGACGGTCAGCACGGTCCCGCTCAGACGCCCCGACAGCCGACTCAGCGCACGCTCGCGCTGCTCGGGCGTCAGCGACTCCGTGGCGGCCACGTCCACCGACAGCGAGACCCGGGTGTCGGCGGTGTCGGCGTGCTGGCCGCCCGGTCCGCCCGAACGGGAGAACCGCCACGCGAGTTCGCGTTCGCGCAACGCGACCCGGGGTCCGTCGGGGCCGCGGGATGCCGGCATCGCACTCGCCTCCTTGCGGACTGCGCCCGCCTCGGCACCGGATTCGCCGGGCGCGGGGTGTCGGCGTCGGTCTCGGGGCGGACTGCCCGCCGGCGACACGCGCGCCGACCGGCCGCACCGGCCGCTCAGTGCGCGGCGTCGTGCCAGTCGCGCCCCACGCCCACCGAGACGGCGAGCGGCACCCGCAGATCATAGGCGCCCGACATCTTTTCCGACACCAGTTTCCGGACGGCGCCGAGCTCGTCCTCGGTGACCTCCAGCACGAGTTCGTCGTGGACCTGCAGCAGCACCCGGGAGCGGTATCCGCCCTCGGCCAGCCCGGCCTGGACGTCGAGCATGGCGACCTTGATGATGTCGGCGGCCGACCCCTGGATGGGCGCGTTCAGCGCCATGCGCTCGGCCATGTCGCGGCGCTGGCGGTTGTCGCTGGTGAGGTCGGGCAGGTAGCGGCGACGGCCCAGCATGGTCTCGGTGTAGCCGTCGCGGCGGGCGCGCTCGACGACGGCGTGCAGGTAGTCGCGCACCCCGCCGAACTGCACGAAGAAGTCGTCCACGAGGCTCTTGGCCTCCTTGGGTGCGATCCCCAGCTGCTGGGACAGCCCGTACTCGCTGAGCCCGTAGGCCAGGCCGTAGTTCATCGCCTTGATCCGGGCGCGGGCCTGGTCGTCGACCTCGTCGACGCCTACGCCGAACACGCGGGCCGCGATCTCGGCGTGGAAGTCGCGGCCGGTCTGGAAGGCCTCGATGAGCGCCTCGTCCGCGGAGAGGTGGGCCATGATCCGCAGCTCGATCTGGCTGTAGTCGGCCGTAAGGAGGTCGTGATAGCCCGCGCCGACCACAAAGGCGCGGCGGATGCGCCGCCCGGCCTCGGTGCGCACGGGGATGTTCTGCAAGTTGGGTTCGACCGAGCTGAGGCGGCCGGTGGCCGCCACGGTCTGGTTGTAGGTGGTGTGGATGCGCCCGTCGTCGGCGACGGTCTTGATCAGGCCCTCGACCGTGGTGCGCAGCCGGGTCTGGTCGCGGTGGCGCAGCAGGATGCCCGGCAGCGGATGGTCGGTGCGCCCGGCCAGCCAGGTCAGCGCGTCGGCGTCGGTGGTGTAGCCGGTCTTGATCTTCTTGGTCTTGGGCAGGTCGAGCTCGTCGAAGAGGACCTGCTGGAGCTGCTTGGGCGAGCCGAGGTTGAATTCGCGGCCCACCGCCCGGTGCGCCTCGTCGACCGCCTCGCGCACCGCGGCGGCGAACTCCTGCTCCAGCGAGTCGAGATAGGCGCGGTCGGCGGCGATGCCGGCGCACTCCATCCGCGCCAGCACCCGCAGCAGCGGCAGCTCCACGTCGCGCAGCAGGGCCGCGCCGCCGCGCTTGTCCAGGTCGGCGTCGAGCCCGGCGGCCAGGTCGAGGGTGGCGCGGGCGTAGGTGGCCAGCTCCCGGCGCTCGGCGGCGCGCGGATCGGACTCGCCCTCGTCGCCGCCCGCGCCGCCGATGTCCAAGGAGAGCTGGCCGGAGTCGCCCTGCTGCTCGCCGAGCTCGCGGTTGAGGAAGCGCCGGCACAGGTCGGCCAGATCGAACTTGCGCCCGCCGGGTTGCACGAGGTAAGCGGCGAGTGCGGGGTCGCTGGTGAGACCGCCCAGCTCGAACCCGTGGGCCCACAAGGCCAGCAGCGGCCCTTTCGCCTCGTGCAGGGCTTTGGGCAGCTCGGGGTCGGCCAGCCAGGCGGCCAGAGCGGAGGCGTCCTCGGCGCCGAGTTCGGCGGGGTCGGCCCACAGCGCCGGGCCCTGGGCCGTGGCGATCGCGATGCCGGTGAGGGTGCCGGCGCCCGCGCCCCAGGTCCCGGCGAAGGCCGCGCCGCAGCGGGCGCCGTCCGCGGCGTTGGCCCGCAGCCAGGAGCCGAGTTCTCCGGGGGCGGGCACGGTCAGCTCGACGGTGAAACCCTCGTCCTCGGCCGGTGCGTCGTCGCCCCGGGGGTCGCCGAGAACGGCGAACAGGCGGTCGCGCAGGGTGGAGGCGAATTCCAGGTTGTCGAAGAGGCCGTCCACGGCGGAGCGGTCGGCCTGGACGCGGGTGAGCCCGTCGACGGGCCGCTCCAGCTCGATGTCGGGGTCGAGGCGGTTGAGCTGCTGGTTGCGCAGGACCTGGTCGAGGTGCTCGCGCAGGTTCTGCCCGGCCTTGCCGGTGAGTTCGTCGGCGCGGGCGACGAGGTCGTCCAGCGAGCCGTACTTGGCGATCCACTTGGCGGCGGTCTTGGGGCCGACTCCGGGCACACCGGGCAGGTTGTCGGCCTTCTCGCCGACGAGGGCGGCGAGGTCGCGATAGCGCTCGGGCGGAACGCCGTACTTGGTCTCGACGGCCTCCGGGGTCATGCGGGTGAGCTCGGAGATGCTGCGGCCCGGGTAGAGCACCGTGCAGGTGTCGTCCACCAGTTGGAAGGCGTCGCGGTCGCCGGAGGCGATGAGGGTCTCCATGCCGTGCTCGCGTGCGCGGGCGGTGAGGGTGGCGATGACGTCGTCGGCTTCGTAGCCGGTGGCCGACACGCTGGCGATGCCGACCATCTTCAGCAGCTCCTGGACGAACTCCACCTGGGAGGGCAGTTCCGGCGGCGTCTCGTTGCGCCCGGCCTTGTAGTCGGCGTAGGTCTCGTGGCGGAAAGTGGGCCCCGACAGGTCCCAGGCCACCGCGATGTGCGTGGGCGATTCGTCGCGCAGCAGCTTGATCAGCATCGAGGTGAAGCCGTAGACGGCGTTGGTGGACTGGCCCGTGCTGGTCGTGAACTTCTCGGCGGGTAGCGCGAAGAATGCGCGAAACGCCATGGAATGGCCGTCCAGCAGTAGCAGCCGCCCGTTTTCGGGCGGGGGCTGCTGCGCCGTCGGCGTACCGTTCTGTCCGGGGGTCTGCTCTGTCGTCGCCACAGGTGAATCCTAGGATGCCGTGCGGACATTCGCGCGTTGCGCCGTTCGACCGGGGCCGTCGGCTCGCGGGCCGCGGCGCCTGCGGCGTCCGACGGGCCGGCGCCGGCAGGTGCGCGCGGCGACGACGGCGGGGCGGTGCCCGCGGGCGCCCGGCGCCGGCGGCGGCCCCGACACCACACGGGAGGCGGGAAGAGACCGATGGCGATCGACGCGGACCGGCTGGCCGAGATGACCGGCGCCGGCAACATGGGCGGCACCCTCGGCGAGCGGATGGGGCTGGAGCTGCTGGAAGCCTCGTCCGAGCGCGTGGTGGGGCGGATGCCGGTGGAGGGAAACACCCAGCCCTACGGGATCCTGCACGGGGGCGCTTCGTGCGTGCTGGCCGAGACGCTGGGCTCGGTGGGGTCGATGCTCCACGCGGGTGAAGGCCGGATCGCCATGGGAATCGAGATCAACGCGACCCATCACCGCAGCGTCGGCGAGGGCCGCATCACCGGCGTGGCCGAGGCCGTCCACCTCGGCCGCACGCTGGCCAGCTGGGACATCTCCGTCACCGACGACCGGGACCGCCGGGTGTGCACCGCGCGTCTGACCTGCATGCTGCGCGACGCCTGACCGGCCGGCGTGCGGGGTGCGGCGCCGGGACCGGTTCACCGGCGCCGCACCGCGGCGCGGACGGGGCGCCGGGACGCTCGGCGGCCGCGCGCCGCAGTGCACTCGGCGTGGTCACCGAGGATGAGCATCACGGCGCGATTCGTGAAAATCGGCTCTGAGCAGCGAATATGCCGCCGGCATGGGACTACGGAGAGATAACGGCATGAATCCGACTCGGCACCGAGATGCCATCCGGCCTACCGCGATCGGACCGCGTGTGTTTAAGCTCCGCTAACGCCCGTGGTTAAGTGCGATCACCCTCGCAGCGGCCACGGCGCCCCCAGCGCTACCCAGCCGGTTGAACGGAGTGTCCTCGATGCCAAGCAAGAAGGCCCTCAGCGTTACCGCGGCGGCCGCGGCCCTCACCCTCGGGTTGGCCGCCTGCGGCGGCGGAGGCGGAGACGAAGGCGGTGGCGGCGACGATCCGCTGCAGTACGGATACGTCTTCCCCGAGACCGGGGACCTCTCCCACCTCGGACCGCCCCAGATCAGCGCCGCCAAGTACGCGCTGCAGGAGATCAACGACGCCGGCGGCGTGCTCGACTCGGAGGTCCCCGGCATCCTGTCCGGGGACGAGGCCAACGACGCGGCCCAGGCCAACGACGCCGCCGGCCGCCTCATCGACCAGGACGCCGACATCATCCTGGGCGCAGCCGCCTCGGGCATGACCCAGGCCATCATGGACTCCGTCACCGGCGCCGAGGTCGTCCAGTGCTCGGGCTCCAACACCGCGCCCGGCCTGGCCGCCGAGGACGACACGGGCTACTACTGGCGCACCGCGCCCAGCGACACCATGCAGGGCCCGGTCCTCGCCCAGCAGATCGCCCAGGACGGCCACCAGAGCGTCGCGATCTCCTACCGGGCCGACGACTACGGCGAAGGCCTGGCGAACGCCGCCGCCGACGCGCTGGAGCAGAACGGCATCGAGGTCGCCGCGAACGAGGGGTACGACCCCAACACCGCCAACTTCGACTCGGTCGTCAGCGACATCTCCGCCGCCGACGCCGACGCGGTCGTGCTGGTCGCCTTCGAGGAGGGCGTGCAGATCATCACCGGCCTGATCGAGGACGGTGTCAGCGCCGACACGATGTACGGCACCGACGGCCTGAACGACGAGACCCTGGCCGAGAAGATCGACGCCCAGGACTCCAGCACCGTCGCCGGCTTCCAGGGCACCGCGCCCGACAACGGCGAGCAGGAGTTCATCGACGGCCTGCAGTCCTTCGACGAGGAGCTGGAGGTCCTCCAGTTCTCCGGGCAGGTCTACGACTGCGGCATCGTCACGGCTCTGGCCGCCGAGCAGGCCGAGAGCACCGATCCCACGGTCTTCGTCGAGGAGATCCGCTCGGTCTCGCGTGAGGGCACCGAGTGCTCCGGCTTCCAGGAGTGCAAGGACCTGATCGCCGACGGCGAGGACATCGACTACCAGGGTGTCAGCGGTCCGCTGAACTTCGACGAGGACGGCAACGTCACCTCGGCGACGTTCCAGATCTACGGCTACGGCGACGACGGGGCCCACAGCAAGCAGGACGAGATCACCGTGGACTCCGAGGCCTAAGGCCGCTTACGCGCAGGCGCGCACCGCCTGCGGCACAGGCCCCCGGCCGGTCTCCCCCGGACCGGCCGGGGGCTTTTCGTGCGCCCGGCCGGAGGAGCCCTCCGGAATCCGCACGGGCCGGGCCGCCCTGAAGCGGAGGCTGCGGCGACGGGGCCGGGCGCACGAAGCGCGTGGCCCCCGCCCGCTTCCGGCAGCCCCACCGGGGCACGCTCCACGGCACGCGGGGGCGGTGCGCCGTGCGCACCGCCCCCGCGTCCGGGCCGCCGTCTCCGCGGTCGCCGCTACTCCGCCTTGGCCAGGGTGCCCAGGTAGAGCTCGATGACGTTGGGGTCCTCCAGCAGCTCGCGCCCGGTACCGGTGTAGGCGTTGCGGCCCTGGTCGAGCACGTAGCCGCGATCGCAGACCTGCAGGCAGCGCCGGGCGTTCTGCTCGACCATGACGACCGAGACGCCCGTCGCGTTGATCTCGCGGACGCGGTGGAAGACCTCGTCCTGGAAGACCGGCGAGAGGCCGGCCGTGGGCTCGTCCAGCAGGAGCACCGACGGCTCCATCATCAATGCGCGGCCCATGGCCACCATCTGGCGCTCGCCGCCCGACAGCGCCCCGGCCTTCTGCTTGCGGCGCTCGCCCAGCAGCGGAAACAGCTCCGCCACGGCCGACATGCGCCGCCGGAAGACCTTGGGGCGCAGGAACACGCCCATCTCCAGGTTCTCCTCGACCGTCAGGCTCGGGAAGACGTTCTGGCTCTGGGGCACGTAGCCCACCCCGTTGGAGACCAGCTCGTGGGCACTGCGGTCGACGATGCTCTCGCCGCGCAGCGTGATGCTGCCGCCGCGGACCGGAAGCAGCCCGAAGACGGTCTTGACCAGGGTGGACTTGCCCGCGCCGTTGGGCCCGATGATGCCGACGACTTCGCCTTCGCGCAGCGTCAGCGTGCACCCGTCGAGGATGTTGACCTCGGGGACGTAGCCGGCCTTCACCTCGTCGGCGACCAGCAGGTACCGGGAGTGGTCCCCCACGCCTTCGGCGGGGCCCGCCTGATCCAGCACCTCCTCGCGGTGCTCCTGCAGCTGGCCGGCCTCGTCCGGGCTCTCCGGCGGGCGCTCGGCCGCGCCGCCTTGGGCCTGCGCTTCCCGCCCGGCCCGCTCGGCCCGCTCGGCTTCTTCGGACCCGCTCACGGCTGCCCCTCCTTCCGGTCGCCCCGGCCGTCCGCGCCGGCGTCGGGATCGTCGTGGTGCGCTCCCAGGTAGGCGTCGATGACCTGCTGGTCGGAGCGGATGTCGGCGGGCCGGCCCTCGGCGATCACCCCGCCTTGGGCGAGGACCACGATCCAGTCGCTGATGCCCATGATGACGTCCATGTCGTGCTCGACGAACAGCACCGTGGTGCCTTCGTCGCGCAGGGAGGTGATGTGCTCCAGCAGCGACTGCACCAGCGCGGGGTTCACTCCGGCCATCGGCTCGTCGAGCATCACCATGGCCGGCTCGACCATCAGCGCTCGGGCCATTTCCAGCAGCTTGCGCTGGCCGCCGGAGAGGCTGCCGGCGATGTCGTCCTTCTTGGCGTCGAGCTTGAACCGCGCCAGCAGCTCCATGGCGCGCTCGCGGTTGGCGGCCTCCTGGCCGGTCCACAGCCAGCGGCCGAAGGCGCCGACGAAGCGCTCGCCGCGCTGGCCGGGCGCGGCCAGCAGCATGTTCTCCAGCACGGTGAGCCGGGTCAGCGCCTTGGTGAGCTGGAACGTGCGCACCATGCCGCGCTGGGCGACCTTGTGCCCGGCCAGGCCGTCGAACCTGCGGCCCTGGAAGGTCCACTCCCCCGCGTCGGCCCGGTCGAAGCCGGTGAGCACGTTGAAGAGCGTGGACTTGCCGGCGCCGTTGGGGCCGATCAGCGCGGTGATGGTGCCCCGCTGGACTTCCAGGTGGCCCACGTCCACGGCGGTCAGGCCGCCGAAGGAGCGGCGGACCCCGTCGGCCCGCAGGATCGGGTCGGTCTTGCCCGAGCCGACCTCGGGTTCGGCGCCCGACATCAGGTCCCGGCCCGCCTCGGGCGCGCCGCGTGTCGCGTCACTTGACATTGACCAGCATCTCCTTGCGGTTTCCGACGATGCCCTGCGGTCGGTAGATGATCAGCAGCATCAGGACCACGCCGACGAGGGCGTGGCGCAGCGGACCGGAATCGGAGGTGGCCAGGAACGGCAGCACATCCGTCGAGGCGATACTGCGCAGGGTCTCGTCGAAGAGCGTGAGCAGGAACCACATGATCATCGGGCCGACGACCGGGCCCCAGAGGGTGCCGACCCCGCCCAGCAGCAGCATCGCCCACAGGTAGAAGGTGACCTGCGGCATGAACTGGTCGGGGTGGATGTTCTGCTGGTTGAGCGCGATCATGGCCCCGGCCAATCCGCCGAACACGCCGCCGAAGACCAGGCTCTGCAGCTTGTAGGTGAACGCGTCCTTGCCGAGGCTGCGCACCGCGTCCTCGTCTTCGCGGATGCCCTTGATGACACGGCCCCACGGGCTGTGCATCAGCAGCGCGGTCATCGCCACGCCCAGTGCCACCAGGCCCCAGCAGATCAGCGTCAGCCACAGCTGGTCGGCGTCGAAGTCGACGTCGCCCACACCGTAGGAGCCCGCGGGTACCGGGTTGGCCGCGTAGAAGGCGTCGGCGAAGCTGTTGCGGCCGTAGACGCCTCCGGTGACCGGGCGGGCGAACTCGGCACGGTAGACCAGCCGCAGCACTTCGGCCACCGCGATGGTGGAGATCGCCAAGTAGTCCGAGCGCAGCCGCAGCGTCGGGATTCCCAGGAGCAGCGCCAGCACCGCAGAGCAGCCCAGGCTGATCACGAAGCCCACCGACAGCGGGAGCCCGAAGGTCGTCACGCTGATCGCGACGCCGTAGGCGCCCACGAGCATGAACCCGACCTGGCCGAAGTTGAGCAGTCCGGTGTAGCCGAAGTGCATGTTCAGGCCGATGGCCGCGAGCACGTAGACGGCCGCGATCGGCCCGATCGCCGTCTCCAGGGACAAGGCGAGGATCGTCATTGTGTCCATCGTCCGTCTCCCTTAGCCGACCCGCTCGCGCCGACCGAGGATCCCCTGCGGTCGGACCAACAACACGACGATCATGATGAGCAGCGCCCAGACGTTCATCAGCTGCGGCGAGAACCACAGCGTCGACAGCTGGGCGATCAGGCCGATCGCCAGGCCGCCGACCATGGCGCCGTAGGCGGTTCCCAGCCCGCCCAGGATCACCGCGGCGAACATCAGCAGCAGCAGGTGGAATCCCATCTGCCAGTACACCGACTGGTTCAGCCCGAGGAACACGCCGCCCAGCGCCGACAGCGATCCGCCCAGCACCCAGACGTAGACGGTGACCCTGCCGACGTCGATGCCGGAGGATTCGGCCAGGTCGCGGTTGTCGGAGACCGCGCGCATGGCCTTGCCGATCCGGGTGAACTGCAGCATGCTCGCGACCAGGACCAGCACCAGGACCGACACCACCATGATCGACAGGTCGCGGGGCGTGACGGCGATCGGCCCCCACTCGATCATGTCCTGGATCCGGAACTGCACGTACTTCTGCCGGTTGGCGTCGAAGACCACCAGCAGGAGGTGGCGCAGCAGCAGGGCGATGCCGATGCTGACGATGAACATCTGGATCATCGCGACGTTGCGCCTGCGCAGCGGCCGCCACAGGAACCGCTCCAGCAGTCCGCCGAGCAGTCCGCCGCAGGCGACGGCGAGCACGGTGGCCACGACGAAGGGGTTGGTGAGCATGCTGAGGCCGGGGACGTCCCGGAAGGGCTCGTGCAGGGAGGTCAGCGCCGAGGTCCCGCTGAAGATCATCGCCATGATCGCGCCGAAGGTGACCATGTCGCCGTGGGCGAAGTTGATCAGCCGGGTGGTGCCGAAGATCAGCGAGAGTCCGACCGAGGAGATGGCGATGATCAGTCCGAAGAGCAGGCCGGCCAGCGTCAGCGAGACGACCTCGCCGGTCATGCCCGATCCTTCGGGTGCGGCGGGGGCGTCTACGCCACCCTCGCCGTCGCCGTCGGCCGATCCCGAACCGTCGGCGTCGCCGGTCTCCTCGGCGCCGTCCGACTCCGACTCGCCGGGAGAGGCGGGGGCCTGGCCCTGCCCGGCCGGGGCCAGTCGGTAGACGACGGCGAAACGCTGGTCTTCGCGGACCTCGACGTCGCGCTCGGCTCCCGCCGGGACTTGCATGACGTCGTAATCGTCGGGCACCGACTCCTCGTCGAGCACCACGTGGTAGCCGCCCGGGTCGGGCAGTTCCACTTCCCAATTGCCGTCGGAGTCGGTGGTCGCTTCGCCGACCTGTTCGCCGTCCTGCGAGACGGTGATGCCGATGTCCTGGACACCCGCGTCGTCGTCGCCGGGTTGGCGGATCTGGCCGAAGAGCGACGCACCGCCCTGGGTGTCTGCTGCTACCGGCCCCGGGATCGCCAGGGTGGCGGCGATCAGGGCGAGCAGCACCGTAACGAGGCGTGTGCGCACTCGCGCTCCTTGCGCATTCGTCAGTGGCCGGAGCCGGTCTGTGTCCGATTCCGGCTGGTTGCTGTTCGGTGGCGTGAGTTTAGCCCGCTTTACCGAGTGCGTTCAGCATCTCTTATGCCGCGTGATCCAAACTTCACCGCTTTGTGTGCATCCGTGATGGAAACGGGACATCGCTCCTGTTGACGGGGCATTTCCGCAGCGGCGTTCGGGGTGTTCCCGACGCCGGACGCGGACCGCCCCGTCGCCGCCCGTGTCGGTGCGCGGTCCCGGGCCGGCGGGGTGCGGGGGTGGGAATCGGCGGGGTGCGGGGGTGGGAATCGGCGGGCCCGCGGCCGCTGTCGCTCCTGCGCCGACCGGGCATACGCAACCCCGGCGCGAAGGCTCCGCGCCGGGGCGGGTCGAATGGGCCCGGATCGGGCTGCGGGGCTACTGCTCCTGCGGGCCCTGCTCTCCGAGGGTCTCGACGACGGTCTCGGCCACCTTGCGCATGGTGAGCCGGCGGTCCATGGAGTTCTTCTGGATCCAGCGGAACGCCTCGGGTTCGCTGAGGCCGTGCCGGCTCTGCAGCAGCCCCTTGGCGCGCTCGACCAGTTTGCGGGTGTCCAGACGCTCCTGGAGTCCGCTGACCTCGGCTTCCAGGGCCGAAAGCTCGGCGTAGCGACTGACGGCCATCTCGATGGCCGGTGTGAGGTCGGCCTTGTTGAACGGCTTGACCAGGTAGGCCATCGCACCGGCGTCGCGGGCGCGCTCGACCAGCTCGCGCTGGGAGAACGCGGTCAGTATGACGACGGGGGCGATGCGCTCGGCGGCGATGCGCTCAGCCGCCGACAGCCCGTCGAGGACGGGCATCTTGATATCGAGGATGACGAGGTCGGGCCGGTGCTCGGTCGCCAGGCGTATCGCCGTCTCGCCGTCCCCGGCTTCGCCGACGACGGCATAGCCGTCCTCCTCAAGCATCTCCTTGAGGTCGAGCCTGATCAGGGCCTCGTCTTCCGCGATCACCACGCGGCTCTGCGTCGTCGTCACCGTTCCTCCCGAAGGATGCCCCGGCCGTGCGGCCGAGGAGGAATCCGGGCCGCGTGTCCCCGGAATCGCTTATTCACGTGGTTCCCTTCTGCAAAACTGGAGGCATACGGGGGCCGACCGGTGCCGAACCCCGGGCCGAAGCGTCGGTGCAGGTGAACCGCACGTCGGCGGGCGCGCTACCCGGGTGGACCGTGGCCCCGGCCGACCGGCACCACGCCTACCATACCGAGGGCGCGAGGACCCGCTAAAGCAGGCCGACCCCGGCGCGGCCCGGTATGCGCCCGGTGTGCGCAGGCCACCGCCCGGCGCGACGCCCCCGTGCCGCGCACCGGAAGCGGCCCCGCCGGTCGGACGGGCGCACCGCCGCTCCGCACGGTGGAAGCCTCTGGCACACGGTTCCCGCGTTCCCTGAACGCTACCGGGATCCGCTACGATGAGCAGCAGCGGCCACGGGAACCGCAGCCGGGTTGCGACTCGGCTTCCGCGACATGTCGCCGGGTTTCGGCTGTGTCGACTCCGTTCCCGCTCCGCAGCCCTGATACGCCAACCGGCAGAGCGAGCGAGCTCAAACCTCGTACAGTGTGGGTTCGAATCCCACTCAGGGCACCGTGCACGCTTCCGCCCCGCGCCCGCAGCACCCGCGGCGCCGTCGGTGCCCGGCGGAGCCGCGCCCCGGTCCTCCCCGGTTCCCCGCTTCTCCTGCGGGCCCGATTCCGCTCCCCGGTGCGGCCACCGCACCGCCGGAGAGCTCCGCCCGGTCACAGTGCAGCCACAACACGAGCACGACCGGTGAGTACGGTCGCCATGGCCGCCGCGGGTCGCCGATCCTGGACTTCTGGCGGATACGTGGACAGCGACTCGGGCGGCACCTTGGGCCGCCGTGCGGAGCTGTCGGCAGCGAGCAAGAGGAGAGCCTGGTGCTGACCGCGGTGGCGGCGATCGCCGGGGCGCTGACGACGAGCGCCTGGATCCTGGTTTCGTGGGGCTCCCAGCGTCGGCAGCCCTGGCTGATGGCCCCGCTCGCCCTCGCCATCGTGCTGCTCGTCGTACTGGACCGGCCGGGCTGGGCGTTGGCACCCGCACTGCTGCTGGCCGCGGGCAGCTTCACGGAACTGGTGGTGGGTTCGCGCGAACCGCCGGGGCTGCACACCGCCGACCCCGAGGCCGCGCTCAGCACCGAGCGCTGGGCCGCGGCCGTAGCCGCTCCCTTCCGCACCGCCCTGGCCGAACCGTGGGACACGGTCGAGCGCCCCCAGCTGCGCCGCCGCTACCGGCGCACGCTGGAACGCGAATGGGGTGTCGTCGACCGTGCGTCGCTCCTGGCGGCGATCGAGCGGCTGTGGGAGGAGCTGCACAGCGGAGACGACGCCGACCTGCGCATCGACTTCGCCGCCGGGACGCTGCGCGGACGCCCCCGGCCCGGCACGCCCCGCGAACGGGTGGTGCGGCTCTCCGCCGAGCAGGTGGCGCGGCTGCGCGCCGTCACCGGCGCCGACGAGGGCACCGCGACCGTCGTCGTGGCCGCCCACCAGTGGTGGCGCTCGGCGCAGATCATCCGGTTGGCCTGCGGCGGGGCCGCCCTGGAGTGGCTCAGCCGGGTCGAAGTCCAGAGTCTGCTGCGCCGCACGGCAGCCGACCTGCAACGCCGCTACACGGGCTGGCAGCAGCTGGCCGAGGCCTTCCACGGGGGCTACCTGCTCACCTGCCCCCAGCGGGGGCCGGGCTGGGAGCGGACGTGGACCGCGCTGGGGCTGCTCGCCTTCGATCCGGCGAGCCCGTGGCAGCGGCTGCCCTGGGATATGCCGCTGGAGCGGGTCCCCTACGAAGGCGGGCTGCCCAGCGCCCTGCAGAGCTAGACGATCCACGAGGCCGGCGGGTCCCGCTCGGCCCTCCCCGGCCAAGCCCGGAGGGCCTGGCGGGGTGAGGGCCGGTGTGGGGAGGCGTCAGCCGCCTCGACCCGGGACCGGATCAGCGGCCGTGGGTGATGGCGTCGCCGATGCGGTGCACGCGCAGCGAGTTGGTGGAACCGGGTGTACCGGGCGGGCTTCCGGAGACGACGACGATCTTGTCGCCCTTCTGGTAGATGCCCATTTCCAGCAGTTCCCCTTCGACCTGGCGCACCATGTCGTCGGTGTGGTCGACCCAGGGGACGAGGTGGGTGTCCACGCCCCAGGTCAGAGACAGCTGCGACCGTGTCGACGCCTGAGTGCTGAAGGCCAGCAGCGGGACCGGCGAGCGGTAGCGGGCCAGGCGCCGGGCGGTTTCGCCGGACATGGTGAAGGCGACCAGGGCCTTGGCGCCGACGGTGGCTCCGACTTCGGCGGCGGCGCGGGCGATGGCCCCTCCGGTGGTCTCGGGGACCCGGTTGAGGACGTGGGAGGCCCGCAGGGACTCCTGCTCGGCGGCCGCCACGATGCGCGCCATGGTTTCGAGGGTCTCTATGGGGTAAGCCCCCACGCTCGTCTCACCCGAGAGCATGACCGCGTCGGCGCCGTCCAGGACGGCGTTGGCGACGTCGGAGGCCTCAGCGCGGGTGGGCCGGGCCGAGGTGATCATGGACTCCAGCATCTGGGTGGCCACGATCACCGGCTTGGCCTTGTCCCGGCACCGCTCGACGGCGCGCTTCTGCACCATCGGGACGTTCTCCAGGGGCAGCTCAACGCCCAGGTCGCCGCGGGCGACCATGACGCCGTCGAAGACCTCGATGATGTCCTGGAGCCGTTCGACGGCCTGCGGTTTCTCGATCTTGGCGATGAGCGGGACCCGCACCCCGACGTCGTCCATGATCCGGTGGACGTCGTCGGCGTCGGCCGGGCTGCGCACGAAGGACAGCGCGACCATGTCGACGCCCTCCTCCAGGGCCCAGCGCAGGTCGTCCTCGTCCTTCTCGGTCAGCGCGGGCACGCTGACCGAGACGCCGGGGAGGTTGAGCCCTTTGTGGTCGGAGACGGGGCCGCCGATGAGGACCCGTGTCTGGACCTCGGTGTTGGTGGCCTTGGTGCACTCCAGGACCACGTTGCCGTCGTCGATGAGGACGCGGTCGCCGGGCCGGACGTCGCCGGGCAGTCCCTTGTAGGTGGTGGAGGCCCGGTTGTGATCGCCGGGGACGTCCTCGACGGTCACCGTGAACTGGTCGCCGGCGGCCAGCTCGACGGGTCCGTCGGGGAAGCTGCCCAGACGGATCTTGGGCCCTTGCAAGTCGGCGAGGATGCCCACGCTGCGTCCGGAGGCCTCGGCGGCCGCTCGGACGTTGGTATAGCTCGCGTGGTGGTCCTCGTAGGTTCCGTGGCTGAGGTTGAGTCGCGCTACGTCGAGTCCCGCATCGACGAGCGCGCGGATACTCTCCGGGCTCGACGTCGCGGGACCGAGGGTCGCGACGATTTTGGCTCGACGTGTCACGCTTAACACTCTAAAGCGTATGGACAGTGCAGTGGTCTAAACCAGGTTGCGAGCGGGCGTACACCGGGCCGCTACTCGGCGAACGCGCTGAGCAGCGCTTCGTCGAAGGCCGGAATGTCGTCGGGGTTCCGGCTGGTGACGAGCTTGTTGGGCCCTGTGGAGCAGACCACGACCCGCTCGTCCACCCACTCCCCGCCGGCGTTGGTGATATCGGTCCGCAGACTCGGGAACGAGGTCAGGCTCCGTCCGGAGACGGCGTCGGCCTCGATCAGGATCCAGGGTGCGTGGCAGATGGCGGCGACCGGCTTGGCCCTGTCGAAGAACCCCTTCACGAAGGAGACCGCGCTCGGGACGGTGCGCAGGAAGTCGGGGTTGGCTACGCCGCCCGGCAGCACGAGCCCGGCGAAGTCGTCGGGGCCGGTGTCCTCGACGGTGGCGTGGACGGTGAAGGTGTCGCCCTTGTCGAGGTGGTTGAACGCCTGGATGCGCCCGGATGAGGTCGAGATCAGCTGCGGGAGGCCGCCGGCCTTCTCCACCGCCTCCCACGGTTCGGTGAGCTCGACCTGCTCGGTTCCCTCCGGAGCGGCGAGGAATGCGATGACGGATCCGTCGAGGTCGGAAGCCATAGGGGCGGGTCCCTTTCGTGCGACTGCGTTCCCGGCGGTCGCGGCGCCGCCTGGCGCCGCGGGCGCGTCCGGGCTCTGCCCGTGTCTCCGCTACCCACGGGCCGGCGGCTTACGCGCGTCCCGGGCGCGCCCCCGCACGGCCGGCCGGGTCCCAGCGCACCGGATCAGCCGCTGCGCACCGTGGGGACGTCGGAGGCAAGGCGGCCGTAGTCGCACAGGATCGTCAGATTGCGCACGGTCAGCAGGCCGCGCCATTCGTTGCGGGCGCTGGGTGCCCAGCTGTGCCAGGTGATGTCCCAGCCGCCGTCCTCGCTCCAGCGCTGCAGGAGCCCGTCGAGGTCGGCGGCGATCTCGTCGTCGCTGAAGAGGCGCCGCGCGATGTGGTCGGGGCGGCGGGCCAGGTCCAGGGGCCGGTGCACGTGGCCCTGGACCCGGGGGTCGGTCTCGATGACGGCGCGGATGGCCGGGGAGATCCGGTCGAACTCCTCCTGGGCGCGCCGGCGGTCGGGCACGTTCTCCAGGAAGGTGCATACGGCGATGGCCTCTTCGGGCGTGGTCCAGCGCAGCGCACCGATACGGGACCAGCAGAAGGCGGTGGCGCGGTCGCGCCAGCCGGGGCAGATGCGGTGGCGGTGCATGAGACCGGCCAGGGTCGCCGTGGGGTTCAGCGCTGCGTCGAAGTCGCTGCGTTCGCGCCACCAGGGCGCCGCCTCGGTGTGGCGGGCGGTGGGCAGCACGGGCGGGACTCCCCCGCTGTCGCGGGCGACGCCGGTGAGGTAGCGGCCGATGCCGTCGGCGATGCCTGCGGGGACGGGGCCGAGTTCGTCCAGGTAGCGCAGGGCGAGCGCGACGGCGGCGGGCTGGCTGCCGTGGCCGCGCAGGTCGGGTTCGAGGCCGTTGCCGAATCCGCCGTCGACGTTGCGGTAGGAGTCCAGGGCCGCGCGGATGGGCTCGCCGGAGCCGGCACGGAAGTGGTAGGCGAAGCGGTGGCGGTCGATCAGTCGGGCGTCGCGCGAGACGAAGTGCTCCGCGGAGCGGAGGGCTTCCGGGGTCACCATGCTCATACCCCCGAATGTACGCCTGCCCCTCGGGGCACCAACAAAGGGGAAATGCCCGCTATGCCCCGATATTACCCTTCCTTGCCTCACGGAATGCCCGCTTTGCGGGGATTTGCCGGAGCGAAATCCCCACGGTCCCTTAACGCGAGCCGGCTTGTCCCGCCCGTTCACCCGCGGCACGGCGCCACCGCAGCAGCAGGTACAGCGCCACCAGCCACGACAGCGCCACCACCACTCCCACGGCGAATTGGACCTCGGCCAGGTAGCGCTCCGGGTAGACGACACCGGTCAGGTAATGGTCGATGAACCCCTCGGCGGGCAGGCCCTCCAGGCCGGCTCGCTCACGCGCCCAGTGCTCGATCCCGGTGAGCGGGCACTGCCACTCGAAGTCGATGATGCCCAGCGCATAAGCGCATACCGCCAAGTGCGGCCAGAACGCCCGCGGCCACCGCCACACCAGGAATCCGCCCAGGGCCACGTAGCACAGGAAGCCGAAGTGCAGCAGCATGGCAGCATCGGCGAGCAGGCGGTAGCCCATGCCGGAATGCCTACCCGTCCCGCGCCCCGAATACCCGCTCGATACGGCGGTCCGGGGCGGGCGCCCGCCCCGCGGCGCACCGTGGCGCCCGGCGCGGGAGGGGCCGCCGGAACGGTGTCCGGCGGCCCCTCGCCTACGGTCCGGCCCGGGTACCCGCGGCGGGCGCGCACCCGTCCGCCGCGGGCCCGCCCGCGTTCAGCTCGCGGTCAGCGGCCGCTCCGTGGGCGGAACGGCGGTGGGCAGCACCGTTTCCTCGCCGCCGCTGAGGAAGCGGTCCACGCTCGCCGCCGCCGAGCGGCCCTCGGCGAGGGCCCACACGATCAGGGACTGGCCGCGGCCCATGTCTCCGGCGCAGAAGACGCCGTCGACGGTGGTCGTGTAAGCGGTGTCGCGGACGACGTTGCCGCGCCCGTCCAGGTCCACACCCAGGTCCTCGATCAAGCCCTCCTTCTCGGGGCCCACGAAGCCCATGGCCAGTGTGACCAGACCGGCGGGGATCTCGCGCTCGGAACCGGGCACCGGCTCGAACCCCTTGTCGGTGCGCTGGACGTCGACCAGCTTCAGCGCGCGCACGCGCCCCTGGTCGTCGCCCAGGAACTCCAGCGTGTTGACCGAGTAGATCCGCTCGCCGCCCTCCTCGTGGGCGGTGGAGACCTTGTAGACCATCGGCATGGTCGGCCACGGCTGGTTCTCCGGCCGCTCCGCGGCCGGCTTGGCCGTGATCTCCAGCTGCGTGACCGACAGGGCGCCCTGGCGGTGGGCGGTGCCCACGCAGTCCGCTCCGGTGTCGCCGCCGCCGATGACGACGACGTGCTTGCCCTCGGCGGTGATGGCGGGCTCGTCGGTGTCGCCCTCCTGCACCCGGTTGGCCAGCGGCAGGTACTCCATGGCCTGGTGGACGCCGTCGAGCTCGCGCCCGGTCACCGGGAGGTCGCGCGAGGCGGTGGCGCCGCCGGCCAGCAGAACGGCGTCGTGCTGGGTGCGCAGCTCCTCGACGGAGACGTCCGCTCCCACGTTCACGCCGGTGCGGAACCCGGTTCCCTCAGCGCGCATCTGGCCCAGGCGGCGCTCGATGTGGTGCTTCTCCATCTTGAACTCGGGGATGCCGTAGCGCAGCAGCCCGCCGATGCGGTCGGCCCGCTCGAAGACGGTGACGTCGTGGCCCGCCCGCGTGAGCTGCTGGGCCGCAGCCAGCCCGGCCGGACCCGAGCCCACCACGGCGACCTTCTTGCCGGTGCGGACCTCGGGCGGCTGGGGGCGCACCCAGCCCTCCTCCCAGGCCCGGTCGATGATGGAGTTCTCCACGTTCTTGATGGTCACGGCGGGCTGGTTGATGCCCAGCACGCACGCCGACTCGCACGGAGCCGGGCACAGTCGCCCGGTGAACTCCGGGAAGTTGTTGGTGGCGTGCAGCCGCTCGATCGCCTCGCCCCAGTCGTGGCGGTGGACGAGGTCGTTCCACTCGGGGATGAGATTGCCCAGCGGGCAGCCGTTGTGGCAGAACGGGATGCCGCAGTCCATGCAGCGCGACGCCTGCTTGACGACGGTGCCGCGGTCGGCCTCTTCGTAGACCTCGTTCCAGTCCTGGATGCGCACGTCGACCGGGCGCCGAGCGGGAAGCTCCCGCTCGGTGATCGTGAGGAACCCCTTCGGGTCAGCCATGTCGTGTCTCCCTCCTTTCGTGTCCGGCCGACGGTTCAGGACTGCGCTGCGGCCATGATGGCCTCGCCGACGTCGCGGCCCGCGCGCTCGGCCTCGGCCCGGGCCGCCAGGACCCGCTTGAAGTCGCGCGGCATGACCTTGCCGAACCGGGTGACGGCGTTGTCGAAGTCGGCCAGCAGTTCTCCGGCGACACTCGAACCGGTGGCCTCGCGGTGGCGGTCGAGGATGTCGCGCAGGAACGCGCGGTCGTCGTCGTCCAGCGGGTCGAGATCGACCATCCCGCCGTTGACCCGCTCGGGGTCGAGGTCCAGGACGTAGGCGATGCCGCCGGACATGCCCGCGGCGAAGTTGCGCCCGGTCGTGCCCAGGACGACGGCGCGCCCGCCGGTCATGTACTCGCACCCGTGGTCGCCCACGCCCTCGGCGACGGCCACGGCTCCGGAGTTGCGTACGCAGAACCGTTCGCCCACGACGCCGCGCAGGAACACCTCGCCGGAGGTCGCCCCGTAGCCGATGACGTTGCCGGCGATGATGTGCCGCTCGGGCGCGTACGGCACGTCCTCGGTCGGGCGGACCGTGATCCGGCCGCCCGAGAGCCCCTTGCCGACGTAGTCGTTGGCGTCGCCCACCAGCCGCAGCGTGACGCCCCGCGGCACGAACGCGCCGAAGGACTGGCCGGCCGAGCCGGTGAAGGTGATGTCGACGGTGTCGTCGGGCAGGCCCTCGGCGCCGTAGCGCTGGGTGATCTCGTGGCCCAGCATCGTGCCGACCGTGCGGTTGACGTTGCGCACCGGCAGGTCCAGCTTCAGCGGCTCACCCAGCTCCAGCGCACCCTCGGCCAGCTGGATCAGCGTGTTGTCCAGCGCCTTCTCCAGCCCGTGGTCCTGGCCGCGCACCCGGTGGCGGTGGTCGCCCGGCGCCTCCCCGACGTCCTGCAGCACCGGTGCGAGGTCCAGCCCGGAGGCCTTCCAGTGGTCCACGGCCTCAGCGGTGTCCAGCAGGTCGACGGCCCCCACGGCCTCGTCCAGGCTGCGGAAGCCCAGCGCGGCCAGGTACTCGCGGACCTCCTGGGCGATGAACTCGAAGAAGTTCACGACGAAGTCGGCCTGGCCGGAGTAGCGCTTGCGCAGCTCCGGGTTCTGGGTGGCCACGCCCACCGGGCAGGTGTCCAGGTGGCACACGCGCATCATCACGCAGCCCGAGACCACCAGCGGAGCGGTGGCGAAGCCGTACTCCTCGGCGCCCAGCAGCGCGGCCACGACCACGTCGCGCCCGGTCTTCATCTGCCCGTCGGCCTGCACGGAGATGCGGTCGCGCAGTCCGTTGCGCAGCAGGGTCTGCTGGGTCTCGGCCAGGCCGAGCTCCCACGGCGTGCCCGCGTGCTTGAGCGAGGTCAGCGGCGAGGCGCCGGTGCCGCCGTCGTGGCCGGAGATCAGCACGACGTCGGCGTGGGCCTTGGACACGCCCGCGGCCACGGTACCCACCCCGGCCTCGGAGACCAGCTTCACGTGCACCCGCGCCTGCGGGTTGGCGTTCTTCAGGTCGTGGATGAGCTGGGCCAGGTCCTCGATGGAGTAGATGTCGTGGTGGGGCGGCGGCGAGATCAGGCCCACACCGGGCGTGGAGTGCCGGGTGTCGGCGATCCACGGGTAGACCTTGTGGCCGGGCAGCTGCCCGCCCTCGCCGGGCTTGGCGCCCTGGGCCATCTTGATCTGGATGTCGTCGGAGTTGGTGAGGTAGTGCGAGGTGACGCCGAACCGCCCCGACGCGACCTGCTTGATGGCGCTGCGGCGGAGGTCGCCGTTGTCGTCGGGCGTGAAGCGGTTCGGGTCCTCGCCGCCTTCGCCGGTGTTGGACTTGCCCCCGAGGCGGTTCATCGCCACGGCGAGGGTCTCGTGGGCCTCGGCGGAGATGGAGCCGTAGGACATGGCACCGGTGGAGAAGCGCTTGACGATCTCGGAAGCCGGCTCGACCTCCTCGATCGGCACCGGCTCGCGGACCCCCTCCTTGAGGCGGAACAGCCCGCGCAGCGTCATCAGCTCGCCGGCCTGGTCGTCGATCTTGGAGGTGTACTCCTTGAAGATCTCGTAGCGGCGCGTGCGGGTGGCGTGCTGCAGCTTGAAGACGGTCTCGGGGCTGAACAGATGCGGCTCGCCCTCGCGCCGCCACTGGTATTCGCCGCCGATGGCCAGCCGCCGGTGGTCGGCGGGGTTGGCGGAGTAGGCGACGGCGTGGCGCGCGGCGACCTCTTCGGCCAGCACGTCGAAGCCGACGCCGCCCAGCGGCGAGGAGGTGCCGGCGAAGCACCGGTCGACGACCTCCGGGCCCAGGCCCAGCGCCTCGAAGATCTGGGCGCCGGTGTAGGAGCTGACCGTGGACACGCCCATCTTGGACATGATCTTCAGGACGCCCTTGCCGAAGGCCTTGACGGTGTTGGCCACGGCGTCCTCGGCGCTGATGCCGCCGACGACCCCGCGCTCGACCATGTCGCGCACCGTGGCCAGGGTCATGTAAGGCGCGACCGCCGAGGCGCCGTAGCCCAGCAGCAGGGCGATGTGGTGGCACTCGCGGGCGTCGCCGGACTCGACCACCAGGCCGACCTCGGTCCGGGTCTTCTCGCGCACCAGGTGGTGGTGGACGGCGCCGGTGAGCAGGAGGGAGGGGATCGGCGCCCGCTCGGGGCCGGCTCCGCGGTCGGAGAGTACGACGATGTGCGCGCCCTCGGCGATGGCCGCCGAGACCTCGGCGCAGAGTTCGTCCAGGCGCCGCGACAGTGCCGCCCCGCCGCCGGCGACCTCGTAGGTGCCGTTGGCGACGAAGGCGGCGAACGCCGGGTCGCCGTCCTCGGCGGTGCCGGCGCGCACGATCGCGGCCAGACCCGCCTCGTCGACGACCGGGGTGGGCGCCACGATCCGGCGGCAGTCCTCCGGGTCGGGCGAGAGCACGTTCTCCTCGGCGCCCAGCGCGGTGTGCAGGCTGGTGACCAGCTCTTCGCGGATGGCGTCCAGCGGCGGGTTGGTGACCTGCGCGAAGCCCTGCGAGAAGTAGTCGAACAGCTGGCGCGACCGGGACGACAGCGCCGCGACCGGGGTGTCGGTGCCCATGGAGCCGATCGGCTCGGCGCCGGTGCCGGCCATCGGCTGCAGGATCATGCGCAGCTCTTCCTCGGTGTAGCCGAATACCTGCTGCTGGCGCAGGAGGTCCTCGACCGGCTCGGCCTCGCCCGGCTCCAGGTCCGACAGCTGCACCACACCGCGCTCGAGCCACTCGGCGTAGGGGTGCTCGGCCGCGAGCTCGCCCTTGATCTCCTCGTCCTCGATGATGCGGCCCTGCTCGGTGTCGACCACGAAGATGCGGCCGGGCTGCAGCCGCCCCTTGCGGACGATGCGGGAGGGCTCGGCGTCGAGCACGCCGGCCTCGCTGGCCAGAACGACGACGCCGTCGTCGGTGACCCAGTAGCGGCCGGGGCGCAGGCCGTTGCGGTCCAGGACCGCGCCGATGAGGGAGCCGTCGGTGAAGGACACCGATGCGGGGCCGTCCCAGGGCTCCATCAGCATGGAGTGGAACTCGTAGAAGGCCCGCACCTGCGGGTCCATCTCGGTGTGGTTCTCCCAGGGTTCGGGGATCATCATCAGCACGGCGTGGGGCAGGGAGCGCCCGCCCAGGTGCAGCAGCTCCAGGGCGGCGTCGAAGGAGGCCGTGTCGGAGTCGTCGGGGGCGACGACGGGGCACACGCGCGCGATGTCGCCCGGCAGCAGGTCGCTGGCCAGCGTGGCCTCGCGGGCCCGCATCATGTTGCGGTTGCCCTTGACGGTGTTGATCTCGCCGTTGTGGGCGATGTAGCGGAAGGGGTGGGCCAGCGGCCACGACGGGAAGGTGTTGGTGGAGAACCGCGAGTGCACCAGGGCCAGTCCGCTGGCGTAGCGCCGGTCGGACAGGTCGGGGTAGAAGGGCTCCAGCTGGGGCGTGGTGAGCATGCCCTTGTAGGTGATCGTCCGCGGGGACAGGCTCGGGAAGTACACGCCCGTCTCGTGCTGGACGCGCTTGCGCAGGCAGTAGGCGTAGCGCTCCAGGTCGATGCCGCCCAGGCCGTCGGCGGCGGTGCCCTCCTGCCCGGCTACGAACAGCTGGGCGAAGTGCGGCATGGAGGCGCGGGCCGCGGGGCCGCAGAAGTCCGAGTCGACCGGGACGTCGCGCCAGCCCAGGACGCGCAGGCTCTCCTCGCCGGCGACGGCCTCGATGGTGGCGACGGCCGCGGAGCGCTCGTCGGCGTCGGCGGGCAGGAACGCGATACCGGTCGCGTAGCGGCCGGCCTGGGGCAGTTCGAAGCCGCAGACCTCGCGGTAGAGGGCGTCGGGCACCTGGGTACTGATCCCCGCGCCGTCGCCGTCCTCGGGATCGGCGCCGGCGGCGCCCCGGTGGTCGAGGTTGCGCAGTACCGTCAGCGCCTTCTCGACGATGTCGTGGCTGCGACGGCCGGAGAGGTCGGCCACGAATCCGACACCGCAGGCGTCATGCTCGTAGGCGGTGTCGTACAGGCCCTCACGGGTGGAGTCGGCGTCGGTCCGGGCGGACGAACGCTGCACCTGGCCAGCAGGCATCTACCCTCCTGTCGTCGTACGTATGGGCTTCGGGAAAGCGCATCCGGGACGACGTTGGCCCTGCTGCGTCAGCATGCGAAGGCGGCTCTGCCCGGAACCGGTCCCACAGCCGCGGGCGCCGGGCGCCCAGCTGCGTCACGTCCTCGTGTCGACCGGTGTCGGCCCAGGTCAGTGGCCGCACTCGTCAGTAGTGGTTGTACAAGGGTCCAGCCCCGAAACGGAATCGGAGGTCTAGACCGGGATACGGCCTCGGTGCGGCGGGATCGGACCCGCGGGCCCGGCCGCCGCGGGAAGGTCGGCGTCGACCCGCCCTTCGGGGCTAGCCGTGGTTCTTTCCAAGCGACACAACCCCGCAAACATCTCTTTCGCCCCGATCTCCACAGAGCGCGGCAAAGCGGAACGCATGAACCGTACACCGCCCCCGTGCGGCACTGAGCGCCGGGGGCGGATTCGTGTCACACACAGCGTACCCGCAGGCAACACGGGTGACATAAAGCGGCGGTGAGAAAAGGGCTGCGACTCGCGCCACATTCGCTCCGCGGATACGGGTCCGCCGGCACCGGATACGGGCCCGGGCCGCCGGCCCGGGACGGTCGGCAGCGGGCGGATCGGAGCCGCTGCGGGCGCACGCGGCGCGGCGGGTACGCGATCATCGGGGGATGAACGACCGCACCGGCGACGGCTCCGCTCCCCACGGCCCCGCCGATCCGCCCCCGGCCCTGACCGACCTCCTCGCGGGCCACGGCGTCGGCGCCGCGCGGCTGCACCGGGTACTCGCCGCGCTCGCCGACGGGGACTGGTGGTCGCCGCGGGAGCTGGCGCGCCGCACCGCCGTGGCCCACCGCGCGGTGCAGTCCGTGCTCGACGCCCTGACCGGCGAGGTCTGCTGGGACGGCGCGGGTGCTCGGGTGCGGCTCCTGCGGCCCGACGACTACGGCTCGTTCCACCGCCCGGAAACCGCCGACCCCGTCGCCCACCTGCTGGACGGCTACGGCGAGACCGCCGCCGAACTGCGCCGCCTGGTCGACGAGGCCCCCGCGCCCCGCACCGACCTGGACCACGTCGCCGCCACCGCCGAAACCGCGCTGCGCCGCGGACTGCTGCTCGCCAGCCGCTTCACGCTGGAGGGCGCGCAGCTGCTGTGCGTGGGCGACCACGACCTGACCTCGCTGGCGGCCACCCTGGTCGCCCCGGGGCTGCAGGCCGCCGTGGTCGACGTCGACGAGCGGATGCTGGCCTACATCGACGACGCCGCCCGCCGCCTGGACCTTGCGGTCCACTGCTACTTCGGCGACCTGCGGCTGGGCTTGCCCGACGCCGTGCGCGGCCGCGCCGATCTGGCCTTCACCGACCCGCCCTACACCCCCGAAGGCGTCGAGCTGTTCGTGCGCCGCGGCCTGGACGGGCTCGCCGATCCGCAGCACGGACGCGTGCTGCTGGCCTACGGCGCCAGCGAGACCACCCCGGCGCTGACGGCCAAGACCCAGTCGCGGCTGAGCGCGCTGGGGCTCGCCACCGAGGCGTTGTGGCCCGACTTCAACCGCTACCTGGGCGCCGAGGCGATCGGCGCGGCCAGCGACATGTACGTGCTGCGGCCGACCGGCCGCACCCCCGCGGCGGGACGCGGATCGGGGCGCACGGCACGGGTCTACAGCCGCGGCGCCAATGCGGCCGAGGCCCGGGGAGCGCTGGAGGAGTCGCACGCGCGCGCCGTCCTGCAGCGCGCCGGGGCCGAGACCGCCGTGGGCGAGTGGCCGCGCGCCGCTCTGGAACCGGCGCCGGGCGCCGACGGCGGCGCCGAGAGTCCCGCGCCGCACCGCGTGCGGCTGGACACCTGGCTGGAGAGCCCTGCCGACGCCGGGCGCGCGGCGCTGAACCTCACCGGCGGTTGGGAGGAGCTGCTGGGGCGGGCGCTGCTGGCCGCGCCCGGCCCCGAGGCGGCCGCCGTGGTGCCCGCGTCCCACACCGCGGTCCGCGACCGGGCGGGCCAGCGCGCGCTGGCCCGCCTCCTGGCCCCGCGCTTCCGGGTGCGCTTCCTGAGCGGAACCCCGGCACCGCGGCTGACGACGGTGCGGGCCGTGGAGAACGCGCAGGGCGCCGACTGGGCCGACGAGCTGCTCCTGTACTGCCAGCGCCGCCCCCACGGCCGACTCGCCGCCACGCTGCGCGCCGGGCTGGTGCGGGTTTCGAGCGCCGCCGGGGATCCGGTCAACAAGCGCACGGCCCGCCAGGAGGTCGCCGCGGCCGTGCCCTGGCTCAGCGGACACACGCTGCTCGACCTGCCGGAGCACCGCATGCCCCGCCTGCGCGCCGCGGTCGCCGACCTCGCCGCCCGGACGGTCACCGCCCCGTATCCCCCGCAGGGGGACTGAGCGGCTGCCGGGTATCCCGCGGCGCGCCGTGCGCCGACAGGTACCCGGCCGTCCCCCGGTCGAGGGCCGCCGGGACGCCGTCAGGCTCCCGGCACGGCCTCCTCCTGGTTCCCCTGGTTCCCCTGGTTCTCCTGGTTCTCCTGGTTCTCCTGGTTCTCCATGAAATTCTCCAGCTGGACCTCGCGGCTGTAGAGCGGGTCGCGGAAGTTGTTCAGCGCGATCAGCGGCGAGACCAGGCTCACGCGTTCGGCGGGGTCCTCGGAACCGAGCGGCTGCACCCACACGACGCTCAGGTAGTGGCCGCTGACGGTGGCCTCCGCGGCGCTGTACCCGCCGCCCAGAGCCGAGAAGGGATCCTCCTCGACGGCGGGCACGGTCATGAACCCGGACGGCTCGGCGTCGGCCTCCTTGGGCGGCTGCAGCGCCGTGGCCACCGACTGGGCGGCCTCGGCGTCGCGCAGGTTGAACATCACGGCCGCGCCGACGTAGTCGTCGGAGGTGTAGCCGGCCTGCGCCGCCTGGGTGCAGTCGGCGTCGGCCAGAGCGGTGCGCACCCCCTCGCCCCACACGGCCGAGGCGCAGTCCTCGCTCAGCGACGACGTCTGCAGACCGAAGGTGATGCCCTGGCTGGAACTGTCGATCTGCTCGGCGTCGCCGCCGAACAGCTCGCGCTCGCTGAGGGGGCGGGAGTCGACCTCGCGGGTCGACAGCACCTCGCTGCCCGAATCGTGGATCTGGAAGGCGGCGGGAACCGGGTTCTCCGGCGCGTCCGGGCCCCCGGTGGCGAACTGCAGGACGAGCACGACGACCAGGGCTACGACGGCCGCCCCGAGGGCGCCGAGCAGCAGGCGCAGCATTCTGCCGCCGCCGGGCGCTTTGGCGCGGGCGCCCTTGCGCCGGCGGCGGGCTCCCTTGCGGCGGACGGGAGGCGCGGCCAGACCCTCGATGGAGTCGGCTTCGTCGGGTTTCCTCCGCCGACCGGGGACACCGGACACGGACGACTTAGAAGACACCAGAACCTCTCGGACGGTCGCGGGGGCTGTGTTCTCATTCAGCGGGGGTGACGGCGACGCCGCATGCGCCCGTGCCGCCGGTGCGCAAATCCTAGCTTGCGGCGGCGACCGCCCGGCGCCCGCCGCCCGCGCACAGCGGCGCTCCCGCTCCCGCCTCCGCCGCGCCCGTACGGCGCCCCGCGGGTGAGCTACTTCTGCTCGGCCTCGCCGACCTGCCGGTAGACCCAGGTGGAGGCGTTCATCGCCGCGACGTTCACCGTGGAGAGGGTGTCGTCGTCGCCGGGCTCGGCACCGTCGGTGCGCGCCACCCAGTACACCGCGAGGTAGTGTCCCATGACCTGTGCGGTGGCCTGGCTGTAGTCCTTGTGCAGCCCGTCGACGCCGTCCTTCTGCGGCAGCAGGAACCCGGGGGCCGTGGAGGGCTCCCCGGGGTCGAGCGCCTCGGCCACCGACCCCGCCGAATCCTGCGAGGACAGGTCGAACAGGGTGAACTGCGCGATGTACTCCTCGCCGGAGTCCAGGAAGACGGCGCTGGCGGCCGATGTGCACTCGGCCTCGACCAGCGACTCGGCGGCGGCCTCGCCCCAGACCATGGACGTGCAGGTGTCGGTCGTCTCGGTCTGGTCGCGGATCAGCTTCTGGCCGTCCAGCTCCAGCTCCTCGGTGTCGGATCCGAAGAGCTCGTCCTCGGGGATCGGCCCGGCGCCGTCGGGCCGATCGGCGATGGGCTCGAACGCGTCGTCCTCGGGCTGGGACTGGTACAACTCGGGCACCAGGGTGGAGTGCCCCTCGGGCGGGGCGACGATGGCGCTGCTGCCGGTGGTACCGGTCCCGGCGACCGTGGCGTTGGCCAGTTGGTACGTCAGTACGCTCAGCAGCGCCACCAGGGCGACCACACACAGCGCCAGCAGGCCGGCCAGGGCCTTGGTGCCGTAGGCGCGGGTGCTCTGCTCGGCGAGGCCGTAGACGACCTGGGCAGGCCGATCGCCGAGCACGCTCACCCGGCGCAGCGCCGACGCGGAGAACTTGGATACGGGATCGACCGGGGCGCCCGGCCGGCCTCCGCGGCGGGCCTGGGACGCTCCGGTGCGCCGCCCGCGGCCTGGGGCCCCGGCGCCGCGCTGCGCTCCGGTTTCGGCATCGGAACCGCTGTCGCGGACGCCGCCGGCTTCGTCGGACTCCCGGGGTGCACGGTTGGGCGCGTCCGGGCGCGCACGCCGTCGGCCCCGTCCGGTTCGGTCGGAATTGCTCACGTGGTCATCCATCCTCGGACGACGCGGGGTCGGTGCCCCGGGGTCGCCCGGCTATGCCTGTCTCCTGGTCCGCGGACCCCGCTCCGCTGTCGCCGGACTCGGCGCCTCCGCTGTCCTGGGAGGTGGCGGGATCGGTATCGAAGACCTCGGTCCCGACGTCGTGGCCCACGGGGACCACCCGGCTGGAGAAGGCGTCCAGCCGCCGTCCGGCCCACACGAAGTAAGCGAGCGCGGCGGCGAACACCAGCACGGAGGTCCAGTTGTTCAGCCGCAGGCCCAGGATCTCGTTCGCGGGATCGACTCGCAGGTACTCGATCCAGAACCGACCCACACAATAGCCCATGATGTAAACCGCGAAGAGCCTCCCGCCGTCGAGGCGGTCGCCATAACGCCTGCCCAGCCAGGCGATCAGCACCGCGAGTGCGAGGCACCACAGTGACTCGTAGAGGAAGGTCGGGTGGTAGGTGCTGTAGTACTCCGTCGCGTTTCCGGGCAGCGGCTGCATACCGGGGCGGGGCGCACCTTCGGCGTTGTAGGTGTAATCCAGGGAGATGTGCACGGCCCACGGGAGGTCGGTGGGCTTGCCGAACAGCTCCTGGTTGAAGTAGTTGCCCCAGCGGCCCAGTGCCTGGGCGAGCGGAACGGCGGGGGCGATGGCGAACGACAGCTTGGACAGCGACAGGCCGCGCCGCCGGGCGACCCACCACACGCCCAGCGCCCCCAGCGGGATCGCGCCCCAGATGCCCAGACCGCCGTTGGTGATGTAGAGGGCTTCGACCGGGTTGCGTCCGGGGCCGAAGTACAGCTGGTAGTCGCTGACGACGTGGTAGATGCGGCCGCCGAGGAGCCCCAGCAGTACCGCGGGCACCGCGAGGTCGATGACGGTGCCCTTCTCGCCGCCCATCGCGGCCCACCTGCGCTCGGCCCAGAACACGGCGGCGAAGACGCCCGCGAGGATGCACAGCGCGTAGAAGTGGATGGTGACGGGTCCGAGCGAGATCGAGCTCACGTCGGGGCTGGGGAATGCGGCGAGGGCGCGGCCGGTCGCGGCCGCGCCCTCGGGGGCGATCAGCGGATTGGTCATCGCTCGGATCTGTCCTTGGGTCAGGGTGACACTTCTGGCTCAGGCGAGGCGCCGGCGTCGCCCGTACCCGCGGCGAGCGCTTCGGTGCTCACCTCGCCGGGGCCGGCCTGCTCGACGGCGTCGCGGACGCCGTCGCCGGAGAATGCGGCGTCGCCCATCTTCTCGCCGTTGACGTAGACCGAGGGTGTACCGGCGAACGCGTTCGCTCCGGCAGAGTACCTGTCCTTCACCGCCCCCGTGGCATCGATGACCTCCCGGACGTAGGTGTCCTCGAGGAAGGACCCGTCCACGCCGTTGTCGCCGCCCCATTCGATCAGACCGGCCACGCCCATCTCCTGGATCTCGGACTCGCTCAGCCGGTCCTGGGCCGCCGAGCGCAGCCGGGGCATGTAGTCGTCGGTGAAGGTCGCCGCGACCTCGCTTTCGTCTTCGACGCGCTGCGCGAAGGCGGGGTCGTCGATGCCGGCGTCCTCGCCCCACTGCTTGAGCTCCTCGACCGCGAAGCCCTCCGACCCCTCGGCGGGCTGGTTCTCGAACAGCAGGTCGTTGAACTGGACGAAGCCGCCGTGGTCGGCGGCCGCGCGGGCGGCGGCCGCGCCGCGCAGCGAGTTGGCGCTCAGCGGCGCTTGGGACTGGGCGAAGATGCTGACCGGCCGGTAATGCACGATCGCGTCGCCTTCGGCGGCCAGTTGCTGCAGTGTGGGGCCGCTGGCGTTCTCGAACTGCTCGCAGGCCGGACACTGGAAGTCGGCGTAGACCTCGACGACCGGGGCCTGGACGTCCTGGCCGGCGAGCACGACGCTGCCGTCCTCCTGCAATTCCTGCGCGGGCAGGTCCTCGTAGCGGTCGGCGAACTCCTGCTCCTGCTCCTGCTGTTGGGAGAACAGGAGGTAGCCGCCGCCCACCACGACCAGCACCACGGCCAGTGCGGCGCCGGCCACGCCGAGCATCCTGGTGCGCGCCGCCCGCTTCTTCTCCCTCTCCCGTTCCTGCCTGAGTCGCTCGCGGGACGCCTCCCGTGCAGCCTTGCCCATCAGCCGATCACCGTGATCCGTCGTGTCGTGTCGATTCGTCCGCCCGGCCCGGGCGGCGGGCCCGCGGGTCCCCGCCGCTCGGCGCCGTGTTCAGCGGTAGAGGCCGAACAGCCGGTCCAGCGCCAGCGGCGAGCGCGGCAGCACCGCGATGAACGCCGCCAGCGCCAGGAAGCCGAGGTCGCGCGCGATGTCGAGCCCGTAGCTCGTTTCGCCCTGGGAGACCTGGCCGCCGGTTCCGAAGCACCCGCAGTCGATGGCGAGGCCGCGCGCCCATGCCGAGGCGATCCCCGCGATGAACACGATCATCAGCAGGCCCGTGGCCGCGCCGGCGTAACGCGTGGCCAGTCCCAGAACCAGCAGCAGCGCGAAGGCGATCTCCAGCAGCGGCAGCGTGAAGCCGATGAACTCGGCGACCCCCGCCGGGAAGAGCTGGTATGCCTCGACGGACTGCACCGACAGAGCCGGCGGCAGCTTGCTCACCGCCGCCCACGCCAGCACGCCGGCCAGGACGAGGCGCGCGAGCAGGGTGAGCCAGGGCTGGGCCGCCGCCCAGCGGCGGTGCGCAGCCGACGGCTCGGTCGGCTCGGTCGGGGTCGCCGAACGGTCTGTGGTGTCCAAAGAGGGGTCCCGGGGAGGCGCGCGGTCACGTCGGTCAGGGCACCGGAACCGGTGCACCCTGCGGATACTACTCCAGGTGAATGCAGTGTAACCCGCAGCCTCGGTATTCCTCCGCTTCGGGAGGCCACCGCCCGGCGTCCTCGACGAACTGTAGCGGCGCCGGACCCGGCCGCCGGGCCCTCGGACGTCGTCCGGGGCCGAGTCTCACGGAACTCTTACCGTTCTTACCCGCAGCTCACCGGTGCGCGGGGCGCGCACCGGCGAGCTGCGGGTTCACACCCGACCGTCCCGCGCGCCCAGGGCCAGATCCTCGGCGAACGAGCGCACGGCACTGATACCGGTCTCCAGGTCGGGGGCGTCCAGCACCCGCTGGCAGAATCCGGCTCCGGCGATGACGCCGTCGGCGTAGGAGGCCACCTCGGCGGCCTGGGAGCGGTTGGAGATGCCCAGGCCCACGCATACCGGCAGCCCGCCGTCGCCGATGGCGTCGCGGGTGCGCGCGACCAGTCTCTCGGCGGTGCCCGAAACCTGGGCCCGGGTACCGGTGACGCCCATCAGCGAAGCGGCGTAGACGAACCCGCGCGAGGCCTGTGTCGCCAGCCGAAGCCGCCGGTCGGAGGAGGACGGCGCGACCAGGAAGATGCGGTCCAGCCCGGACGCGTCGGTGGCGGCGAACCAGTCGCCGGCCTCCTCGGGGATGAGGTCGGGGGTGATCACCCCGGATCCGCCGGCGGCGGCCAGGTCGGCGCAGAACCGGTCCGGCCCGTAGCGCTCGACGGGGTTCCAGTACGTCATCACCAGGGCCGCGGCGCCGGTGGCGGCGGTCGCCTCCACGACCCGCAGCACGTCGGGCGGTGTGGTTCCCGCAGCCAGCGCGGTGTCGGCGGCCCGCTGGATGGTGGGCCCGTCCATGGTGGGGTCGGAGTAGGGCAGGCCGACCTCGACGACGTCGCAGCCGCCTTCCACCATCGCCTCGACGACCTTGATCGAGGAGTCCGGGTCGGGGAAGCCGGCCGGGAGGTAGCCGATGAGGGCGGCCCGCCCGTCGGCCTTCGCGCGGGCCAGCGCGGTCTGCAGTGCGGTCCGGCTCATCGTCTCTCGCCCTCGCTCGTCTCGCCCATCGGGCTGTGCGCCCGCGCTGTCGCCCGCCGGCACGCTCACGCCGTCTCCCCTCCGCCGTCGACGAGCCCGAAATAGCTCGCCGCGGTGTCGACGTCCTTGTCCCCGCGCCCGGAGAGGTTGACCACGATTACGCCCTCGGGCCCCAGTTCGGCGCCGAGCTCGCGCACACCGGCCAGCGCGTGGGCGCTCTCGATCGCGGGAATGATGCCCTCGGTACGGCTCAGCAGCCGGAACGCCTCCATGGCCTGGGCGTCGGTGACGGCCCGGTAGGTGACACGGCCGCTGTCGGCCAGCCAGGCGTGCTCGGGTCCCACCGCCGGGTAGTCCAGGCCGGCCGAGATCGAGTGGCTGGGCAGCGTCTGGCCGTAGGTGTCCTGCAGCACGTAGGTGCGCGCGCCGTGGAAGACGCCGGGGGCGCCGCCGGAGATCGCGGCGGCGTGGCGGTCGGTGGACACGCCCTCGCCCCCGGCCTCGAAACCGTAGAGGCCGACACCGGTGTCGGGGACGAAGGCGGCGAACGCGCCCATCGCGTTGGACCCGCCGCCCACGCAGGCCGCCACCGCGTCGGGCAGCCGGCCGGTGAGGTCGAGCACCTGGGAGCGGGCCTCGTCGCCGATGACGTAGTGCAGGTCGCGCACCAGCGCCGGGAACGGGTGGGGGCCGGCTACCGTGCCGAAGAGGTAGTGGGTGGTCTCGACGTTGGCGACCCAGTCGCGGAACGCTTCGTTGATGGCGTCCTTGAGGGTGCGGCTGCCCACGGACACGGGCACGACCTCGGCGCCCAGCAACCGCATGCGGGCGACGTTGAGGGCCTGGCGGCGGGTGTCCTCCTCGCCCATGTAGATGACGCAGTCCAGCCCCATCAGGGCGCAGGCGGTGGCGGTGGCCACGCCGTGCTGACCGGCTCCGGTCTCGGCGATCACCCGGGGTTTGCCCATGCGCTTGGTCAGCAGCGCCTGGCCGAGCACGTTGTTGATCTTGTGGGATCCGGTGTGGTTGAGGTCTTCGCGCTTGAGCAGCACGCGGGCGCCGCCGCAGTGCTCGGCGAAGCGCGTGGCCTCGGTCAGCAGGCTGGGGCGGCCGGTGTAGTCGCGCAGCAAGGCGTCCAGCTCGGTGCGGAATCCCGGGTCGTTCTTGGCTTTCTCCCACTCCTCGGCCACCTGGTCGAGGGCGGCGACCAGCGCCTCAGGGCTGAAGCGGCCGCCGTAGGGGCCGTAGTGGCCGCCTGCGTCGGGGACTTCGGCGCGGTCGGGATCCGGTGTCGCGGGTGGCATGCGGTTCATCTCCATGTCGGCGCGCGGGGCGCGCCCTCGGCGATCGGAAGGCCGGCACGGTGCGGGGCGGATGCGCCCGGGACCGCCGGCCGGCCGGAGGTCGGCGCGGCAGCGGGGGCCGTCGCGCCGCTGCGCGAGGGCCCCCTAGAGCCATCGTCCGGCGGGGCGGCACCGCCGGGGCGCGATCGCCGGGCCGTCCACCGTCAGCCCCGGTCCCGCAGGGCGGGGTGGGCGCCCGCCGTGACCAGGTCGGCGACGGCGTCGCGGGGGTGGCCGCCGCTGACGAGGCTCTCGCCGACCAGTACCGCATCGGCACCGTGGCCCGCGTAGGCGAGCAGGTCGTGGGGCCCGCGCACGCCGGACTCGGCGACACGGACGCGGTCGGCGGGCACCAGCGGCGCCAAACGGGCGAAGGTGTCCCGGTCGACCTCAAGGGTTTTGAGGTTGCGGGCGTTGATCCCGACCACGGTGGCGCCGGCCGCGAGCGCGCGGCCGACCTCGTCTTCGGTGTGCACTTCCACCAGCGGGGTCAGGCCCAGCGAATGCGCCCGCTCGACGAGGGAGACCAGGGCCTGCTGCTCCAGCGCCGCCACGATCAGCAGCACGGCGTCGGCGCCGTGCACGCGCGCCTCCCACAGCTGGTAGGAGCTCACGATGAAGTCTTTGCGCAGCACCGCGGTGGACACCGACGCACGCACCGCATCGAGGTCGTCGAGACTGCCGCCGAAGCGGCGCCGCTCGGTGAGGACGCTGACGACGGCCGCGCCGCCGTCCGCGTAGTCGCGGGCGAGGGCGGCGGGGTCGGTGATGGCGGCCAGGGCGCCCTTGGACGGGCTGGAGCGCTTGACCTCGGCGATGACCTGTACACCGGGGCGGCGCAGCGCAGCGGCCGCGTCCCGGGGCCAGGGCGCGGATTCGGCCGCCTTCTGGAGCCGCTCCAGGGGTGCGGCCGCCTGCCGATCGGCGAGATCGGCCCGCACTCCCTCGACAATCTCGTCGAGCACGCTCACGTGGGACTGCCCCCTCATTCAACCGGTGTGTGGACCTGGACCGTCCCCGCGCCTGCGGATGAGCGCCGGGTATCCCGGGCGCCGCGGCCGAAGCGGTCACGGCGTACTCGGGCGGGGCTCGCCCGCCGCGGTCGCGCGCGGGGCCGGGCACCGGACCGCGGGGACCGCCCCGCGTTCGGGTACTACCGATCGTATCGAGTCCGGGCGGCGCCGTCGCCATCTCCCCCGGATTGCGGGGGCCGGTGCGGGGCCGGTGGCCTAACCCGGCGCGAGGACCTGGCCGAAGGGAACGTTGCGCAGGACCCAGAAAGCGGTGAGCGCACCCAGGAACAGGTAGAGCCACCCGGGGTGCACGGCCTTGGCGGGGGTGGTGCGCGGGGGCGGCGGGCGGAATGAGCGGTAGAGCCACCGGACGTAGCCGTAGGCCACGAACGGCGCCAGGGCGATCGCCGCGGGGTTCATCTGGAGGGCGCCGACGAGGTCCGCTTCGGTCAGCGCGTGGATCGCGCGCATGGTGCCGCAGCCCGGGCACCAGGTACCGGTTACCAGCAGCCACGGGCAGGTGGGGTACTGGCCCGGATCGTTGGGATCGACGAAATGGAGCAGGGCCGCGCCTGCGAGGCCCGCGGCTCCGACGAGCAGCGGCGCCGCCGCCGGATGCAGGCGGCGCCGCGGCGCACGGAGGTTCGGATGCTCCATCAGTAGGCGGAGGCGGGCGCGTTGCTGACGATCGAGGCGATGATCCCGAAGTAGCCGACGGTGGAGAGGAGGTACCAGATCACACCGACGATGACGGCGATGATCGTGAACCGTTTCGCCTTGGCGGCCCGATCCTGGGCGCCGGCGTAGTCGCCGAGGTTCCACAGCGCGTTGACCTTGGCCGCCGAGAGAATGGCGGGGATGGCGAACGGGAAGCAGCAGAACATCGACAGGATGGCCGGCACGAGGAAGTCGTTGGGCGGTTCGGTGCCGCCGGCGGCGTTCGGGAAGGAGCCCGGGCCCGCGGAAGGCGGGCCGTAGCCTCCCGGCGGCTGGTTCGGGGGCGGCTGGTTCGGGGGCGGCTGGTTCGGGGGCGGCTGGTTCGGGGGCGGCTGACCGTAGCTCATGGCGATGCGGCTTCCTGGTTGCGGTTTCAGGGAATGCGCCCCGCGCGGCGGGCGCCGGTGGCCGCCCTGCGGGGGGCTACCGGTCGCCGCACGTGGGGCCCACCGGGGCATCATGGCAAACCTGCGCCCTCCTGCACCGGAACCGCGCCGCGGCGTGCGGGCAGACCCGATCTCGTGCGGGCGGCGCGTCCGCTTTCGCGGATCGGCGCGCCCCTCCCGGACCGGCGGCGCCCCTGCCGGCTCAGCGGACCCCGGCGGCCTCGGGCTCCCCGGCGGCCTCGGGCTCCCCGGCGGCGTCGGCCCCGGCCTGGCCCGCGCCGGCGCGCTCGGACCCGCCCGCTTCCCACTGCTCGCGGGTGAGCGGTGCGGGGCGGGGGTGGGTGCGGCCCATCCCGGCCTTCTTCAGCAGACCGGCCACGGCGGCGCAGACGACGCTCGCGGCGAGGCCGACGACGGTCCACCGCACCACGTTCTCGTCGAGGAGGATGATCGCCAGTCCCGCGGCGGTCCACACGACGATCCAGGACACGGTCAGAAACCACGCCGCGACGGTGTTGCCGTGGTCCTCGTGGTGTTCGTCGGCCATCAAGGCTCCTTCTGCTTCTCGTGGTGGGTACCCGGCGCGGGCCGCCCGTCGCCGGCGGCGCCGGAACCGCCGACGGCCTCGGGCCCGGCGTCCAGGGTGGGGTCGGCGCCGCTGTCCAGCGACTTCCACAGGTCGGCGGGATCGCTGGAGGGGGCCGCACCGGGGGCGCTGTGGCGATCGTACCTGCTGCCCATGGCGGGCCAGGCGGCCCCCCGCACGAGCGTATAAGCGCCCGCGGCCACCAGCAGCGCGGCCCCGGCGGCGGCCGCCGCCGGCCACAGCGCGACCAGGTGCAGCGCCTCGATCCCGCCGTGGGCGGTGGAGCGGTCGGCGGCCGCCTGCTCCAGGGCGGCGGTGCGGGTTCCGCGCCAGACCGCGACCAGTGCGGCGGCGCCGAACAGCGCGACCACCGCCCCCAGACCGCGGCGTACGGCGCCCCTTGTGGCCAGCAGCGCGGCCAGCGCCGCCAGCCCGGCCGTGCCCATGGCGAAGACGGTCGGGGCGGTGTCGCCGCCGGTCAGCTCGACGGGCGCGGCGGCGACCGGGCCGGGGAGGTCGATCCGGGCGCGGGCCCAGGTGCGTCCGGAGGAGCCGAGCAGGGCCGCCGCCCCGGCGGCCACGACGGCCAGGGCCGCGGCGAACTCGCCGCGGCGCGCGCTCACGGGTCTTCCCCGTCCCGGGCGTTCGCGCCGGCGCCCAGGGGGAGGTCCCCGCCTTCATCGAAGCAGGTGCGGGCGCCGGTGTGGCAGGCCGCGCCGGTCTGGTCGACCCGGATGAGCAGGGTGTCGCCGTCGCAGTCCAGGGCGGCACCGACGACGCGCTGCACGTTTCCGGACGTGGCGCCCTTGACCCAGTACTCGCGGCGGCTGCGCGACCAGTAGGTGGCGCTGCCGGTCTCCAGGGTGCGGCGCAGCGCCTCGTCGTCCATCCAGGCCAGCATCAGCACCTCACCGGTGTCGTGCTGCTGCACGACGGCGGGCAGCAAGCCGTCGGGGTTTCGGTCGAGGCGGTCGGCGATCTCGGGGGCGAGCCGGGCTCCGGGAGCGCCCGCGGAAGGACTGGTGCTCATGGCTTCCAGCTTATGGGGGTGCCGGGGCCGGTCGCGGCCGGGTCGACGCGGACGGCGCCGCCGACGGCTCCCCTCCCCCGCCGCCGGCCGGTCGGCGCGGAGCGTAGGGTTTCTGGCGCCGCACCGACCCGTGCCGATCCCCAGGAGTGCCGTGTCCGCCGAGCTGTTCGCCGCCGATCTGGCCGGAAAACCCGACGCGCTGACCGCGCTCGCCGACCGGCTCGCCCGCGCCGACCCCTACCGGGCGCTGCCGGCGCTGCTCGACGACGAACCGGCGGGGATCCTGCTGCTGGGCGTGGGCGGCGCGCGCCACGCCTGCGCGGCTGCGGCGGCGCGGATGCGCCTCGCGGGCCTGGGAGCGGTGGCCGAATACGCGTCGGCGCAGGGGTCGCTGCCGCCGGGGCCCGGCACGCTCGTGGTGGCGGTGGCCGCGGGCGGCGGCGACCGCGAGCTGTGCACGATCCTGGACACCTACGTCGAGCGGTCCGCCGTCATCGTGCTCACCGACGCGGTGGAGGGGCCGGTGGCGCGCTACGCCGACATCCTCGTACCGCTGCTGGCCGGAACCGAGCACAGCGGCCTGTCCTGCCGCTCCTTCCAGCATGCGCTGGCCCTGTTGCTGCTGCTGGGCTACCGGCTCGGGGCGCCTCCGCAGGGCGGCGACGTGTCGGTGAGCCTGCGCCGCTGCGCCAACGCGACCGCGGGGCTGGTGGAGCAGGCGCCGCAGTGGGTGCCGCGGGCGGCCGCCGCGCTGGACTCGCCCGACGGGGTGCACCTGGTCGCCCCGGCCGAGCGGCTGTGCTCGGCGCAGCTGGGCGTGCAGGCGCTGCGCCAGGGGCCGGTCGTGGCGGCGCACGCGGCGGAGTCGGGCGAGTGGTCCCACACCGACCGCCACCTGGCGGCAGTGTCGGAATACCGGGCGCTGCTGTTCGCCGGCTCCCACTACGACGAGCGCACCATGGAGCACCTGCTGCAGCTGCGGGGCCGTGCGGTGGCCGTGGGCGGCGACGTCGCCGGAGCGGAGATGTCGGTGCGCTACCCGGGCGACGGCGACCCCGACGTCAGCCTGCTCACCGAACCGGTGGCGGCCGAGCTGCTGGCCGCGCACTGGTGGGGCGAACGCGAGCGGTCGGGGCGCGCCGCCGCCGGGTAGCGGCCGGTGCGGGACCGGCCGGGTCAAGCGGAGCTGCGCACCCAGGAGGCGTACAGGTCGGCGTAGACCCCCGGCCGCGCGACGAGTTCGTCGTGGGTGCCGCGCTGGACGACGCGTCCGGCGTCGAAGACCAAGACCTCGTCGGCGGCCTCGGCGGTGGACAGGCGGTGGGCGATGGCCACGGAGGTGCGCCCGCGGGTGAGCCGGTCGAGCGCGCGCTGGATACGGACTTCGGTGTCGGGATCCACCGCCGAAGTGGCCTCGTCCAGCACCAGCAGGTCGGGGTCGGCGATGTAGGCGCGCACCAGCGCGACGAGCTGGCGCTCACCGGCCGACAGCGACTCGCCGCGCTGGCCCACCGGGGTTTCCAGGCCGTGGGCCAGGCCTTCGAGCCACTCGGCCAAGCCGAGTTCGGTGACGGCCGCCTCCAGCTCGGCGTCGGTAGCCTCGGGGCGGGCGAAGCGGATGTTGGCGCCCAGCGAGCTGTCGAAGAGGAAGCCCTCCTGGGGCACCATCACCATGCGGGCGCGCAGCGAGGAGAAGGCGACGTCGCGCAGGTCGGTGCCGTCGACGAGCACACGGCCCCGGCCGGGGTCCATCAGCCGGGTGAGCAGCTTGACGAACGTGGTCTTGCCCGACCCCGTCTCGCCGACCACGGCGACCCGGGTCCCCGGCGCGATCGCCTCGTCGACGGAGTCGAGCACGGTGGGGCCGCCGGGGTAGGCGTAGGAGACGCCGTCGAAGCGCACCTCCACCGGGCCGCGCGGCAGCGCGGTCCCGGCCTCGCCGGGGTCGGCGATGTCGGGGACGGTGTCGAGGATGCCCAGCACCCGCCGCCACCCGGCGATGGCGTTCTGGGCTTCGTTGAAGATCTCGGTGGCCATCATCATCGGCTGGACGAACAGCGTCATCAAGAACAGGAACGCCACCAGCTCACCGGCGGTGATGCCGCCGCCCAGGCCCAGCAGGACGCCGGCGACCACGACGGCGGCGTTGCCCACGGCCGCGATCATCTCGGCGAACGGCGAGACGGCCATCGACAGCCGCTGGGCCTTGACCTGGGCGGTGCGGGTGGCCAGCACGGTGGTGTCGACGCGGCGCGCGGTGCGCTCCTCGGTGCCGTGGGCGCGGATGACCGAGGCGCCCATGACGGTCTCGCCGATGGCGCCGAGCATGTCGCCGGTGCGCTCGCGGACCGTGAGGTAGGCGCGTGAGAGCCGCTTCTGCAGCCAGCGGGCGCCCAGCAGCAGCGGGACGAAGCACACCCACACCAGCAGGGTCAGCTCCCAGGAGTAGACCGCCATGAGGGCGGTGGCCACCGCCAGCTGCCCGACGCTGACGATGAGCTGCAGCCCGCCCCACTGCATGAAGGTGCTGATCTGGTCGACGTCGGCGGTGACGCGGGCGACCAGGGAGCCTTTGCGTTCGCTGTTCTGGGTCAGCACCGACAGGTCGTGCACGTGGCGGAAGGCCTTGCGGCGCAGGGTGGCCAGCGCCGACTCGGTGGCGCGGTAGAGCCGCACGTTCATCAGGTACGCGCAGACCATGGTGACCACGAGTGTGCCGGCGCACAGCGCGACGGTCGCGGCCACGAATTCCATGTCGGGACGGCCGGAGGAGTCGATGCCGCGGTCGATGATCTGCTGGATGGCGATGGGCACGATGACTTTGCCGGCCGTGGCGGCGACGGCCAGCAGCAGAGTCGGTCCCAGCCCGCGGGCGAACTCCGGCGACAGCCGCAGGCCGCGCCGGATGGTGGCGATCGCGCCGTCGCGGCTGCGCTCCAGCCGGTTCCGGGGCTGCGGTCCGCCGGGGGCGGCCTCGTCTGCGCCGTCGGTGCTGCTGCGGTCGGCTGCGGGGGCGCTCAACGCACGGCCTCCTCGGGTTCGTCGGTCTCCTCGTCGCCGCCGGCGCCCCCGGAGGTGCGGGAGGGGCGCAGGCCGTGCGGTTCGGGGCCGCCCTCGCCGGGCTCGGGTTCGCCGACCCGTTCGGCGGCGGCGCGCTCGTAGGCGGTGACCAGGCGCCGGTAACCCGCGGAGCGCTCCAGCAGTTCGGTGTGGGTACCGCGGTCGCGCACGGTGCCGCGCTCCAGGTAGACGACCTCGTCGGCGAGCTCGATGGTGGCCCGGCGGTAGGCGACCACCAGCACGGTGGCGGCCAGGTCGGTCTCCCGCAGACCGGCGAGGATCTGGGCTTCGACCTGCGGGTCGACCGCGGAGGTGGCGTCGTCGAGAATGAGCAGGCGCGGGTCGCGCACCACGGCGCGGGCCAGGGCCAGCCGCTGGCGCTGGCCGCCGGAGAGGCTGGTGCCGCGCTCGCCCAGCCGGGTGTCGAGGCCGTCGGGCAGGGCGGCGACGAAGGCGTCGGCGCGGGCCAGCCGCAGGGCGGACCACACCCGGGCGTCGTCGATCTCGGCGCCCAAGCCGACGTTTCCGCGCACCGTGTCCTCGAACACGAACGTCGATTGGGGCACGAGGGCGGCGACGCGGGCGATCTCGCCCTTGGCCAGCTCGCACACGTCGGTGCCGTCGAGGGAGACGGTTCCGGTGTCGGGGTCGACCAAGCGGGCGAGCACGGTGGTCAGGGTGGATTTTCCCGAACCGGTGGAGCCCACCAGCGCGACGGTGCGGCCGGGGGCGATGTCGAGGTCGACGTCGCGCAGCACCGTGCTGCGCTGGGCGGCGACGGTGTCCTCGGCGTCGGAGAGGTCGCGTCCGCCGCCGGTGTAGGCGTCCTCATAGGAGAATCCGACTCCCTCGGCGGTGAGCCGCACACCGCCTCGGCCGTCGGGGACGCGGCGGCCGCCGTAGGGCATCGAGCCTTCGGCGGTGAGGACGGCCTGGACGCGGTTCCAGGCGACGACGGTGCGGGGCAGGTCGCCCAGCAGCCAGCCGAAGGAGCGGATGGGCAGGCTGAGCAGGGTGAACAGGTAGGAGACCTGCACGAGGTCGCCGGGGGTGATGGCGCCGTCGGCCAGCCGCCACATCCCCAGTGCCAGCACGGCCAGGATGCCGAAGTTGGGCAGGTGCTCCATGACGGGGTCGAAGGCGGCGCGCATCCGTCCGACGCGGATCTGGGCGTCGCGCAGCCGGTGGGCGGCTTCGGTGAAGCGCTCGGTCTCGGTCTCTTCGCGGCCGAGGCTCTTGACCACCAGGGCCCCGTCGAAGGACTCGTGGGCGACCTCGCTGACCTCGGCGCGCAGTGCCTGGGCCCGCGTGGCCGCCGGCGACACCCGGCGCTGGAAGACGACGTTGGCCACGGCCAGTGCCGGGAAGACCACGAACGCCACGAGCGCCAGGACCGGGTCGGTGATCACCATCGCGACCGCCGCGATGACGAGCATGGCGACGCTGCCGATCGCCATGGGCAGCGGGGCCAGCGGGCGCCAGGCCTCTTCGACGTCGGCGTTGGCGTTGGACAGCAGCTGTCCGGTGGCGTGGCTGTGGTGCCAGGACAGCGGCAGGCGCAGGTAGGTCCGCGAGACGCTGCGGCGGTAGCGCGCCTGCATCCGGAACTGCATCAGCCCGGCGAACAGCCTCCGGGCGGCCAGCCCGGTCGCTTTCGCCACGCCCACGGCCAGCAGCAGGCCCGCGGCCGCCAGCAGGGCCGCGGCGGTGGTCGAACCGCTGGAGAACGCGGGCATGATGACGCGGTCGGTGATCCCGCCCATCACCGAAGCGGAGCCGACGCTGACGGCGGCGTGCAGGGCGGCTCCGGCGGCGGCGACGAGGAAGACGAGCGGCTCGGTGCGGATGGCCACCCCCAGCACGTACATTCCGCGCCGGAACACCGGCCGTTGTGGCCGGCGGCTGCTCGTTCCGTCGTCCGGCATCGGTCCCCCTGCCCGTAGGCGCCGTCAATCGCAGCGGTCGTCGAGGCCGTCCCATGACCGGACGGCCGCGCTACAACCCACTCCGGCGCGCCGGGCAGGCCGTAGCCGACTAGCTTCAGCGGCCGGCGCGGGCAGACTATTCCGCCGTGCGGGGGTCCCCCGCGCGCCGTGCGTGTCCGAATCCGGTCGCCCGGCGCGCGCAGGCCACTGTTGGTGTCGGTCCCAGCCCGGTTGCGGCGCCGGCTGTATGGCGGTGAGCCGCCGCATCCTGTGCGACCGCTCGGCGGAGCCGACCGCGCTTGTGGCAGCACACCGCGACGGCGCCGATCCCGCACTCCGCGTTTCCGCCTGCCTCGGATGGGGGGTTGCCTAACCTGGCCGGCCGTGTCGAGGGCGGGCAGCGAACCGCCCGCCTTCCGGCTGGAGCGGGTCGCCTGGTCGCGCCGAACCCGGCCGGCGGTCTCGCCCCGCACGCGCGTGTGCGGCTTCTCGATGTGCGTGCCCGGTTCTCCGCCGCCCGTGCGGCGCGTCAGCTCGCCAGACCGCGACGGTAGGCGTAGACCACCGCTTGGACGCGGTCGCGCAGGTCCAGCTTGGTCAGGATACGCGACACGAAGGTCTTGACCGTCTCCGGGCTCAGCACCAGGTCTGCGGCGATCTCGCTGTTGGAAAGCCCGTCGGCTATCAGGCGCAGGACCTCCAGTTCGCGCGTCGTCAACGGGGTAGCCTCCGCCGCGTCGGCGGCGGGCCGGATGCGCGCGGCGTACCGGCCCACGAGTTGCCGCGTCACCTCGGGGTCCAGCAGCGCCGCTCCCGCGGCCACGGTACGGATGCCCTGCAGAAACCGGTCCGGCGGTGCTTCCTTGAGCAGGAACCCGCTCGCGCCGGCGCGCAGCGCCTCGTAGACGTACTCGTCCAGGTTGAACGTCGTCACCACGAGCACTTTGGCGGGGCGGTCGACCCCCGCGCCGGCCAGCAGGCGGGTGGCCTCGATGCCGTCGAGCACCGGCATGCGCACGTCCATCACCGCCACGTCGGGGCTCAACCGGTCGGCCAGGTCGACCGCGGACCGGCCGTCCCCGCACTCGCCCACCACCTCCATGTCGGGTTGGGCGTCGACGACCGTCACCAGTCCGGCGCGCACCAGCATCTGGTCGTCGCAGACCAGGACCCTCAGCGGCGCGGTCACGGCGCGCTGCCCGCGGGAATGCCGGCCCGCACCAGGAACCCCCCGCCCGGCCGCCAGCCGGCGCTGAAGTCGCCGCCCAGGACGTCGACACGCTCGCGGAGGCCGGCCAGGCCCCGCCCGCTGCCGCCGGCGGCCGCGTCCGGCGCGGCGGGGCCCGCGGCGCCGGCGCCTTCGGTGCCGACCTCCACGGTGATCCGCCTCTCGCCATGGCACACCCGGACCCAGGTGGGGCTGCCGGCGGCGTACTTGAGGGCGTTGGTCAGCGCCTCCTGCACGACTCGGTAGGCCACGAGGTCGGCGCTGCCGGTCGACTCCGCCGGCGTGCCCTCCTCGGTGAACGCCACCGGCTGGCCCGCCCGGCGGGTCTCCTGCACCAAGGTCAGCAGCCGGCCCGCGGGCGGCGTCCTGGCCTCGGGGCCGTGGCCGGGGGTGAGCAGGTCGAGCAGGTTGCGCAGGTCGGTCGTCGCCCGCCGGCCGGTGTCGCCGATGGAGCCGAGGGCCTGGTCGAGGCGCTCAGGCGCACCGGTCAGGTACCGCGCCGCCTCGGCTTGGACGACCATCGCCGTCACGTGATGGGTCACCACATCGTGGAGCTCACGGGCGATGCTCGTGCGTTCGGCGGTGCGAGTCTGCTCGGCGACGCGGCGGCGGTGCTCGGCTTCGGCGGCCCGGGTGGAGCGCAGCCACGCGCCGATGCCCCACGCGATGGCGGCACCGGCGTAGAAGGTGACGAACTCGGTCGGCGGCTCGCCGCCGATCCGCTGCAGCGCGATCGCCGGCGGCACGTAGGCCGCCGACAGCAGGAGCGGGGCCAGGCGCCGGTACCGCTCCAGGTGGGCGCCTGCGCTCAGCAGCGCGACGGCCAGTCCGGTGCCCGCCAAGAGGTGGTAGCCGCTCAACTGGTCCAGGGCGAAACCGAGCGCCACCAGGATGAGGCACAGCGCGGGCCACCGTCGGCGCACGGCAAGCGGCAGGCACTGCAGGAGCGCCGACACGACCGCCAGGGCGTCGAACGGGCGGTCGGGCAGCCCGCCGACGTCGGTCCCCAAACCGTGCAGCGACGGCACGAAGGACCCGACCAGCAGCAGTAGCCCCAGGGGGAGGTCGCGGACGGCGACATCGAGCCGTTGCCACAGCTGAAGGAGCCGCCGGGTATCGGTCACCGGGGAAGCGTAGCGCCCGTCGCGGGCCGCTCGGTGCGGCGGAAGGGCACCAGGCGTCCGCGTCGGTGGGCGATCCACAGGAACACCAGCATGGTCAGCAGGCAGAACGCGAGCGAGTACGGGCTGCCCTCGGGACCGAACCCACCGCCGGTGATCAGCGCCGGCCCCGACAGTTCCGCGTCCAGGAGCCCGCTGGTGGCGCCATTTCCCGAGACCTCGGTACTGAAGACGCCGGCCGCGGCGAAGTTCCAGCCGAAATGGATGCCGATCGGCAGCCACAGATTGCGTGTGGCGGCGTATGCGGCGGCGATCATGGCGCCGGCCACGCCCGCCGCGACCAGACCGATCCCGGTGGCGTTCGCGTTGGGCAGGTGCCACAGGCCGAACAGCAGGCTTGTCAGTCCCAGCGAGATCCAGCTACCCGCCTTCTCCTCGACGATGCGGTACAGGACGCCGCGGAACAGCACCTCCTCGGTCGCCGCGGCGGCGGCCATGAAGCCGACGAGCCCCGCTGCGCCGACAACCGAGCCGACCCCTTCGACCGTGTAGAACCCCAGGAAGAAGAGGTTCAGGACGACCATCGCGAAGAGGCCGAAGCCGATCACCGTGCCCAGCGCGGTCTGGGGCACAACGCCCCCCGGGGCGACCTCTGCGACGGTACGCCTTTCGGTGCGCCGCACCACCCACGCATAGACCAGCACGCTCAGCGCAGCTGTCACAGCGCCGAACGCGAAGGTGAGCCAGGGGGCGCCCTCCACCGACGCGACGACGTTGCCTCCGATGATGCCGATTCCCACGACCGCCAGAAGCTGCCAGACCGATCTCACGTTTCTCCTTCCCGACTCCCTGCGGCGGGATCGCCGCGGACGACGGGAACGCTACGGATCCGGCGGTGCCGAATCGTCACCGCGTGGTGGACACCTGCACGTAGCTCGCGCGGGGGACGCCAGCGCCCGGCGGGTTCGCGGACGCGGCCCCGAGTGGCGGCGGCGCGCTCGCGCTGCGGGCCGGGCCGCCAGTGCGACCGCGGCCGAGGCGACGGCCGCCGCGGCCCTGCGCGCCTCCGTTACCGGTTCCATGAGTACGCTCCTGCCTGGTCGTCTTCGGTGCGTACACGGAGAAGGGCGCCCCTCATGAACCACTGTTCCTCCGAAACGAAACACGCAGGCCACTCTCGGTCGCATTTCGTCGGGGCGACCACCCGCAAGCGCCGCGGCGCGTCCGCAACCGACCGATGCGCCTATCGCCCGGACCGCCACCGGTTCACCGCACGGGATGGCCGTGCGCGCGCAGTTCGGACTTGACCTCGTCGACGGTGAACTCGCCGAAATGGAAGACGCTGGCGGCCAGGACGGCGTCGGCGCCGGCGTCCACCGCCGGCGGGAAGTGCTCGACCTTGCCGGCGCCGCCGCTGGCGACCAGCGGGATCTCCACGGCGGAGCGCACGGCCCGGATCAGCTCCAGGTCGAAACCGGTGCGGGTGCCGTCGGCGTCCATGGAGTTCAGCAGCAGCTCGCCGGCGCCCAGTTCGGCGCCGCGGACGGCCCACTCGACCGCGTCGATGCCGGTGCCGCGCCGGCCGCCGTGGGTGGTGACTTCGAACCCGCTGGCCGTGGTGTGCTCGCCGGCGGTGCGGCGAACGTCGGCGGAGAGCACCAGCACCTGGTTGCCGAAGCGTTCGGCGATCTCGCGGATGAGGTCGGGGCGCGCGACGGCGGCGGTGTTGACACCCACCTTGTCGGCGCCGGCGCGCAGCAGCCGGTCGACGTCGTCGGAGGTGCGCACGCCCCCGCCGACGGTCAGCGGGATGAACACCTGCTCGGCGGTGCGGCGCACGACGTCGTAGGTGGTCTCCCGGTCGCCGCTGGAGGCGGTGACGTCCAGGAAGGTCAGTTCGTCGGCGCCTTCGGCGTCGTAGCGGTCGGCGAGTTCGACGGGGTCGCCGGCGTCCCGCAGGTTCTGGAAGTTGACGCCCTTGACCACCCGCCCCGCATCGACGTCGAGGCAGGGAATGACGCGCACGGCCAGAGTCATGCTTCCAGCACCGCCTTCAGGGCCTCCTGCAGAGTGAAAGCGCCTTCGTACAGGGCCGTTCCCACGATCGCGCCTTCGACGCCGTCGGGGGTGAGGCCGGCGACGGCGGTGAGGTCCTCCAGGGTGGCGATGCCGCCGCTGGCGACCACGGGCTTGTCGGTGCGGCGGGCGACGGTGCGCAGCAGCTCCAGGTTGGGGCCGGTGAGCGTGCCGTCCTTGGTGACGTCGGTGACGACGTAGCGGGCGCAGCCCTCGGCCTCCAGGCGGTCGAGGGTCTGGTGGAGGTCCCCGCCCTCACGGGTCCAGCCGCGGGCGGCCAGCGTGCTTCCGCGCACGTCCAGGCCGATGGCGATGCGGTCGCCGTGCTCGGCGACGATGCGCGCGCACCAGTCGGGGTTCTCCAGCGCGGCGGTGCCGATGTTGACCCGTGTGCAGCCGGTGTCCAGAGCCGAGCGCAGCGACGCGTCGTCGCGGATGCCGCCGGAGAGCTCGACACGGACGTCGAGGCGCCCGACGATCCCGGCGAGCAGTTCGCGGTTGTGGCCGCGGCCGAAGGCGGCGTCGAGGTCGACGAGGTGGATCCATTCCGCTCCGGCTTCCTGCCAGCCCAGCGCCGCCTGGAGCGGGTCGCCGTAGCGGCCGCCGGATCCGTCCTCGCCCTGGACGAGCTGGACGGCCTGCCCACCGGATACGTCGACGGCGGGCAGCAGTTCAAGGGTGGAGGACATGGGTGCCTTACTGGTGGTAGTCGGCGGACGGGGGCGGGCGGTGCGCCGGGGGCGCCATTACAGGGTGCCGACCCAGTTGGCCAGCACCCGGGCTCCGGCGTCGCCGGACTTCTCGGGGTGGAACTGGGCGGCCGCCAGAGGGCCGTTCTCCACCGCCGCGACGAACGGGCTCCCGTGGGTGCTCCAGGTGACCAGCGGCGGCGGGATGTGCGGGGATACGGGCTCCATCGTCCACTCCAGCACGCCGTAGGAGTGCACGAAGTAGAAGCGCTCGTCGGCGCCGACCCCGGCGAACAGCCGGGTCCCCTCGGGCGCCTGCAGGGTGTTCCAGCCCATGTGCGGGACGATGGGCGCCTGCAGGCGCTCCACGGTTCCGGGCCATTCGGCGCAGCCGTCGCTGGCGACGCCGTGCTCGACGCCGCGTTCGAACAGCACCTGCATTCCCACGCAGATGCCCAGCACGGGCCGCCCGCCGGCCAGCCGCTTGCCGATGACGCGGTCGCCGCCGACGCCGCGCAGCCCCTCGATGCAGGAGGAGAACGCACCGACTCCGGGCACGACCAGGCCGTCGGCCTCGACGGCGGTGTGCGGGTCGTCGGTGACGGAGACGTCTGCGCCGGTGCGTTCCAGGGCGCGCTGGGCCGAGCGCAGGTTGCCCGACCCGTAGTCGAGGATGACGACGCGTTTGCTCACGTGGATCCCGCCTTTTCGGATCGTGGGTCGTCGCTGGGGTGGGGGCCGCGGGGGTCAGCCGCCGAAGTAACCCAGGTGCAGGGCTCCGGCGCCCGCGGCCGGCAGTGCGCACACCGCCAGGGCGGCCGCCAGCGCCCGGCTCGACTTCCACGCCGAGACCGCCCCGCCGACCAGCAGACCGCCCAGGGCGACGAGCGCGACACCCCACACTTCGGTCACTACAGCGCGCCCTTGGTCGAGGGGACGCCGCTGACGCGGGGGTCGGGCTCGCACGCCACGCGCAGCGCCCGGGCGAGCGCCTTGAACTGGCACTCGACGATGTGGTGGGCGTTTCGGCCGTAGGGCACGTGGATGTGCAGAGCCACGCGCGCCTGGGCGACGAACGACTCGAAGATGTGCCGGGTCATCGTGGTGTCGTAGTCGCGCCCGATCACCGGTGCCATGCCCGCGGGCTCGCTGTGCACCAGGTAGGGCCGCCCGGACACGTCCGCGGTGACCTCGGCGAGGGCCTCGTCGAGCGGGACCTTGGCGTCGGCGAAGCGGCGGATGCCGGCCTTGTCGCCGAGGGCTTCGGCGAAGGCGGCGCCCAGCGCCAGCGCGGTGTCCTCCATGGTGTGGTGGGAGTCGATGTGCAGGTCGCCTTCGGTGCGCACGGTCAGGTCGAACAGGCCGTGCTTGGCGAGCTGGTCGAGCATGTGGTCGAAGAACCCGACACCGGTGGAGACGTCGGCGGCTCCGCTGCCGTCCAGATCGATCTCGACGGCGACCCGGGTCTCTTTGGTGGCGCGTTCGGCGCGGCCGGTGCGGCTCATCTCGGGCGGTCTCTCCATCAGGGGCGGCGGTGGGGGCGGACGGTACTCGCGCGGGCGGACCGGCGGTCACCTGCGGTCGGCGGTCACCTGGAGCAACGCATCGCGGAACGCCGACATTTCCTCGGGGGTTCCGACGGTGACGCGCAGCATGTGCGGCGGTCCGACCTCGCGCACGAGCACACCGTGCTCCAGCATGGCCGAGAACACCGCGGAACGGTCGTCGAAGTCGCCGAAGAGCACGAAGTTGGCGTCGGAGGCGGCCACCGCGAACCCGTGCGAGCCCAGCCACTCCACCAGCGCGTCGCGCTCCTGGCGCAGGTGTTTGACCTGGCTCTGCAGTTCGCCGGCGAATTCCAGGGCGGTGGCTGCGACCGCCTGGGTGACGGCCGACAGGTGGTAGGGCAACCGCACCAGTTGCAGCGCGTCGACCACGGCCGGGTGGGCGGCGAGGTACCCCACCCGGGCTCCGGCCAGCGCGAAGGCCTTGGACATGGTCCGCGAGACGATCAGCCGGGGGTACCGCTCCAGCAGGGTCAGCGCACTGGGTGTGCCCTCGCGGCGGAACTCGGCGTAGGCCTCGTCGACCACGACCATTCCGGGGGCGGCTTCGGCGATCTCGGCGACGGTCTCCAGTGGCAGCGCAGTGCCGGTGGGATTGTTCGGCGAGGTCAGGAAGACGACGTCGGGCCGGTTGCGGCGCACGGCTTCGACGGCGGCCCGGGTGTCGAGGCCGAAGTCGTGTCCGGTCCGCTCGGCGGAGACCCAGTCGGTGCAGGTGACGCGGGAGATGACCGGGTGCATCGAATAGGAGGGCTCGAACCCCATGGCGGTGCGGCCGGGACCGCCGAAGGTCTGCAGGATCTGCTGCAGGATCTCGTTGGACCCGTTGGCGGCCCACACGCGGGCGCCGTCGAGTCCGTGGCCGAGGTAGTCGGCCAGGGCGGCGCGCAGCCGGGTCGCGTCGCGGTCGGGGTAGCGGTTGAGGCCGGCCGCGGCCTCCTCGACGTTGCGGGCCAGTGCCGCCGCCAGGGCGGGCGAGGGCGGATAGGGGTTCTCGTTGGTGTTCAGCGCGACGGGGACCTCCAGTTGGGGCGCCCCGTACGGGCTGCGTCCGCGCAGGTCCTCGCGCAGCGGCAGATCCTCCACCGTGGTCTGCGCCGGTGCGGTGGCGTCCGCGCCGGCGCCGCCGGTCTCGGGGCTCACCGGGATCCCTCCTCGCCGCCGCCGACGCGGGCGGCGACGGCTTCGCCGTGGGCGGGCAGGTCTTCGGCCTCGGCCAGCGCCGCCACGTGGGGGGCGGCCGCGGCCAGGGCTCCGCGGTCGTATTCGACGACGTGCACGCCGCGCAGGAACGTCTGCACGCTCAGGCCGGCCGTGTGCACGGCGCTGCCTCCGGTGGGCAGCACGTGGTTGGAGCCGGCGCAGTAGTCGCCGAGGGAGACCGGCGAGTACGGGCCGACGAATACGGCGCCGGCGTTGCGCACGGCGGCGGCGCGGTCGGCGGCGTCGGCCGTCATGATCTCCAGGTGCTCGGCGGCGTAGGCGTCGACGACGGTCAGGCCGTGGTCGAGGTCGTCGACCAGCACGATGCCGGACTGGCGGCCGCTCAGCGCCTCGGCGACGCGGTCGCGGTGGCGGGTGGCGTCCGCGCGGGCCGCCAGTTCGGCCTCGACCTTGCCGGCGAGCTCGGTGGAGGGCGTCACCAGAACGGAGGCGGCCAGCACGTCGTGCTCGGCCTGGCTGACGAGGTCGGCGGCGACGTAGGCGGGGTCGGCGGTGTCGTCGGCCAGGACCGCGATCTCGGTGGGCCCGGCTTCGGCGTCGATGCCGATGACGCCCTTGAGCAGCCGCTTGGCGGAGGCCACCCAGATGTTTCCGGGGCCGGTGACCATGTCGGCGCGCCGGCATTCGCCGGAACCGTAGGCGAACATGGCCACCGCCTGGGCGCCGCCGACGGCGTAGACCTCGTCGACGCCCAGCATGGCGCAGGCGGCCAGCGTGGTGGGGTGGGGCAGCCCCCCGAACTCGGCCTGAGGCGGCGAGGTGACGGCCAGCGAGGCGACACCGGCCTCTTGGGCGGGCACCACGTTCATCACGACGCTGGAGGGGTAGGCGGCGCGGCCGCCGGGGACGTACAGGCCCACGCGGCCGACCGGGACCCAGCGCTCGGTGACGGTGCCGCCGGGCACCACGCGGGTGGTGGTGTCCGCACGCCGCTGGTCGGCGTGCACGCTCCGGGCGCGCTCGATCGACTCCTGGAGCGCGGCTCTGACACCGGGGTCCAGGGACTCCAGCGCGGAGTCGAGCTCGGCACGGGGGACGCGGATGCCGGGGAGCCGGACGCCGTCGAAGCGCTCGGTGAGCTCGACGAGCGCCTCGGTGCCGCGCTCGCGGACGTCCTCGCAGATGGGGCGCACCTTGTCGAGGGAGGCGCTGACGTCGGTCGCGGCGCGCGGGAGCAGCGCGCGCGGGTCGCCGGAGCTTCCTCGGAGGTCGATTCGGGAGATCACGGGTTCATTCTAGGGGGTCGGGGGTGGGTGAGGAGCGGACGCCGCGGCCGGCCCCGGGGCGGGGCGCCCGCAGGCGCACGGCACCGGTGAACCGATTTGAGGGAAGCCTTGCCGAATGCCCGGGAATTTAGCTTCGCCTAACTTCGGAACACCTAACCTAAATCAAACACGGCAAGGTTTTCCTAAGTGTCGGAGGTTACGCCCCAGGAAATCGACAATCCATTTGTTCGGCGTTATTGTCGAACCATGAACGCGACGACACGGACCTCTGAGCACGGACTTTCCAAGTTCCACCGCCTGCTGCTTGAGCAGGTAGGACACGAATTCACCGCGTCGCACCAGTACTTCGCGCTCGCAGCCTGGTTCGACGACCGGGACCTGCCGGGGCTCGCGCGGGTGTTCTACCGGCAGTCGCTGGAAGAGCGCGACCACGCGACGATGATGGTGCGCTACCTCCTCGACAACGGCGTCTCCCCCGACATTCCCGGTGTCGACGGAATCCAGACCGACTTCACCGAGCCGCGCGAACTCGTGGCGCTGGCACTGAGCCAGGAGCAGCAGGTGACCGCCCAGATCCGCGGGCTCGCCGGGGCGGCCCGCGAGGAGCAGGACTACACCGGTGAGCAGTTCGTCAACTGGTTCCTGCAGGAGCAGGTCGAGGAGGTCTCGACCATGTCGACCCTGCTCAACGTCGTCGACCGCGGCAACGGCAACATGTTCGACGTCGAGACCTGGGTCAACCGGGAACTGCCGGACTCCGCGGCCGACTCCGGGGCGCCCGAGACCGCGGGGCCCGCGGTCGGTTGAGACCGCGGCCGGCCCGCTGGGCCGACCCGGCTCCGCGGCGCCTGCCACCGGGGGTGGCAGGCGCCGCGGAGCCGGGCATAGGTGTGATTCCATACCGGTTGCCGCTCTTTCCGCCGAACACCGTGCTCGGGCCCGGGACACCTCGGCCGCTGTGCCGGTTCGACGGGTGCTACCGCCGCCCGATCGCCGACCTGCCGGACGGTTTCGACGGCGCGGAGGAGGCCGGCGAAGGCGCGACGACGAGGAGGCGGGATGGGCTCCGGGCAGACTCCGGCCACGGCCGCGGCGCAGCGCGACGGGATCGACTACCGGCTGCACCCCTACGACGCCGGCGGGGCGGCCCCACGGGACGGCGCGTCCTACGGCGAGGAGGCTGCCGCGGCCCTGGGGATCGGCCCCGACCGGATGTTCAAAACCCTGGTGGCCGAGGTCGACGGCCGCCTGGTCGTGGGTGTGGTGCCGGTCGCGGGCGGGCTCGACCTCAAGGCGCTGGCGGCGGCCGCCGGCGGCAAGCGTGCCGCCATGGCCGATCCCGCCGACGCTGAACGGGCCACCGGCTATGTGGTGGGGGGTATAAGCCCGTTGGGCCGGCGCAAGCGGCTGCCCGCCGTCGTCGACTCCTCGGCGGCCGGCTACGACACCGTGTTCGTCTCGGCGGGGCGCCGGGGCCTGCAGATGGAGCTGGCGCCGGCCGACCTCCTGCGCGGCGCCGGCGCCGAGACCGCACCCATCGCCGCCCCCTGAACCGGACCGCGCCGGTCCGGCGGCCGGCCCGCACCGCCCGCCGGGCCGGGCGACCCGTGCACGAGCGGGGCCCGGCGCCCCCCTTTCCTCGGCGGCCCGTCGGTCTTACCGTTGTCCCACCGAGGTGAACACACCGGGGCGTGTGGAGGAGGCGCGATGGTCGCCGGAATCGTGTCGGCCGCGACACTGGGCTACCTGACCGTCGCCGCCTGCTACATCGCCACCCGGCTGGCGTATGCGCGCATCCGCCGCGGCGGCCCGCGGCTCCCGCCCGTAGGTCCCGACGAGCTCGACCCCTTCGACCTGGCCATGCTCGCCGGCGGCCGCCAGCGCATGGGCGAGGTCGCACTCGCCGAGCTGTACCTGAGCGGGCGCGCGGTCGCGCGGGGCCGAGGGCTGGTCTCCCGCCCCCAGCAGGCCGAACAGCAGCAGTCCCGGCTCTCCCCGACGCCGTTCGCCCGGCTGCTGGACGCCCGCTTGGACCCGTCCCGATCCGTGGCCGCCGTGCGGCTGGTGCGCCTGGCCGCCGGCGCCGATCCGGCGACCGGCGTGCTGTGGCGGCTGCGCCGACTGGGCCTGTTCGTCGCGCCGGAGCGACTGGCCCGGGTCACGCTGCCGCGCACCGCCGCGTGGGGCCTGCACACGCTCATCGGCGCCGCAGGGGTGATCGCGGGCGGGGGCGCGGTGCTGTGGGCGACGATCCCCGCGGGGCAGCGCCTGCACGCGGTGCCGCTGGTGATCGCGGCCGTGCTGATCGTCTACCCGGCGCTGGTCTACGCCGGCGCCCGGGCACTGGGCGCAATGCAGGGAGCGGTCGCCGTCGCGGCGGCGGCGACCGCCGCCGCGCTCCCCGTTCTGCCGTCGCCCCGGGAACCGGCGGCCCTCCTGGCGCTGCTGGCGGGCTGGTGGCTGCTGCACGGTCTCTACCGGGGCACCGGCGGCACGCTGGGGCCGCGCACGGCGGCCGGCGACGCGCTGCTCACGGAGGCCGGCGCGGAGGCCGGAGACGCCGGTTCCGCGGCGTCGGCGCTGCGGTCGACGTCCCTGCTGGGGTTCCGCGCTCTGCGGCGCGGACGGCGCGGACGCGAACCGCTGCCGCCGGAGCACGCCGAGTTCGCCGCGGTGTGCTCCTTCGCCGCCGCGTGCGGCGCCGGGGTGGGCCGCCCCGACCGCGGACTGGGCGGCAACTTCGGCTGTGACGGCGGCACCGGCGACTGGCGCCGCGAGGGCTCCGCGGCGGCGGCCGTGCGGCGGCGCCCGGGACGCGGTCCCGAAGCCGCCGCGTGAAGCCGCGGCGGGCGGCGGGATCCGGCCTTCAGCCGGAGTCGCGGGCCTGCTCGCCGCCGGTGGCGCCGGCGTCCTCTCCGGCCGCGCCGCCGCGACCGGACGCGGCGGGTTCACCGGCCCCGGGGGCTTCGGCGCGGCGCTCGGCGGGCACGTCGCCGCGCCACAGGCTGACGGCGTCGAAGAGCCCGTACTGCAGCACCGCGACGAACGGCCAGACCATCAGCGCGCTGAGGGCGTGCAGCTGCAGCCCCGACCGGACCACTGTGCCGGGGCTCGCGGAGGAGACGACCCGGCGGAACTCCGCGGCGTCGATCAGCGTTCCCACCTGCCAAGCGGCGAACGCACCGAGGAGCGACCCGGCCGCCAGGGACACCAGGCAGACCATGCGCAGGTCCGCGGCGTCGCGGGCCGCCAGCCGGTACTGGACGATGTAGACGGTGTAGCCGCACGCCAGTCCGGCGGCGGTCATGATCAGTACGAAGAAGCCGTCGACCGCGAAGTCGGCGTCGGAGACGGGCAGGGGCAGGATCCTGCCGTCGCGGCCGACGGTCACCTGCGGCCGCGGGGCCAGCAGCCACCACAGCGGCCCCAGCGCAGCCCCCAGCGCCGCCGTTCCCCCCAGTACGGCCCCGCCTACGGCGAGCTTCCGGCGCTTCATCGGACGCCGCACCCCCTTGTCCGGTCCGGTCCCGGCCGGCCGGCGGCGCGGCTCCGCGGCTGCAACCGCGGGGACCGCCGCAGGCCCGGCGCATGGTCGCGGTCACCCGGTCGGCGGCGCGGCCGGCCGGCTTTCCCCGTCGGCTTGTGCGGGCAGGACGTCACCTGCTCCGCCTCCTTTCCGGTCCGCGCAGCGGGAAACCGGGAGCGTCGGGCACGGTGGACCCGTGTCGGCGCCGCGTCCGCTCCCCGCTCTCCCCGATTCTCCGCAACAGCCGGCGCGCAGCGCCGGCCGTCGGGTTCGGCCGGTGCGCCCCTGCGGTCACGCAGCGGCACCGGCACCGCTCAACGGTACGGCAGATGCGCACCGGTCCGGCCGCGGCCCCCGTCGGGCGCGCCGGGGAACGCTGCCGGACGGCACCGCGCGGCCGCAGCGAGCCCCGCCCCGAGGGGGCGGACGCATGCGGGCACCGGCCGCAACGGCGCCCCCGCGCCCGTTGCGGCCGGTGCCGGGCGGGGCGGGCGGGAAGCCCCGCCCCGCCGGAGCGCTCTACGTCGGATCCGGCCCGTCGGCTCCGTTCCCGCCGGCGTCCTCGGTATCGCCGTCGTCCTCGGCGAGGATGCGGTAAAGGCCGCGCTTGCTCTCGGCCAGCAGGCGCTTGGCGCGCTCGACCTGATCGTCGGTCCCGGCCTGGGCGACCTGGGCGGCGGCCGTGGCCAACTGGTAGGCCAGCGAGCTGATCTCTCCGTAACGGGCCTGGGAGTCCTCGGACTCTTCGGACACGGCGTCCCAGGGCGGGGTGAGGTCGGCGGCGTTGCCCTCGACGTACTCCCGCCCCTCGTCGGTCAGCTCGAAGGGCCGGCGCCGGCCGGCTCCGGCGTTCGCCGCCTGGCGCACGAGCGCTTCGTCCTCCAGCTGCTGCAGCATCGGATAGACCGACCCCGGACTCGGGCGCCAGGCGTTTCCGCTGCGCTCGCGCCCTTCGCGGATAATCTCGTAGCCGCTGCGCGGCTCCTCCGCCAGGAGCAGCAGGATCCCGGTGCGGACGTCGCCCCGGCGGGCCCGCGTCCCCCCGCGGCGCCGGCGCCCTTCACCGCCGCCGAACGGTCCCGGGAAGGGGCCGGGCGGGAACGGCATTCCGCCCCAGTGCCCCCCGGGAGGTCCGGGAGGTCCGGGAGGCGTCGGAGGCCCGGGAGGACCTCCGCCTCGCGGGCCCCGTGCCCAGTCCGCCATCCCCTCGAACGGCCCGCCGCGGAAGCCGCCGCGGCCGCGCCGGTGGTTCCGCAGCCGCTCACGCATGTCGTCATTCCAGGCGCCGGTTTCGCCGGCGCCCGCATCGTCGGGCCGCCAGGCGCCGCGACCGGGTATGCCGGCACGGCCTCCCCACGGCATCGGCATAGCAGTCATGTCCGTACCCCCGTACGTCTCGACACGGTTTATCGTCTTCTCGATACGTAACTGCCTATCGAGATACTTTTACGATATATCTATAACATCGCACCGTCAACACGCGGCCGCCTATCCCGGTTCCGCCCGACCGGACACGGCTGCGCGACTGTTCACCCGGAGACCTCCGCAGCGCCGCCCGGCGGTGGAACGGTGGGACACCGCCGGGCGTTCACGGCCCGGCGGCAACCGGACACCCCGGCTCGGAAAGGACCCCCATGCCCCGCACCCGACCCCGGACGCTGCTCACCTTCGCGGCGGCGCTGGCCTGCGCACTGGCCACCGCCCCCACCGCCATCGCCGCCCCGGCCGGCTCCGGCGGCGGACACGGCGGCTCCGGACGCCACGGCACCGAAACCGTGCGCTTCGCGACGTTCAACGCCTCGCTGAACAGAGCCGAAGAGGGCGCGCTGATCGCGGACCTGTCCGATCCCGGCGACGCGCAGGCGCAGGCCGCTGCCGAGGTCGTCCAGCGCGCCCGCCCCGACGTCCTGCTGGTCAACGAGTTCGACTACGACGAACAGGGCCGTGCCGCCGAACTGTTCCAGCGCAACTACCTCTCGCGCCCCCAGAGCGGCGCCGACCCCATCCGCTACCGGTACCGCTACAGCGCGCCCAGCAACACCGGCGTGGCTTCCGGATCCGACCTGAACGACGACGGCCGCACGGTCACCCGGCCCGGCGCCGACGGCTACGGCGACGACGCCTTCGGATTCGGCGCGTTCCCCGGCCAGTACGGGATGGTCCTCTATTCGCGCCATCCGATCGACCGCGACGCCGTGCGCACGTTCCAGACCTTCCGCTGGGCCGACATGCCCGGCGCGATGCTGCCCACCGACCCCGGGACCGGCGAGGACTACTACTCCGCGCAGGAGCTCCGGAAGCTGCGGCTGTCCTCCAAGAGCCACTGGGACGTGCCGGTCCGGATCGGCGCCGGCAGGCCCGTGCACCTGCTGGCGTCCCACCCCACGCCGCCGAGCTTCGACGGCCCCGAGGGGCGCAACGTCGCGCGCAACCACGACGAGAACCGGTTCTTCGCCGACTACGTGTCCCCGAGCGACAGCGGCTACATCTACGACGACGACGGACGGCGCGGCGGCCTGCGCCCCGGCTCCCGGTTCGTGATCGCCGGGGACCTCAACGCCGACCCCTACGACGGCGACGGCCATCCGCGCGCCACCCGGCAGCTGCTTCAGGCCCACCGCGTCGACGAAAGGGTGCGGCCCACAAGCGAGGGCGCGGTGCGGGCCGCCGACGAGCAGGGCGGCGCCAACGCCGAGCACTCCGGCGACCCCGCGCTGGACACCGCCGACTTCGGCGAGCCCTCTCCGGGCAACCTGCGCGTGGACTACGTGCTGCCGTCCCGTGGGCTGCCGGCCTCCGACGGCGGCGTGTTCTGGCCGGAGCCGGGGCGCCCCGGCTCCGGGGCCGCCGCGCAGGCCTCCGACCACCGCCTGGTCTGGCTCGACGTACGCCGCCACGGCTGACCGGCTGCGGGCCGGGGCGGCGGGGCCTGCCGCCCCGGCCCGGTCCGGCCGCCGCGGCGTGTAGCGGCGCCGGGCCCCGGGTAGCCGCGCAGCCGGGAACGCGCGGTCGCCGACCGCCGGAACGGGGGAAATCATGGACCGGTCCGCCGACTCCGGAGCCGCGCCGGGCGACGCGCGGGACTCGGCTCTCTCGCGGTACCGGCGCCGGCGCGACTTCGCCCGTACCGCCGAGCCCGACGGCTCCACCGGCGACGGCGGCCGCGAGGGCGGCCCGCTGTTCGTCGTCCAGCGCCACATCGCCCGGAGCGAGCACTACGACCTGCGCCTTGAGGTCGACGGGGTGCTCAAGTCCTGGGCCGTGCCCAAGGGCCCGTCCACCGATCCCGACGACAAGCGCCTGGCGGTGCCCACCGAGGACCACCCGCTCGACTACGCCGGGTTCGAGGGCACCATCCCCGCCGACGACTACGGCGGCGGCACGGTGCTGGTCTGGGACACCGGCACTTACGCCAACACCACCGGGAGGAGTATGGCGGAGGGGTTGGCGCACGGCCACGTCTCGTTCGAGCTGAACGGCGAGAAGCTGACCGGCCGCTTCGCGCTTCACCGGTTCCGCCCGGGCGGTGCGGACGAGCAGGGGCAGTGGCTGCTGGTCAAGGAGCACGACTCCGCGGCCGGGTCCGGCAGCGGCCCCGTATCCACGCGGCCGGAGTCGGTGCGCACCGGCCGCGGGATCGGCGAGGTGGCCGACGAGGAGGGCCGTACGGTCGAGGGCCGCCCGCGCGATGGGGACCGACGATGAGCGCGGACGCGGTGGCGCTGCGGGCGGGTTCGCGCACCGTCGAACTCGGCAAACCCGACAAGGAGCTGTTCGGAGGCGGCGGTGTCACCAAGCGGGAGCTCGCCGAGCACTACCGCGCCGTCGCGCCGGTCATGCTGCCGCACGTGCGCGACCGGCCGCTGGCACTGCACCGCTTCCCCGACGGGATCTTCGCCGACGGCGGCAGTGCGGGGTTCTTCCAGAAGCGGCTGCCCGCCCACGCCCCCGACTGGGTCGGCGGGGTCGAGGTGCACCGCGAACAGGGCGGCTCCATCACCATGGCGGTCTGCGACGACACCGCGGGCCTGCTCTGGCTGGCCGACCAGGCTGTGGTCACCCTGCACCCGTGGCTGAGCCGCACCGGCGACCTGGAGCGCCCCGACCGCGTCGTCGTCGACCTCGACCCGGCGGGAGACGATTTCGCCCTGGCGCGGGAGGCGGCCCGCGACGTCCGCGCCGGTCTGGAGGAGGCCGGGTTGGTCCCGTTCGTGATGACGACGGGATCGCGCGGGCTGCATGTGGTCGCGCCGATCCGGCCGCAGCGGCAGTTCGACACGGTGCGCGCGTTCGCCCGCCGCCTGGCCGACCGCGTGGCCCGGCGCCGCCCCGACGCCTACACGACCGAGTTCCGCACGGACAAGCGCCGCGGACGACTGTTTTTGGACGTGCTCCGCAACGCCTACGCGCAGCACGCCGTGGCGCCCTACTCCGTGCGGGCCCTGCCGGGAGCGCCGGTGGCCGTGCCCGTGGCCTGGGAGGAGTTGGACGGGCTCGGCTCGGCGCGGGAGTGGACGGTGCGCACGCTCGGCGGGCGGCTGGAGCGCATGAAGGAGGCCGGCGGCGACCCGTGGCAGGGCATGGCCCGCCGCGCCCGCTCCCCGCACACGGCGGCGGAGCGCTGGGAGCGGGCACAGCGGCGCTCCCGGTGAGGGGCCGGACCCGCCGTGCGGGCCCGGGACGGCTCACCGCTTGGCGTACATCTCCTCGACGGCGTCGCTGTAGCGGTCGGCGATGCGCGCGCGGCGCAGTTTCAGTGTCGGAGTCAGCGTCTCGTCCTCGACGCTGAACGACTCCGGCAGGATACGGAACGCGCGCACGGACTCCGCCCGCGAAACCGCGGCGTTGGCGCCGTCGACGGCCTTCTGCACCTCGGCGCGCAGCGCCGGGTCGGAGTCGGGGCCGCCGTGCGGCGCGTCGGCGGCGTAACCGTTGTCCCGCTTCCACCGGGCGAGCTCGTCGGGATCCAGGGTGATCAGGGCGACCACGAAGGAGCGGCCGTCGCCCAGGAGCATGCACTGCTCCACGAGCGGGTGGGCGCAGACACGCTCTTCGGCCGGTACCGGCGCGACGTTCTTGCCACCGGCTGTCACCAGGATCTCCTTCTTGCGGCCGGTGACGCTGACGTAGCCGTCGTCGTCGATCTCGCCGAGGTCGCCGGTGGCGAACCAGCCGTCGACGAACGCGTCCTCGGTGGCCTGGGGCCGGTTCCAGTAGCGGGTGAAGACCGGGGCGCCGCGGACGAGGATCTCGCCGTCGTCGGCCAGGCGCACCTCGACGCCGGGCAGCGGTCCGCCGACGGTTCCGGGCCGGACCCGCCCGGGAGTGTTGGCCATCACCGCGGCCGTGGTCTCGGTCAGGCCGTAGCCCTCGTAGACGTCCAGGCCGATGCCGCGGTAGAAGTGCAGCAGGCGTGCGTCCAGGGCTCCGCCCCCGGAGATGACGCGCTTGCAGCGGCCGCCCAGCGCCGCGGTCAGCTTGCGGTAGACCAGCCGGTCCATGACGGCCCGGCGCAGGCGCAGCACCGGCCCGGGCCCGCCGGCGTCGACGGCCTCGCTGTAGGCCACCGCGGTCGCGGTGGCGGCGTCGAAGATGCGCCGACTCAGCCCGCCGGTGCGTTTGCGCGCGCTCGCGTGGATCTTCTCGAACACGTAGGGCACGGCGAGCAGGAACGTCGGACGGAAGGTGCCCAGGTCGTCGATGAGCGAGGCGACGCCGGCGGTGTGGCCCAGACGGGCGCCGGAGTGGATGACTCCGACCTGGACCATGCGCCCGAACACGTGGGCCAGCGGCAGGAAGAGCAGCGTCGCCGGCGGTGTGCCGTCGGGCTCGGGCTCGAACATCGTGGGCAGCGACAGCTCCACCGCCTGGATCTCGGCGAGGAAGTTGCGATGGGTGAGCACGCAGCCCTTGGGGGTTCCGGTCGTGCCGGATGTGTAGACGATGGTGGCCGGATCGTCGTGGCCGACACCGGCGCGCCGCTCCTCCACCGTGCTGTCGGCGACGTCGGCGCCGGCGGCACGCAGCTCGTCGAGGGCGCCGGTGTCGAAGCACCACACCGCTTCCAGCGCCTCGGGGCCGTCCGGGGACGCACGCAGTTCCTCGACCATGGCGGCGTGGTCGGTGTCGTCGACGACGCAGGCGACGCATCCGGAGTCGACGAGGATCAGCGCGGCCTGCTCGGCCGAGGAGGAGGGGTAGATCGGCACCGAGACGGCGCCGGCGGTCCAGACGGCGTAGTCCAGCAGCGTCCACTCGTAGCGGTTGCCCGACAGCAGCCCCACCCGGTCGCCCGCCCGCACGCCTCGGGCGACGAGGCCCTTGGCCAGGGCCACGACCTCGTCGCGGACCTCGGCGGCGGACATGTCCTGCCAGCGTCCGCCTTCCTGGCGGCTGAGCATGGGGCGGTCGGGGAAGCGTCCGGCGCGCGCGAAGAGCGTGTCGGCGAGCCCGCCCTGCACGGGGAGTTCGACCGGTGTGGGGTCGGCAGTACTCATCGTCACCACTCCGGTGTATCGGACAGACGATGCGAAACCGCCCATAAAAAGGCGATAAGGTCCATGATCTAGCTCATACTCCGCCGACCGCCCATAACCGCGCGTGTCGCGGGTAGCCGCCCGTGAGGCAGGGAGTGCGGCGGACGCCTCTCCCCTCCCTGCGGACAGCGATCCGCGGATCGACGAGAGCCATCCCCCGAGGAGGATCCATGGGGATCCGAAACAACCGGATCGAACGCACGATGCGCCGGGCCATGGGCGGCAGGCTCGACGGCATGGGCGGCGGGTCTCCCGCCTCGCGCACGCATCGCCCCCACCTCAAGGGCGGCGCTGCGCAGGCCCGAGGACTGGGCGCCGCCGTCCGGCCGAACCCGCAGAACCGCGGCGGGATGCAGCGCGGCCTCCGGAGGATCGAGAACCGGCTGCGCCGGGCGATCCGCCGCTGAACGCGCACCCCGAGATCCCGCAACGAGCGCCGCACGGCAGGGCCGGGCCCTGGCGTGCGGCGCTGTTCGGCTGTGCGCCGCGGACAGCGCGGCCCCAGGCCCCGCCGGCGCGGCGCGGCTACGCGCCCCCGTCCCCGGGAAGGTTCATGCGGACCATGAGCGCGGTCCCCTCGGCGGTGACCTGGCCGTCGTGCCGGATCTCGCCGGACACGAAGACCTTGCGCCGCTCGGTTCCGCTGACACGGGCGGTGATCTCCAGGGGCGCGTCCAGCGGCGTGGGGTTGCGGTAGTTCACGTCCAGGTTGGCCGTGAGGCCGGGCATGCCCGCGGCGCTCGCCGCCGAGCCCAGTGCCTGGTCGAGCAGAGCGGCGACCCAGCCGCCGTGCACCAGCCCCGGCGGTCCCTGGTACGTGCCGTTCAGCACGGCCTCGCCGCGCAGCCCGCCTTCGGGCGCCGCCTCCATCCGCAGCGGGGGCGCCGCGGCGTTGGTCGGTCCGGCGACGATGTTGGTGAGGGTGCCGTATTCGACCCGGCCGTCGGGCCAGGACTGCTGGATCATGGTGCCGACGCCGTGCCGCTCGCCCTTCAGGCGGTCGCTCGCTGCGGCGACGGCCTCGCGGGCCGCGGTGAGTTCTTCGGCGCCGGCTTTGGTGTGGGCGACGGCGTCGACCAGGGAGCGCACCTCCTCGACGAGGGACACCAGCTCCGCGGGGATCTCCTCCTCGGGCACCACCGAGAACCCGAAGTCGCGAGGGTCGGGGAGTTCGGCAACCGGCTTCGCGTCGACCGTCATGGCTTCCTTTGCTGTGCTGGGTGTTCTCTGCCCGGCGGGGCGGCCGCGCCGCCGGGGCGGCCGGCCGGCGGCCCGACCGCGCGCCTGCATGCTCCGCGCCCGCCCTGATCGCCCGCGGCGGCCGGCGCGGCGCCGACCGACCGACCGACAAGGTTACTGGCAAGTAGCTTCATGATCACCGACGACGGCGCACGAAAGCAACGCGACAACCGTCACAGCCGCGACGAATGGAGCATCCACCCGGTCGACGCGCACGGCGGACGATCCCGTTCCGTGAGAACCGCCACCGGGCACGGACCTGACCGCACCGGCGCCCGGCGCCCCGCGGCGGAACCGCTCAGTCCAGCCGCCTGCGCATGTCCCGGTGCCGGATCCCGGCGTCCAGGAACTCCTCGCCCCGGGCGGTGTAGCCGAGGCGCTCGTAGAGACCCAGGGCGCGGGTCTGGGCGTGCAGCTCCATCTCGACCGATCCCAGCTTGCGCGCCCGCTCCTCCACGGCGCCGACCAGGGCGGCGCCCGTCCCCGTTCCGCGGGCCTCGGGCAGCACGGCCAAACGCCCCAGGACGCCCCGACCGCCCTCGACGACGAGCCGGCCGGTACCCGCGGGCACACCGTCGATCCGGGCCAGCAGATGGTCGGCGCCGAGGTCGCGGGAATCCCACTCCTCGGCGACGGGGACCTGCTGCTCGGCGACGAAGACGGCGCCGCGGATCACGAACACGGCGGCGCGGTCTTCACGGCTCTCCGCGAGATCGATCGTGCGCACGGCGGGAAGTCTAGACGATCGGGACCGGCTCCCGCCCCGGCTGCGGCGCCGCCTACCCTGGCGGTATGAGTGAGGAGTCCGGGGAGCGCGCGCGGTTCTGGCGGCATCCGGGAGTACCCGGCGTGGAACTGCTCAAAGCCCATTACGTCCGCCACACCTTCCCCCGCCACACCCACGACACGTACACGTTCGCCCTCATCGAGACGGGCGTGGAAGTCACCTATTACCAGGGCACCGACGTCAGCATCAGCGCGGGCGGACTGATCGTGGTCGAGCCCCACGAGGTCCACACCGGCCACGCGGGCGTGGCCGAGGGCTGGCGCTACCGCGTGCTCTACCCCGAAGTCGACGTGGTCGCCGCCGCGGCACGCGACCTCGGGATGGACACCGTCCCGCCCTTCACCTCCGAGGAGATCCGCGACCCCGCATCAGCACGCCTCGCGCGCGCAGCCCACCGGGCCACCGAGCAGGGCGACCGGCTCAGCGCCTCGACCCTGACCCGCCAGGCGCTGCACCGGCTGCTCGCCCGGCACACCCGCACCCGTCCGGCCCGGCCGCAGCCGTCGGGGTCGGCCCGGGCCGTGGAGCGGGCCCGCGAACTGCTGCACACCCGGCTGGCCGATCCGCCCGGGCTGGAGGAACTGGCCGCGGCCGTGGACACGCCGCCCTATGCGCTGCTGCGCGCCTTCCGCTCGATCCACGGGCTGCCGCCGCACGCCTACGTCAACGACGTCCGCGTGCACCGTGCCCGCCGAATGCTGGGCGCGGGCACCCCTCCGGCCGATGTGGCCGCCGGTCTGGGCTTCGCCGACCAGCCGCACCTGACCCGGCACTTCAAGCGCAGCACCGGGGTTCCGCCCGGCGCCTTCCAGCGGGGTGTGCTCGGCGCGCCGGACGCGGCGTAAGCGCGGCTCGGCCGCGCCGGCCCGCAACCGGCGGCCCCGCCGCGCAATTTCGTTCAAGACCGCGCCGGGCCGGTGCCCCTAGCGTCGCCGGACGTGAACACCTCGACTGCACCCCTGCCGCCCCCGGTGCGCGACGGACTGGGGCTGGGTATCGCCGTGGGCCTGTCCGGCACCGCCTTCGGAGCCGCCGCCGTCACCGCCGGGCTGTCGGTTCCACAGGCGTGCGTGCTCAGCCTGCTCGCCTTCACCGGCGCATCGCAGTTCGCACTGGTGGGCGTGATCGCCGGCGGCGGAGGACTGGCCGCCGGGGCCGCCGGCGCCCTGCTGCTGGGCTCCCGCAACACCCTCTACGGCCTGCGGATGGCCGACCTGCTTCCCTGGCGCGGGCCCCGGCGGCTGCTGGCCGCGCACGGCATCATCGACGAGACCGCCGCCGGCGCGCTCGCCCAGCCCAGCGCTGCCTGGGCGCGCACGTCCTTCGTCACGGTCTTCGCCACGCTCTATCTGACCTGGAACCTGACCACGCTCGTCGGCGCGCTGGCGACCGAGCGGATCGGCGACACCGACGCCTTCGGGCTGGACGCGATGGGCGCGGCCGTGTTCCTGGCGCTGATCGCCCCGCGGCTGCGCGACAACCCCCGGGAGCGCCTGGTCGCGGCGCTGGCCGCGGCGATCGCGCTCGCCGCACTGCCGTTCGCGCCGCCCGGCGTCCCGGTGCTGCTGGCCGCCGCCGCGGCGCTGGCGGTGCCCGGCGGCGGCCCGGACGGTGCTTCCGGCAACGGCGGGGATGCCGGCGCCGCGGGCGGGGAGGTGCGCACGTGACGCTCTGGCTCGTGATCATCGGGACCTGCGCGGGCTGCTACCTGCTGAAGCTGGCCGGGCTCTCGGCGCCGCGGCGCCTGCTGGACCATCCGCTCGTGCGTCGCTTCGCGACGACGGTGCCCGTGGCGCTGCTGGCCGCACTGATCGCGGTGCAGACCGCCGGCGGCGGTCAGGAACCGGTCTTCGATCCGGCGCGCGCCGGCGGGGTCGCCGCCGCGGCGGTCGCGCTCCTGCTGCGCGCCCCGTTCCTGGTGGTCCTGATCGCGGCTGCGGCCACGGCCGCGGGCCTGCGCCTGCTGGGACTGTGACCGCCCCTGCGCCCGCGGGCGGATCCCCGCAGGCGCGGCACGCGCTCGCCGCCCGCCGAGGTGACGGAACCGCCTCGAACGGGCAGGAGCACGTGGTGACCGATCCGCGAGCCGGAGGACGCGTTGACCGACGAGACCGGGCCCCGATCAGCAACCGAAGCCGCCGACGAGATCACGCGCCCGGACGCCCCGGGCCGGGCTCGGCAACGGCACCGGCGCACCGCCGCGGAGGAGGTCGCCGACGTGCTGGCCGCCGCCGGGGTCCGCCGCTGCTACACCGTTCCCGGGGAGAGCTTCCTGGAGCTGGCCGACTCCGTCGAGCAGCACGAGGACCTGCGGCTGGTATCGACACGCCATGAGAACGGCGCCGCGTTCATGGCCGAAGCCGAAGCCAAGATCACCGGTGTGCCCGCCGTCGCGGCGGCCACCCGCGGGCCGGGGGCCGCGAACCTGGCCGTAGGCGTGCACACCGCACGCCAGGACTCCACCCCCATGGTCGTGTTCCTCGGCCAGGTCACCAGCGACTTCCTCGGCCGTGAAGCTTTCCAGGAGGTCGACCTCACCGCTTTCTACTCCCCCATCACCAAGTGGGCCACCACCGTCACCCGCGCCGATCGGCTCGCCGAGATCACGGCGCAGGCCCTGCGCGTCGCCACCACCGGCCGTCCCGGACCGGTGGCCGTGGCGGTGCCGGGCGATCTGTTCGGGCGGCGCGTCCCGCCGGCCGCGAAACTGCCCGGGGCCCAACCGCCGCGCCCCCCGCTGGGCGAGGACGAGCGCGACCGGCTCGCCGAGTGGCTGGCCGCCGCACGGCGCCCGGTGATCATCGCGGGCGGGGGCACCCGCGATGCGCGCGAAGAACTGGTCGCCTGCGCCGAGCGCTACAACGTCGGCGTCTACACCTCCTGGCGGCGCCAGGACGTGTTCCCCAACGACCATCCCCTCTACCTCGGACACCTGGGACTGGGCTGCCCGGCGCCGGTGCTGCGCACCGTGGAGGACGCCGACGCGGTCCTGGTCGTCGGATCGCGGCTGAGCGAGATCACCAGCCAGTCCTACCGCCTGCCCGCCGCCGCGGGTCCGGGGCCGGACTCGCCGATCGCCCAGATCGACATCGACCCCGGCCAGATCGGCGCGGTCACCGGGGTGTGGCTGGGGGCGGCGGCCGACGCGCGCCTGGCGCTGGACGCTCTGGCCTCGCTGCCGGTGGCCGCCCCCGACCGCGACTACCGCGAGGCGCACCGCGTGTGGGAGCGCACCGCCGCCGCCCCCGCCGACGCCGCCGCGCACCCCGGCGGCCTGATGCATCCGTGGGCGGTGGTGGAAGGGATGCGCCGGGCGCTGCCCGACGACGCCGTCATCACCAACGACGCAGGGAACTTCGCCGCGTTCCTGCACCGCGGCTGGTTCTACCGGCACCCCCGGACCCAGCTCGCCCCCACCAGCGGGGCCATGGGCTATGCGGTTCCGGCGGCGGTGGCGGCCAAGCTCGCCGCGCCGCACCGCACCGTCGTGGCCGCGGTGGGCGACGGCGGCCTCCTGATGACCGGTCAGGAGCTGGAGACCGCCGTGCGGTTGGGGCTGCCGCTGACCGTGGTCGTCTTCCAGAACGGCCTCTACGGCACCATCGCGATGCACCAGGCGCGGGAGCTGGGGCGCAGGGCGGGAACCGACATCAGCGGTCCGCTGGACCTGGCCTCCTACGCGCGCGGTCTGGGTGCGATGGGCGCCACCGCGACGAGCCCGGTGGAGCTGGCCGACGCGCTGGACACGGCGCTTTCGGCAGAGCTGCCCATGCTCATCGACGTTCGCACCGACCCCGAGATCATCAGCCCGGAAGCCACCATGACGGGCCTGCTCGGCTCCCCCGACCTCCGTTGATCTTGTAGCTACCGTCACTAGAAAACGGTTTCACGCACCGTAGCTACAAGATCGGCGCGGGAGGGGGCGCGCCGGAGAGGGCGCGCGGGGGCGGGTCACTCGTCGCGCAGGTGCTCCAGCGCCGCGGCGAGGTCGTCGGGATAGGTGCTCTCGAACTCCACCCGGTGGCCGCCGGTGGGGTGCTCGAATCCCAGCCGCACGGCGTGCAGCCACTGGCGCTGCACGCCCAGGCGCTCGGCCAGCGCGGGGTCGGCGCCGTAAAGGCGGTCGCCCACACAGGGGTGGCGCAGCGCCGCCATGTGCACGCGGATCTGGTGGGTGCGGCCGGTCTCCAGCTTGATCTCCAACAGGCTGGCGGCGCGGAACGCTTCGACGGTGTCGTAGTGGGTCACCGAGGGCCGGCCGCCGGCCACGACCCCCCACCGGCCGTCTCCGGCGGGGTGGCGGTCGATGGGAGCGTCGACCGTGCCGCGCAACGGGTCGGGGTGGCCCTGCACGAGCGAGTTGTAGACCTTGTCCACCACCCGCTCCTTGAAGGCGCGCTTGAGCACGCTGTAGGCGGTTTCGCTCTTGGCCAGCACCATCAGCCCGGAGGTGTTGGCGTCGAGCCGGTGTACGATGCCCTGCCGCTCGGCGGCGCCGCTGGAGGCCAGTTCGACGCCGGAGGCCAGCAGGCCCTGCAGCACCGTGGGTCCGGTCCAGCCCACCGTCGGGTGGGCGACGACACCCACGGGCTTGTCCACGACCACGATGTCGGCGTCCTCGTAGACGACGCCCATGCCCGGCACCGGCTCGGCGCTCGCCGACGGCGGCTCCGGCGGCGGGGGCAGGGTGACCTCCAGCCAGGTGCCGGCCTCCAACCGGTCGGACTTGCCGACGTCCCGGCCGTCGACGGCGACGCCGCCCTCGGCGATGATCTCGGCGGCGCGGGTACGCGACAGCCCGAACATGCGGGCGATGGCGGCGTCGATGCGCTCGCCCTCGATACCGTCGGGTACGGGCATGCTGCGGTGGTCGCCGGTCCCGGTCCGGGCGCTCATGGCTTCTGCCCCCCGTCGTCGCTCCGCGGCCCCGACTCCTCCGCCTCCGCCGGCGGGTCCTCGGACGTGCCGGTCGGGGGGTCCGACTCGCGGCTGCCGTCGATGTTGATACCGCGGAAGGCCAGGATCACCGCGAGGACGCCGCCCACGACGATGCAGGAGTCGGCGATGTTGAACACCGGCCAGTTGGGGACCCGGATCCAGTCGACGACGGCGCCGTGCAGCGGCGCCGGCGGGCGGAAGGCCCGGTCGACCAGGTTGCCCAGGGCGCCGCCCATGATCAGCCCGAGGACGACGGCCCAGGCGCCGCTGGCCAGCTTGCGCGCCATGAACACGATGTAGGCCACCACGGCCACGGCGATGAGGAAGAACAGCCAGGGCACGCCCCGCCCCATGGAGAAGGCCGCCCCCGTGTTGAACACGAGGGTGAACCTCAGCAGGTCGCCCACCACCGGTAGGGACTCGCCGGGAGCGAAGGCGGCCAGGGCCGCCTCTTTGGTCGCGTAGTCGGCGGCCAGGGCCGCTGCCGCGACCGCCGCCAGCAGAACGAACCGCCGCGGCCGACGCGCGGCGGGTCCGTTCACCGTCCGATCTTGGGCCCCGGAGGGCTCGACGTCACTCAGCGACGCTCCTCGCGCTGTTTGCACTGAACACACAATGTCGCACGGGGAAACGCCTGCAGCCGTGCCTTTCCGATGGCCTTGCCGCAGGACTCGCAGATCCCGTAGGTCCCCGCGTCCATCCGCTGGATGGCCCGCTCGCTCTGCGCGAGCAGCTCACGGCTATTGTAGTTCAGCGCCAGGTCGTGCTCGCGCTGGTAGGCCTTGGCACCGGTATCGGTGGGATCGTCGCCGGCGCCCTCGACCGAGTCCGACAGCCGCTCGGCCAGTTCGGACTCGGCCGCCGCGATACCGTCGCGCAGCTCGGCGACCTCCGACTCCAGTCCGCTGCGGACCTCGGCCAGCTCGGCCTCGGTCCACGGGTCCTCCCCCGGCCGTACGGGGAGCTCGGCCGCGTTCACCGTGCTCGCCATCGCCCCGTCCTTCCTCCCGCGGGCCTCTTCACCGGACGTCCCGGTCGTGGTCGTCGACGCCATCAGGAACTTCACCCCCTCGGGCCACACGCCTCGGCGGCGGCCGTGAACCCCGTTCTGACGTGCGGTTTCGCCACCCCCGGCGGCTCTCCCACACAAGATTCCGGGTAGCTTAAACGCCCGTCGGGAGCGAATCAACCATCGACAGCCCAGCAGGGAACAGACCGGGTCGTGTGCCCATCTGTCCCCCTTGTGTTCCCGATCGGCGGCCGGGTACGCGTTCCGGAGGCGGCGCGCCGGCCGGCCCCGGCCGCGCCCCCGATACGCGCGCTACTGCGCCGTAGCGAACCCGCCGTAGTCCTGGGCGAGCATCGCCAGATGCGGCTCGTCGAACGTCGCCGGTCCGCCGTGCGGACCGGTGTCCACCTCGATCACCCAGTCGACGTCCTCGGCGTCGTCTTCACCGGCCAGCATGTCGCGGTGCACGACGCAGGGCTCATAGCCCTGGTCCTGCAGCTGCTCGGCCAGTTCCTCGGCGTCCTCCTTCTCGGAGAGCGTGACGAACACGCTGCCCTCCTTGCCGGTCGCGGCCACGGACCGCCTCCTTTCGTCGATCGCCACACGGTGCCTTCGCGCGGCCCTGCGCCCGCCGGCGGCGGTCCGCCTGCGGGCGCACGGCCCGGCACGCAAGTATGCACCGAGCACCGGGCGGCGGCCCCGCCGAGGTCGGGGCCGCGCAGCCGCGCGTCGCGCCGCGGCGCACACCGCGGCGGGCGGATCGCCCTACTCCGCCCCCGGTGTGGGCTATCCTCGGATGCACGGCACGGCGCGGATGGGGACGAGTACCTGCGGACACGGCCCAGAGCGACCCGGGGACGGTGCGAGCCCGGGGGCAGGACCGTCGGGAAGATCACCCCGGAGCCGCCGGAAGAACGGCACGGTGCGCGCTGCGTACCGGCTCAGTAGAACCGGCAGCCGCGGAAAGCGAGAGGGGACGGGGCGGCAGGACCGCCCCGCCCAAGGAGGGTGGTACCGCGGGGCCCGCAGCCTCGTCCCTCCATCAGGTCAATCCGATGCCCTGGTGAGAGGTAGACCGATGCCCGATCACAGCGCCGCCCGTTCCTTCCCCGCGCTGCCGTCCCAGATCGACCTGCCCGCTACCGAGCACGCGGTGCTCGGCCGCTGGTCGCAGCAGAAGATCTTCGAACGCTCCCTGGAGCAGTCGCGGGGCAATCCCGACTGGGTGTTCTACGAGGGCCCGCCCACCGCCAACGGCCAGCCCGGTGTCCACCACGTCGAGGCGCGGGTGTTCAAGGACGTCTTCCCCCGTTTCAAGACCATGCGCGGCTACCATGTGGACCGCAAGGCCGGGTGGGACTGCCACGGCCTGCCCGTGGAGGTCGCGGTGGAGAAGGAGCTGGGCCTCAGCGGCAAGAAGGACATCGAAGAGTTCGGTGTCGCCGAGTTCAACGCCCACTGCCGCGAGTCCGTGCTGCGCAACGTGGGTGCGTTCACCGCCATGACGGAACGCATGGGCTACTGGGTGAACATGGACGAGGCCTACCGCACCATGGACCCCGAGTACGTGGAATCGGTGTGGTGGGCGCTCAAGACCATCTGGAACCAGGGCCTGCTGGTGCGCGACTACCGCATCAGCCCGTACTGCCCGCGGTGCGGCACCACGCTGTCCGACCACGAGCTCGCGCAGGGCTACGAGACGGTGACCGACCCTTCGGTCTACGTGCGCTTCCCCGTCACCTCCGGCCCGCTGGCCGACCCGCAACGCCCGACCTCCCTTCTGGTGTGGACCACGACCCCCTGGACGCTGGTCTCCAACACCGCGGTGGCGGTGCACCCCGACGTCGCCTACGTCGTGGCCACCGACGGCTCCGAGCGGCTCCTGGTCGCCGAGCCGCTGGTCACCGCGGCCCTGGGCGAGGGATGGACGCTGACGGGCGAGCGCTTCGAGGGCTCGGAGATGGAGCGCTGGACCTACCAGCGCCCCTTCGAGCTGGTCGGCTTCGACGAGCCCGCGCACTTCATCCTGCTGGCCGACTACGTGACCGTCGACGACGGTACCGGCCTGGTCCACCAGTCGCCGGCGTTCGGCGCCGACGACATGGCGGTGTGCCGCGCCTACGGACTGCCCGTGGTCAACCCGGTGCGCGCGGACGGCACCTTCGACGAAGATCTGGACCTGGTCGGCGGAACCTTCTTCAAGGCCGCCGACGCCACCCTGGTCGACGATCTGCGGACGCGGGGGCTGCTGCTGCGCGACCAGCCCTACGAGCACAGCTACCCGCACTGCTGGCGCTGCCACACGCCGCTGCTCTACTATGCGCTGCCGTCCTGGTACATCAAGACGACTGCGATCAAGGACCGGCTGCTGGAGCAGAACGCGCGCACCAACTGGTTCCCCGAGAACGTCAAGGAGGGGCGCTACGGCGAGTGGCTGCGCAACAACATCGACTGGGCGCTCTCGCGCAGCCGCTACTGGGGCACGCCGCTTCCCGTGTGGGTCTGCCCCGAAGAGCACCACACGGTCGTGGGCTCGCTGGAGGAGCTGGGCGGGCTGGCCGGCCGGGACCTCAGCGCGCTGGACCCGCACCGGCCCTACGTCGACGACGTGGCTTTCGACTGCCCGCAGTGCGGGGGCCGCGCCGAGCGCGTGCCCGAGGTCATCGACGTGTGGTTCGATTCCGGCGCGATGCCGTTCGCCCAATGGGGCGCGCCGCACCGCAACAACGACGCGTTCGAAGCCGGCTTCCCCGGCCAGTACATCTGCGAGGCCATCGACCAGACCCGCGGATGGTTCTACTCGATGATGGCGGTCAGCACGCTGGTCTTCGGCCGCTCCTCCTACGAGAACGTCGTCTGCCTGGGCCACATCCTGGCCGAGGACGGCCGGAAGATGAGCAAGAACCTGGGCAACGTCCTCGAACCCGTGGACGTCATGGAGCGCCACGGCGCCGACGCGCTGCGGTGGTTCATGGCCGCCAGTGGGTCGCCGTGGATGCCGCGCCGCGTGGGCCACGACGCGCTTGAGGAGATCGTCCGCAAGGTCCTGCTGACCTACTACAACACCGCGTCGTTCTTCACCCTGTATGCGGGTGCGGGCAACGCCTGGAGCCACGACAGGCTCGCCGAGGCGCCCGCGCCCGGCGACCGGCCGCTGCTGGACCGGTGGCTGCTCTCCGAGCTCAACCGGGTCGTCGCGGGGGTGGGCGACGCCCTCGACCGGTTCGACACCGCCGGAGCGGGGCGGCTGATCACGACCTTCGTCGACGACCTGTCGAACTGGTACGTGCGCCGTTCGCGCCGCCGGTTCTGGGCGGGGGCGGACACGCCCGAAGGCGCTTCGGCGTTCGCCACGCTGTTCACGGCGCTGGAGTCGCTTACGCTGGTCATGGCGCCGGTGGTGCCGTTCATCACCGACCACGTGTGGGCGGCGCTGCGCCGCCCCGAGGCACCGGAGTCGGTGCATCTGGCGCAGTGGCCCGAGGCGCGCGAGGACCTCGTCGACCCGCGGCTGTCGGAGCAGATGGCACTGGTCCGGAGGCTGGTGGAGTTGGGCCGTGCCGCCCGGGTGGACTCGGGCGTGCGTACCCGCCAGCCGCTGTCGCGGGTACTGGTCGGCGCCGCCGGTTTCGCCGAGCTGCCCGAGCAGCTGCGGGGCCAGATCGCCGAGGAGCTCAACGTGCAGCAGCTCGACCCGCTGTCCGCGGTCGGCGGCGACCTGGTGGAGCACACGGTCAAACCCAACTTCCGCGCGCTGGGCAAGCGGTTCGCCAAGCGCACCCCGGTGGTGGCCGAGGCGATCGGCGCCGCCGACGCCCGCACGCTGGTGGAACAGGTGCGCTCGACCGGCTGGGCCCACATCGAGGTCGAGGGCGAGCCGGTGGAGATCAGCTCCGAGGAGATCCTGGTCAGCGAGCAGCCCCGGGAAGGCTGGACGGTGGCGGCGGAGAACGGCGAGACGGTCGCCCTGGATCTGGAGATCACGCCGGAGCTGCAGCGGGCCGGGCTGGCCCGCGAACTGGTCCGCCTCATCCAGGACGCCCGAAAGTCCGGGGGCCTGGAGATCTCCGACCGGATCGACCTGTGGTGGTCGGCCGACGACCCGGTCACCGCCCAGGCTCTCCAGGAGCACGCGACCATGATCGCGGGCGAGGTGCTGGCGGTCAGCGTCACCGAGGGCGCCCCGCAGAGCGGCGGCCACAGCGTCGCCTCCGATGAACTCGGCGTGACGGTGCACCTGCGCACGGCCGCCTGACGGCGTGCGCGGCCCCGGTGCCGACCGTCCCGTCGGCACCGGGGCCGTGTGCGCGTCGTGCGTATGCCCGCCGCCTGCGTCGGCCCAGCGGTGGGAGAGTCCCCGCCCGTGGGACGCGGCGCTCCCGCCGATGTCCCGGCGGGTTCCCGACCGGGTCGGCCCGGCGGAACGCCGCTAGCGGTCGTTTCCGGGGTCGGCTCCGTCCGCGGTGGCCTGCGCCCCGGTCTGGGTCGTCGTCGGATCCGCGTCGTCGGGCCGGTCCGCCGATTCGGCCGCGGACTCGTCCGGATCCCCGGCGTCCTGACCGGTGCCCGGGGTTTCCTCCGGTTCGGCGGCCGTGGCGGCACGCAGGTCGATCGGCTCGGTCGGAGGGGACTCCTCCGCCGCGGGCGGTGCCGGGGCGGTGTTCCACTCCCCGACGGGCTCCGTCTCCGACGGCGCTTCCGGACCGTCGGGTTCTGCCCCTGCCGGCTCCTCAGCGGCACCGTCGGTGTCGGTGCCCGCGTCCTCGCGGCCCGCATCGCGGTTCAGGCCGGTGACGAAAGCGCTGAAGGAGCGGTCCCGGCCGGTTTCGTCGACGGGGACGTCCTGGTCGGCTCCGGGTGCCGACCGGGCCGGCGGCGTTTCGTCGGGGGGCTCGGTCTCGGCTGCACGGGCGGGTTCCGCCGTCTCCGCCTCCGCGGTCTCTTCGGCTTCGGCCGCCGCAGCCGGTTCCTCGGCGGGCGGGACCGGACCGGAACCGCCGGGGGCCGGGGCGGGCGCCGGCACGGTGTCGTCGAAATCCCGCGCTGCCCACTCCTGCGGGGGTTCGCCGCCGGCCGGCGTATCGGGTACGACGGAGGCGACCGCGTCATCGGCGGCGCCCTGGGCGGCGGCGCCCTCGTCGGGCCGACCGGGCAGGGTGCGGGGGTGCGGTCCGGCGGGCTGCCGGGTTCGGGGAGCCGCCGCGCTCTGCGCGGGTATGCTCCCGGGTTCCCGGGGTTCGGTCCCTTCGGTGGCAGTGCTCTCCTGCGCTGCGGCGCTTCCCGGAATTCCCGCCGATGCTCCCGGAGTCTGGGCGGGGACGGACGCCTTCCCCAAACCGTCCGTCCGTACCCGCGACCGTTCGGGGCCGTCGGCCGCCGCCTCACTCACAGGGCCCAGCCCCAGGTGCTCGCGCGATCGCACCGCCTCGGCGACGAGCAGCACCGCACCGATGCCGCCCAGTACGAGGGCGATGTAGACCAGTGTGGTCTCCGCCAGCACCACGCCGAAGGCGAGGACCGCCAGAGCCGCCACCAGGACGGCGAGACTGAGGATGAACACGGAATAGGAGAGCTTTCACTCAAGGGTTGTGTTGTGCGCTACCGCGCTGCGGCACAGTCCATCGCCGCGATCGTCAGCGCGCCTGGACTCAGCGGGTCAGCGGCGCTCGGGCGGGGCCTCGCCGGGGTGGTAGCCGCCGGGCTGGGCCGGCTCGGGCTGGGCGAAGGGGTTGCCGCCCGAAGGTGCGCCGTTGGCCGGGCCGCCGGGAGGCATTCCCGGGTTGCCGCCGGTGGGCGTCATGGTCTGGAAGCCGCCGGTCGTGTTGGGGTTCTGCTGCTGCCCGGAGTTGTGCTCGTTGGCGCCCTCGGCGAGCTCGCGCAACTGGCGCTCGAAGTAGTCCTTGAGGCGGCTGCGGTACTCGCGCTCGAAGTCCTTGAGCTCGGCGACCTTGTGCTCCAGCTCCTCGCGCTGCTGCACCAGGGATCCCATCACCTGGCGGTGGCGCTCCTGGGCGTCGCGGTCGAGGTTCTCGGAGCGGGCGCGGGCCTCGTTGACGATCTGCTCCGCCTGGCGGCGGGCCTTGCCGAGGATGTCGTCGGCCTCGTGGCGGGCGCGGCCGAGGGTCTCGTCGGCCTCGCGGCGCGCGTCGGAGATCGCCTGGTCGGCGGTCTGCTGAGCCAGCGCCAGCACGCGGGCCGCGGTGTCCATGTTCTCTTCGGACCCGGACAGGCCCATGTTGGCCGCCATCGCCGGTATCTGCTGCTCCAGCGGCTGCTGTTGCTGGGGCTGCTGGGGCTGCTGCGCCTGAGGCTGGGGCTGCTGGGGCTGCTGGGGCTGAGGCTGCTCCTGGCGCGCCGGCTCGGGCTGCTGCTGCGGGGCCTCGGGGGGAAGCTGCTGCTGTTGCTGTTCCTGGGGCTGCTGCTGGAAGTCCTGCATGCCGGCGTTGGGCACCTTGCCGCGCAGGCACTCGGCGAGCTTGCCCCGCAGCTCCTCGTTCTCCTGGATCAAGCGGTCGAGCTCGGTCTCGACCTCATCGAGGAACGCGTCTACCTCTTCCTCGTCGTATCCCGGCCGGAGCCGGGTGGTACTGAACTGCTTGTTCCGCACATCCGCGGGTGTCAGCGGCATGTTCGTCTCCTTGGCGCGCTTGGACCGTGTCCGTAGGGACGCTACCTGATCGTGACCTTACGGCAATCCAGATCATGACCAAGGCCACATATCGAAAGCAGGGCTTATCTTTCCGACATCTGCGGCCTTTCAGGTGAACGGGATCACCCTTACGACCTGGAGGAGGATCACCACGATGAGGAAGAGGACGGTGAAGCTCAGATCCAGCGCCAGCCCTCCCAGGCGGATCGGCGGGATGAACCGGCGCAGGAACCTCAGGGGCGGGTCGGTGATCGTGTAGACGGTCTCCGCGAGCACCAGCACGAACCCGGTCGGCTTCCACGACCGCGCGAACGCCTGTACGAGTTCGAAGACGAGCCGCCCGATCAACACCAGCATGAACAGGTTCAGCAGGATGATGATGACGGACTGGACGATACTCACGGCCGTTCCCGGACCCCATCTCTGGACGTCAGTGATGATCTAACTCTGGTTGAAGAACCCTCGCTCAGCGATGCGTGCTTTGTCTTCAGCAGTCACCTCAACATTAGCCGGGGACAACAAGAACACCTTGGTGGTCACGCGATCGATACTGCCATGGAGTCCGAAGATCAGCCCCGCCGCGAAGTCGACCAGACGCTTGGCGTCGCTGTCGACCATCTCGGTGAGGTTCATGATCACCGGCACACCTTCTCGGAAGTACTCTCCGATGGTACGCGCCTCGTTGTAGGTCCGGGGATGCAGCGTGGTGATGCGCGCGAGATCCGCGGTAGCCGGCGCGTTGTGCGTCGGAGTGCGCCTGTCCGCAGGAGACATGGTGTAGTCATCCGCATCCGTCAGCGAGTCGATGCGCGGGTCGGCACTCTGGTGATCGGGATCCCGATCGCGCCGGCCCTCGATTCCTTCGTCGAAGTCGTCGAAGTCGTCGTATTCGTCCGCATAGCGGGGATCGTAGCGGTCGTCCTCCACGAGGCCGAGGTAGACCGCCATCTTGCGCATCGCGCCGGCCATCTCTTGTCCTCCGTCGTCCCTGTGGTGCGGCACCGCAGATGACTCAGTCCATGTCGGGCCCGGATCGAGCCCCCGTCGTGCGGGCGAACTCGACAGATGGGCGCCAAAGTCCATGTGGGGACATTACCCCACGTTCGTTCCGCGATCGTCGAGCAACGCCGTACCCACCCGCAGGTGTGTCGCACCGTGTCCGACCGCCGCTTCCAGGTCCCCGCTCATCCCGGCCGAAACGATCCTCGCCCGAGGGTAACGATCCCGGACCCCGGCGGCGACCGCTTCGAGCCGGGCGAACGCTTCGGCGGGATCGCCCTCGCGAGGCGCCACCGCCATGACCCCGTCCAGGGACAGCCCCTCCTCGGCGGCCACGGCGTCGGCGACGGCCGGGACGTCGCGCGGGTCGGCGCCGCCGCGCGGGCCGAGCGCCCCGGGCCGGGCCTCGGGGTCGAGGTCGACCTGGACCAGGCAGCCCACCCTGCGGCCTTCGCCGCGGGCGCGTTTGCCGAGGGACGACACGAGCCGGGTGCGGTCCAGGGAGTGGACGACGTCGGCGTAGCGGGCCACAGAACCGGCCTTCCTGGTCTGCAGCTGGCCGACGAAATGCCACCGCAGTCCCAGGTCGGCGCATTCGGCCGCCTTGGGCGCGGCTTCCTGGTCGCGGTTCTCACCCACGTCGGTGATTCCCGACTCGGCGAGGATGCGGACGTCGGAGGCGGGGAACGTCTTGGTCACCGCGACGACCGTCACCTCCTCGGGGCCGCGTCCGGCCGTGGAACAGGCGGCGTCGATCCGCTTGCGCAAGGCTGCGAGGTTGGCGGCGATCCGCTCGCGGCGCCCCTGCCCGGCGCCGTAGTGCTCGGCCGTCACGGCGTCCTCCATACGAATCCCGCGAACCGGCCGGTGGGGGCGCCGCCGCGGTGCGAGAACAGTTCGGGGCTCTCCAATGTGCAGCGGTCGTCGGAGGAGACATGGCCGACATCGGCCGCGCGTAGCTGTGCGGTCACAGCCGCACGCAGGTCCACTCCGGCGGTGCCCGCCCGGGTGCGGACAGCGGCCTCGGGGGCGCTGCGCGCGACGTCGGCCTGCACGTCGGGGCCGACCTCGTAGCACGATCCGCAGACGGCCGGGCCCAGCACCGCGCTGATGCGGGCGGGATCGGCGCCCAGCCGCGCCATCTCGGCGACCATCGCCGGCGCCACCCCTTGGCGGGTCCCCGACCGGCCGGAGTGGGCCGCGCCGACGATCCCCGCCTGCGCGTCGGCGGCCAGCACCAACAGGCAGTCGGCGGCCAGCGCCGCCAGCACCAGGTCGTCGCGGCCGGTCACGACGGCGTCGACGCTTCCGGCGCTTCCGGGCTCGTCGGCCACCGCGACCCGCGCGCTGTGCACCTGGTCCATCCACACCACGCGCCGGGCGGGGAATCCGAGCCGGTCGGCGGCGACACGGCGGTTCTCCGCTACCGCACCCGGGTCGTCGTCGACCCCGTGGCCGAGGTTGAGGGTGTCGAACGGCGGAGCGGAGACCCCGCCGTCGTAGCGCTGGGTGAATCCGGCGTGCGCTCCGGGCCCCAGCTCGATCACGGCACTCATGGTGTGCGCTGTTCCTCCGCATCCGCTGCACTGGTCGAGGGACGCGAAAAAGCGTACCGGCGGCGGGACGTTCCGCCGCCGGTACGCTCGACCGCCGCGATCGGCGGTTCTACTTCAGGAAGTCGGGGACGTCGAGGTCGTCGGGGTCGTCGAAGACGACGCGGCGCCGCGGCGTGGACACATCGCCCGAGGGCGAAGGCGCGCCGTCCGTTCCGGTGCCGCGCACCTCGCCGTAGTCGTCGTCGACGGCGCGGACGCGGGAGCGGGCGTCCTGGTCGTCCTCGGCCGCGGCGGGTTCCGGGGCGGGTTCGGGCGCGCGCCGTTCGGCCTCGTCCCGCGGCGGATCAGCGCGCACCGGCTCGGGCTCGGGCGGGCGCTCGTGCCGGGGCGAACGCTCGGGCGCGGGCGCGCCGGCCTCGCTCCGCTGCGGCGGGTCCTCGCGGACCGGTTCCCGGGCCGCTTCGCGAGCCTGCTCGCGCACGGGTTCGCGGACCGGCTCGGAGCCCCGGGCCGAGGACGCGGGTTCGGCCGCTGCCTGCGGACGGGCCTCCTCGGCGGACGGGCGCACCGCCGGACGCTGCTCGGCGGCCGGAGCCGCGGGCTTCTCGCGGGCCGACTGCGGCTGCGGCGCGGGCACCGCCGCCTTCTCCGGCGGAGCGGCGGTCTCGTTGTGCGGTTCGTCGAACCCGGCCGCTATAACCGTCACGCGGACTTCGTCGCCGAGCGCGTCGTCGATGACCGCGCCGAAGATGATGTTGGCCTCGGGCGCGGCGGAGTTGGCCACCAGTTGCGCGGCCTCGTTGATCTCGAACAGCCCGAGGTCGGACCCGCCCTGGATGGACAGCAGCACGCCGTGGGCGCCGTCGATACTGGCCTCCAGCAGCGGCGACGATATCGCCATCTCCGCTGCCGCGACGGCGCGATCATCGCCTCTGGCCGAGCCGATTCCCATCAGCGCCGATCCGGCGCCCTGCATCACCGATTTGACGTCGGCGAAGTCGAGGTTGATCAGGCCGGGCGTGGTTATCAGATCGGTGATGCCCTGCACACCCGAGAGCAGCACCTGGTCGGCCTGCTTGAACGCGTCCAGCACGCTGACCTGGCGGTCGGAGATGGACAGCAGCCGGTCGTTGGGGATCACGATGAGGGTGTCGACCTCGTCGCGCAGCATCGCGATCCCGGTTTCGGCCTGGGTGGCGCGGCGCTTGCCCTCGAAGCCGAACGGCCGGGTGACCACACCGATGGTCAGCGCGCCCAGCGAGCGCGCGATGTTGGCGACCACCGGAGCCCCGCCCGTTCCGGTGCCGCCGCCCTCGCCGGCGGTGACGAAGACCATGTCGGCCCCCTTGAGGACCTCCTCGATCTCCTCGCGATGATCCTCGGCGGCCTTGCCCCCGACGTCGGGATTGGCGCCCGCGCCGAGCCCGCGGGTGAGTTCGCGTCCGACGTCGAGCTTGACGTCGGCATCGCTCATAAGCAGCGCCTGAGCGTCGGTGTTGATAGCGATGAACTCGACGCCCTTGAGTCCCTCTTCGATCATCCGGTTGACGGCGTTGACGCCGCCGCCGCCGATTCCGACGACCTTGATGACCGCGAGGTAATTCTGCGGTGCTGCCACGACGAGGGGCCTTTCCGCTCGCTCCGCCGATCGCGCCGTTCCGCCTCAGCGGAATCTGCCGTCCTGCGGCGGCGAACGAACCGATCGGCTGTCCGGTTCTACAGTCTTTCCACTGGGCCCCGCTGACCGGCGCGGGGCCGATCGGGTTCCCAGCCAGGGCTTCGGGCTCGCAGCCGGGCGTTCCCCTCCTGTCGGGTGCTTCCCGCCGTAATCGCCCTAACGTTGCAGGTCCATACTTATGTAAACCAACGGTATTGCTTCCCGACAGTAAGCCGCTGCCTGGCTACAGGCAACTAACCACGGGTTCAGCCTAACGGCGTGTCGCGCGGCGGAGCGATGTCCGAACCGGCGCGTCGCGCCCGAGGACCGCGCCGCCGGGACCGCGGGCCGCACCTCCGGGGCCGGGCGCCGCGGCTGCCGGACGTCCGGCGCCTCACTCGACAACGGCCATGCCCGGCGCGCTGACGTCGTAGTGCCGGTCGCCTGCGGGCGGGTGCTCGCTGAGTAGGACGGTCAGCACCGTGCTCTTGCGCTCGGATCGCTCGGGCGTGCCCCACGCGACGGTGGAGCCGCTGTCCAGCGTCAGTTCGAGTCCGTCGCCGTCGCCGTCGCCGGCCTCGACGGAATCGATACGCCCGCCGACGGCGGCCGGGATCCGGCCGAGCACCGTGGCGGCGGCGGCGACGGCGGAGCTGCCCTCGGGCTCGCCGGGAACACTGATCAGCGGGTAGTTGTCGGGCCGCTGGTCGGTATCGGCGATGCGCACGCCGTCGCCGTCGATCAGCCGGAAACCGTCGCCGGCGCGCATGGCCATCACCGGGGTACGCTCGACGACCTCCACCCGCAGGGTCGCCGGCCAGCTGCGGCCGACCTCGGCCGACTCCACCAGCCGCAGCTCCTCGGCGCGCCCGCCGGCGGCGTCGGTGTCGACGCGGGCCAGCGGGGTGCCGGTGGCGACGTCGACGGCGGCCGCCACACCGTCGGGTTCCAGCCGGGAGGTACCGGTCACCTCGACCTGGCGCACCACCAGAAGCCGCGAACCCAGCAGCACCCAGACCACCACCGTCAGCACCGCCACGATGAGCAGCACCACGAAGGCGGCCTTCCAGGGGTCGGAGCGGCGGGTTCCGGAGCGCTGCGCAGGTCCGCCGCCGCGGGCGGCGCTCTGCCCGATGGTCGCGGTCACGCTGCTCTCGCCGCCTTCCGCCCGGTACGCGCGCGTGCGCGCCTAGTCGCCGACCCGCTCCAGCGCCGACAGCGCTTCGACGATCCGCGGCCCCAGCTCGGTGACGTCGCCCGCGCCCATGGTCAGCACGATGTCGCCCGGCTCGGCGACGCTCGCCGCACGCGCGACCGCCTCGGCCCGGTCGGGTTCGTAGCCGACCCGGTCGTGGGTGATCCCGCGGGTGATCAGTTCGGAGCTGACACCGGGTTCGGGATCCTCCCGGGCGGCGTAGACCGACAGGACCACGACCTCGTCGGCCGGGGACAGCGCCTCGGCGAACTCGTCGGCGAAGATCCGGGTGCGACTGTACAGGTGGGGTTGGAACACCGCCACGACCCGGCCGGGCGATGCGTCCGCGCCACCGCGGGTGTCCAGAGCGGCGCGGGCCGCGCGCAGGTCGGCGGCGATCTCGGTGGGGTGATGGGCGTAGCTGTCGTAGACCGCGACGCCGCCGGCTTCGCCCTTGAGTTCGAAACGCCGCGCGGCGCCGGTGAATCCGGCCAGCCCGGCCACGGCGACCTCGGGGTCGTAGCCCAGCACGTCGGCGACGGCCACGGCCGCCGCGGCGTTGAGCACGTTGTGCCGGCCGGGCACGGCCAGCTCGGCGCGCACCGGCGGCGCGCCGGGCGCGGCGATGGTGAAGGAGGTGCGGAAGCCTTCGGCCGCGATCTCGGTGACACGGTAGTCGGCGTCGGCCGCCTCGCCGTAGGTGACCACGCGCTTGCCCAGGCCGCGAGCGGTCTCGGCGACGCGCCGGGCGCCGGCGTCGTCGACGCCGGCGACGAGGGTGCCGCCGACCCGCTCGGCGAAATCCGCGAATTCGGCGTGGATCTCGTCGATCCCGCCGTAGTTGTCGAGGTGGTCGGCCTCGACGTTGGTGACCACGGCGATCTCGGGAGAGAGCATCAGGAACGATCCGTCGCTCTCGTCGGCCTCGGCGACGATGACCTCGCCGGCGCCGGCGTCGGAGCCCTGCCCGGTGGTGACGAGCGCGCCGCCGATGACATAGCCGGGTTCGGCGCCGGCGTGCTGCAGCACCACCGTGAGCATGGAGGTGGTGGTGGTCTTGCCGTGGGTGCCGGCGACGGCGGTCCCGCGGCGCCCCAGCAGCAGCGCGCCCAGGGCGGCGGCGCGCGGGATCACCCGCAGGCCGCGTTCGCGGGCCTCGGCCAGCTCGGGGTTGTCCTCGCGTACGGCCGAGGTCACCACGACCGTGTCGGCGGCGCCGACGTAGGCGGCGTCGTGGCCGACGTGGGTGGTGGCGCCCAAGGCGGTGAGCTCGTGCAGCAGCGGGCCGTCCGCGGCGTCGCTGCCGGTGACCTCTGCGCCCAGCTGCAGCAGGATGCGCGCGATGCCGGACATGCCGACACCGCCGATGCCGATGAAGTGGACCCGGCCCAGCTCGTCCACGGGCACGGGGTCGGCAGGCGGAACCAGGCTCACCGGGCGTCCTTCCCGTCGTCGACGAAGGGCTCGTCGGCTTCCAGTTCGGAGTCGTCGACCTCCGGCGGCTCGGGGGCGCCCCGCTCGCCGCGGGCGATGGCCAGGACCTCGCGGGCGAGCTCGGAGTCGGCGTCGCGGCGGCCCATCCGGGATGCGGCCTCCGACATCGCCACCACGCGGTCGGTGTCGGTCAGCAGCGGGATGAGGGTGTCGGTGATCCAGCCGGGAGTCAGGTCGGCGTTCTCCACGAGCAGTCCCCCGCCGGCGTCGACGATGGGCTCGGCGTTGAGGCGCTGCTCGCCGTTGCCGATGGGCAGCGGAACGAACACGCCGGGCAGGCCCACGGCGGTCAGCTCCGCGCAGGTCAGCGCGCCCGACCGGCACATGGCGACGTCGGCGGCGGCGTAGGCGAGGTCCATACGGTCGACGTAGGGCACGACCACGTACGGCACGCCGTCGCGGGTGCGGTCCTCGGGGCCGTCGGCGTTGTTGGGACCCACGACGTGCAGCACCTGCACGCCGGCGGCGGTGAACCGCTCGGCGGCGCCGAAGGCGGCGTCGTTGACGGCCCGGGCGCCCTGGGATCCGCCGAAGATCAGCAGCGTGGGCAGTTCGGGACGCAGCCCGAAGTGCGCACGGGCCTTGTCGCCCAGGGCGAGCCGGTCGAGTTTGGAGATCTGTTCGCGCAGCGGGATACCGATGTAGCGGCCGTTGCGGATGTCGCTGTGCGGGTGTCCGGTGTAGACGTGGCCGGTCAGGCGGGCGCCGAGCCGGTTGGCCAGGCCGGGCAGAGGGTTGGCCTCGTGGATGACCGCGGGAATGCGGCGCCGGCGGGCGGCCAGGTATCCGGGAGTGGCGACGTAGCCGCCGAAGCCGACGATCACGTCGGCTTCGAGTTCGGCGAGGTGGCTGCCGGCGGCGCTGATGGCGTTGGCGAGCTTTCCGGGCACGGACAGCAGCCGGGGGGTGAGCCGGCGCGGGAGGGGGACGGCCGGGATGGTGCCGAGCTCGTATCCCCGCATCGGGACGAGGCGGTTCTCGAGTCCTCGTTCGGTGCCCAGACACATGATCCGAGTCTGCGGGTCGATGCGCATGAGCGCATCGGCCAGGGAGAGCGCGGGCTCGATATGCCCGGCCGTTCCGCCTCCGGCGAGAGCTACCCTCATCGTCGCCGATTCCTCCTCGCTTGCACCTGAGTCGGGCGCGATCGGTTCGTGGCCTGGCCCGCAGCAGCGGGGCGCTTGGCCCCGGCGCCCAATGCCGCCAAGTCCAGGCCCAGCCAGCTTAGGGCCCTTTGCGCCCGGCTGGGACCGCGCGCCGCCAAGGCCGTCCGGGCGTCGGGCTCGGACTTGGCCAGGGCGAGCAGGATGCCCAGCGCGACCATGGTGGGGATGAGCGCGGATCCCCCGGCCGAGACCAGGGGAAGCGGAATGCCTGTGACGGGCATTACGCCGATGACCGTACCGATGTTGACCATCGCCTGGATCGTGATCCAGGCGGTGATCGCGGCCGCGGCCAGCCGTGCGAAGGGGTCGCTGACGCGTGCTGCCACGCGGAGCCCAGCGTAGCCCAGAACGCCGAACAGGCCGACGACGACGAGGCTTCCGATCAGGCCCAGCTCCTCGCCGATGATGGCGAAGATGAAGTCGCTTTCGGGATGGGGCAGGTCCCCCCACTTCTCGTGGCTGCCCCCGATGCCCACGCCGACCACGCCGCCGGTTCCCAGAGCGTAGAGGCCGTGCAGGAGTTGGAACCCGGAGTCGGTGGGATCGTTCTGGGGGTCGAGGAAAGAGGTGACCCGGGCCAGGCGGAAGGGTTCGACGGCGATCATGATGGAGGCCAGCGATACGACCATGGCGATCATCGCGGCGAGCAGCCGGGCGGGGGCGCCCACCACCCAGAGCAGGGACAGGAAGATCGCCAGCAGCACGAACGAGGTGCCCAGGTCGGTACCGATGAGAACGAGGACGACGAGGGCGCCGCAGCCGGGCAGCAGGGGGATCAGCAGCTGGCGCCAGTCGGTCAGCTGCTTGAGTTCCTCCTTGCGCGCGAGAACGCTCGCGCCCCACACCCCGAACGCGAGTTTGGCGGGTTCGGAGGCCTGGATGGTCATGCTGCCGATCTCCAGCCAGCGCACCGCGCCGCTGCCGTAGGCGTCGCCGCGGAAGGCGGTGAGCACCAGCAGCGCCACCGACACCAGCATCGCCGGGTAGCCGATGAGCCGGAAGGCGCTGACCGGCAGGTGCGAGGCCAGCACCAGCAGCGGCAGCCCGAAGGCGGCCGCCAGGACCTGCTTCTGGAACAGGGAGAAGGCCGATCCGGTCTCGGTGTAGGAGTCGACCATGGAGGACGACAGCACCATGGTCAGGCCGAGCGTGGTCAGCAGCACGGTGCTGCCGGCCAACAGGTAGTAGGAGGTCAGCGGTCGGTTGAGGATGGCGGGGAGCTCGCGCGCCCATGAGCGCGCACCGCCGCCCGCCCGGCTGCGCGCGGCCCGGTCGGCCGAACGCACCGATGTCGACACCGCCATTCGCGACCTCCGACCCGCCGCAGTTCTTCCAGCGTCGACCAAGTGTGGTGGTTCGGCGGCGCGAACGGTCGGACATAACGCGCGTGTTGGACTGTTCGTGACGCAGACGGTTTCCGGGAGCGACCGGGTACCGCTGCCCCGGCGCCGCGCGTCCCGTCCCGGCGGGACGCGCCGCACCGGTACGGCCGGGGACTCAGCCGCGTGCGGCCACGGCCGCGGCGAAGCGGCGGCCGCGGTCCTTGTAGTCGGTGAACATGTCCATCGAGGCCGCCGCCGGCGCCAGCAGCACGGTGTCGCCGGGCCCGGCCAGTCCGGCGGCCGCCGCGACCGCCTCGGGCATGGCGTCGTCCCCGGTCGCGCCGATCTCGACCACGTCGGCGCCGGGGGCGTGGCGGTCCAGGGCCTCGCGCAGCGCGCCGCGGTCGCGGCCCATCAGCACGGCGGCACGCAACCGCGGCGCCGCCTCGCGCACCAGGTCCTCGACCTCGGCGCCCTTCAGCAGTCCGCCGGCCACCCACACCACCGACGCGAACGCCGAGAGCGCGGCCGCGGCCGCGTGCGGGTTGGTGGCCTTGGAGTCGTCGACGTAGTCCACGCCGGCCACCGCCCCCAGCCGCGCCATGCGGTGCGGCTCGGGCGCGAATGCGGCCAGTCCGGCGCGCACCGACGCGGGTGCCGCGCCCACGGAGCGGGCCAGCGCGGCCGCGGCCAGCGCGTTGGCGACGTTGTGCGGCGCCGCCGGAACCGCGTCGCCCGGCCCGGCCAGCTCCTCGGCTCCGCCATGGGGATCGGCCGCGAACGCGCGGTCGACCAGCACGTCCTCGACCACGCCGATCTGTCCGGCGCGGGGAGCGGCCAGGGTGAATCCGTGCAGCGGAGTGTCGGGGTCGCCGTCGGCCTCGGCGAGGTGCACCGACCACGGGTCGTCGGCGTTGGCCACGCGCAGCGTGCCGGGCGCGTAGACGCGGCCCTTGGCCCGGGCATAGGGCTCCAGGCCGCCGTGCCAGTCGAGGTGGTCGGCGGCCACGTTGAGCACGGTCGCGGCGTGCGGGGCGACGGTGCAGGACCAGTGCAGCTGGAAGCTGGAGAGCTCCACGGCGAGGAGATCTGGCGCGGATCCGGACCCGCCCAGCGCGGCCTCGACGACCGGTGTTCCGACGTTGCCCGCAGCCACGGCGTCGCGGCCGTCGGCGCGCAGCATGGCCTCCAGCATGCGCACCGTGGTCGTCTTGCCGTTGGTTCCGGTGACGGCCAGCCACCGCTGGCCGGCGGGGCGCAGCCGCCAGGCCAGCTCCACGTCGCCGACGACCTCGATCCCGGCGTCGGCGGCCTGGAGCAGCAGGGGCGCGTCGGGACGCCACCCGGGCGAGGTGACCACCAGGTCGGTGCCCTCGGGCAGGGTGTGTTCGCCCAGCAGCACGTGGGCGCCTTCGGCGCGCAGGTCGCGCGCGGTCGCCAGGGTCGCGTCGTCGTCGCGGGCGTCGACGACGCTCACCCGGGCACCGCGGGCCATCAGGACCCGGGCCACCGGGGGCCCGGAGACACCGAGTCCCGCCACGCACACGGGGCGGTCCTGAAGGGCCGCGCCGAACGCGGGGTCCGCGGGGGCGGGGGGCGGCGCGGGTCCGCCGTCGGCCGGGGTCAACTGGGCATCCATTCCAAGTAGAAGAGGCCGATGCCCACGCCCACCATCAGCCCCTGGATGATCCAGAAGCGGATGACGATCGTGGTCTCGGCCCAGCCTTTGAGTTCGAAGTGGTGCTGGATCGGCGCCATCCGGAACATGCGTTTCCCGGTCAGTCTGAAGGAGCTGATCTGCACCATCACCGACATGGTGATCAGCACGAACAGGCCGCCGATGACCAGCAGCAGCAGCTGGGTGCGGGTGGTGATGGCCAGGCCCACGATGAGCCCGCCCAGGGCCAGCGAGCCGGTGTCGCCCATGAAGATCTTGGCGGGCGGGGCGTTGTACCACAGGAAGCCGATGCACCCGCCGAGGCAGGCCGCGGCCACCACCGCCAGGTCCAGCGGGTCGCGGACGGGATAGCAACTGGGTGCCAGGTAGGCCACGCAGCTCTGGCGCAGCTGCCAGTTGCCGATGATGACGTAGGCGACCAGCGACAGGATCATCGCGCCGGTGGCCAGGCCGTCCAGGCCGTCGGTGAGGTTGACGGCGTTGGAGAAGCCCACGACGAGGAACAGCGCCCAGGCGACGAAGACGATCAGCAGCAGGGGCGGCCCGAAGTCGCGCAGGAACGACAGCTGCGGCGAGGCGGGGGTGTACCCGTAGCCGTTGGGGAACTGGGTCACGCCGACGGCGAACCCGGCTCCGACGACGGTCTGGCCCAGCATCTTGGCGCTGCTGCGCAGGCCCAGGCTGCGCCGCTTGTAGATCTTGATGAAGTCGTCGAGGAACCCGACGGCGCCCATTCCCACGAACAGGAACATCACCAGCAGCCCGGAGACGGTGGGCCGCGTCATCAGCGCCAGGTGGGCTCCGAAGTAGCCGATGATGGCGCCGACGATGATGACGATGCCGCCCATGGTGGGCGTGCCCTGCTTGGTCTTGTGGCCCTCGGGCCCGTCGTCGCGGACCTCTTGGCCGAACTTGAACCGGAACAGGATCCGGATCACCAGGGGCATGATGAGCAGGGCGACGAGCAGGGACAGACCCGCCGCGACAAGAATGCCGGTCACTTGGCGTCCTCCCCGGACATCTCCCGGGCCGGCTCGCCGGCGGGCGGCGCGCCCTCCGTCAGCTCCTCGGCGACCTTCTCCAGCCCTGCCACGCGCGATCCCTTCACCATGACGACGTCTGCCCCGCGCAACCGTCCGCGCAGGGCCGCGGTCGCCTCGCCGGCGTCGCGGACCCGCACCACTTCCCCGTCCCAACCGGGCTCGGCGCCGGCCCCCTCGGCCATCGGCGCGGCTTCCTCGCCGACGACCACAAGCGTGCGCACGCCGCTGCGGGCGGCCAGCGCTCCGGCGCGGCGGTGCTCCTCGGTCGAATCCTCCCCGAGCTCGGCCATGACGCCCAGAACCGCATGGGTGACGCGCCCGTCGCGGCCGCCGAACGCCTCCAGAGTGCGCAGCGCGGCGGCGACGGACTCGGGGTTGGCGTTGTAGGCGTCGTTGACGACCGTGGTACCGCCGGGGGCCTCGGTGACCTCCATCCGCCACCGGCTGCGCGGGCCGGCCTCGGCCAGTGCGGCGGCGATGTCCGCGAGCCCCATGCCCGCCTCGGCTGCGACGGCGGCCACCGCCAGGGCGTTGTGCACCTGGTGGGCGCCGACCAGCGCGAGCCGGACCGGGGCGCGGTCCTCGCCGATGCGCAGGGTGAAGCCGGCTCGTCCGGCGGCGTCGAGCCCGACGTCCTCGGCGCGCACGTGGGCGCCGGGAGCCAGGCCGTAGGAGACCACGCGGGCGGCGGTGCGCTCGGCCATGGCGATGACGGCGTCGTCGTCGGCGTTGAGGACCGCGACGCCGCCGTCGGCGGCCGAGGGCAGCGCCTCGACCAGTTCGCCCTTGGCGCGGGCGATGGCCTCGCGGCTGCCGAACTCGCCGACGTGGGCGCTGCCGACGTTGAGCACCACGCCGATGCGCGGCGGGGCGATGTCGCACAGGTGGGCGATGTGGCCGATCCCGCGGGCTGCCACCTCCAGCACGACGAACCGGGTGCCGGAGTCGGCGCGCAGCACGGTCAGCGGATGGCCGATCTCGTTGTTGTAGGAGCCCGACGGCGCGACGGTGGGGCCCAGACGGTCCAGGACCTGAGCCATCAGGTCCTTGGTCGTGGTCTTGCCGGAGGATCCGGTGATCCCGACGGTGTCCGCGCCGGTCAGCTCGCCGGTAACGGCCCGGGCGAGGCGGCCCAGAGCTGCGATCACCTCCTCGTCGCCTCCGTCGGTGAGCAACTGCGGCGCCGCGACCGGCCGGGATCCCAGGACCGCCGCGGCACCCGCGGCGACAGCGGACCGGGCGTAGTCGTGCCCGTCGACCTGTTCGCCGCCGAGGGCGACGAACAGCGATCCGGGTTCGCAACGCCGGGAGTCGATGACGACAGGTCCGAACACGACGTCGGTCGGACGTGCCGGTCCGCTTATTCGGGATTGGGTGATCTCAGCGATCCGATCGAGCGTCAGCGCGATCAAATCCACTCCTCATGTCTGGCCCGGCCCATTGCGCCACGGGGCGCCTCGACCAGGGCGACGGCGCGGTTGTCAGGGGATGGCGCGCTCCGCCGCCCCCGAGGCGGCGAGGATACGCCGCGGGCCGGGCTGCGATTGCCGGACCTACCTTAGAACATTTGATTGCCCGCGTTGTGCGCAGACCGGAATGGCCGCGCCCGCCGCGGGCCCGCGGCCGTGCGGGTCCGCGGCGCTGCGGCTGCGGCTCCCGTGGTGCGGTATGCCGCGCGCTCCCCGGCCCCGCCGACCGCGGCGGGCGGTACCGCGGTCCGGTGACCTGCGTGTGTCCGCGTATACATGACTCGTCCGTCCGTGGTGGCGCCCTCCTGCCTCAGTGGGCGCTGCGCCGCCGCAGCGCGGACAGCAGCACGTCGCGATCGTCGAAAGGCAGGACCTCACCGGCGACATACTGGCCGGTTTCGTGGCCCTTGCCGGCCACCACCACGACGTCTCCCGGGCCGGCGCGGCGCACCGCGAGGTCGACGGCTTCGGCGCGGTCGGGTTCGACGGTGATGCGGGCGCGCCGGTCCCGCGGCACCGCGGCGACGCCTTCGAGCATGGCGCCGACGATCGCGACCGGGTCCTCGGTGCGCGGATTGTCGTCGGTGACGACCACGGCGTCGGCGAGACGGGCTGCGGCCTCGCCCATCAGCGGGCGCTTGGCCCGGTCGCGGTCGCCGCCGCACCCCAGAACCATGGTCACCCGGCCTTCGGCGACGCCGCGCAGCGCGGTCAGCACCGCCTCGATCGCCCCGGGTTTGTGCGAGTAGTCGACGACGGCGGTGAAGTCCTGGCCGGCGTCGACGCGCTCCATGCGTCCGGGCACGCCCCCGGATGCCGCCACCCCTTCGATGGCGGTGTGCAGCGGGATGCCGGCTTCGACCAGCCCCACGATCGCTGCGAGGGCGTTGGAGACGTTGAAGGCGCCGGGCAGCGCCACCGACGCGTCGGCACGCATACCGCCCGGCCCGGCGACGCGGAAGGTGCTGCCCCGGGCGCCCAGTTCGGTGTCCTCGGCGCGCCAATCGGCTTCGGGATCTCCGTCGGCGGAGAACGTGGTCACCGGCACGTCGCCGCGTGCGCGGACCTGGTCGATGAGCACCCGGCCGAAGCGGTCGTCGCTGTTGACCACCGCGATGCGGCAGTGCTCGGGGGTGAACAGCTGCGCTTTGGCGTCGAAGTACGCGCGCAGGTCGCTGTGGAAGTCCAGGTGGTCCTGGGAGAGGTTGGTGAACACGGCGACGTCGTAGTGGGCGCCGGCGACCCGGCCCAGGGCCAGGGCGTGGCTGGAGACCTCCATGGCGCCGGCGCCGACGCCTTCGTCGCGCATACGGGCGAAGAGGCCGTGCAGGTCGGTGGCCTCGGGTGTGGTCAGCGACGCGGCGACGCGCGCGCCGCCGACCCGCGTCTCCACGGTTCCGATGAGGCCGGTGGCCGATCCGGCGGCGCGCAGCCCCGAGTCGACGAGGTAGGTCACCGTGGTCTTGCCGCTGGTGCCGGTGGTGCCGATCAGCAGCAGATCGTCGCCGGGGCTGCCGTAGACCCATGCGGCGATGCGTCCGAGTTCGGCCCGGGGGTCGGCGACGGTGACCACGGGCAACCGGGTGGCGGCGGCGCGGTCGTAGCCCGTGGGGTCGGTCAGGACGGCCGCCGCGCCCGAGGCCGCGGCCTGGGCGGAGAAGTCGGCGCCGTGGGCGCGGCTGCCGGGCAGCGCGGCGTACAGGTCGCCGGGGCGCACGGCCCGCGAGTCGTGGGTGATTCCGCTGATCGCGGTCGCGCCGGGGTCGGCCGCCGGCTGCGCACCGCCGTCGCCGGCGGTCTCGACGGACGTGACGAACGCGTCGGGGCCCAGCATCCGGGCGAGTTCGGACAGCGGGCGGGGCTGGGTCTGTTCAGGTCGCATTACCGGTGGCACGCCGCGAGGTTATCGGCTCTGAGCGCCGACGGGTAAATCCGCGCCGGTCGCGAGGCACGACGCCGCATCGGGACGGGGTTCATCCGTCGCCGAAGAGGCGGATGTTGGGCGGCTCGGTCCCTGTGGGCGGGACCTTCTCCGACTTCAGCGCGAACGACATGATGTCGGTGAACACGGGTGCGGCGGCCTCTCCTCCGTAGTACTCGTCCTGGGGGTCGTGCAGCACCACCTGCACCACCAGCTCGGGGTCGTCGGCGGGCGCGAAACCGACGAACATCGCGGTGTGTCCGTCGGTGTAGGTGCCGGTCTCGGGGTCGACCCGGTTGGCCGTGCCGGTCTTGCCGGCGACGCGGTAGTTGGGGATCCGGGCCGACTCGGCGGTGCCGTGCTCGCCGGTGACGGCCTCCAGCATCCGGGTGAGCTCCGCGGCGGTGTCGGCGCTGACGACCCGCTCGCGCGAGGGCTCCTCCGACGCCTGGAACCCGCCGTCCTCCCCGACGGTCCCGGCGAGGAGGGTGGGCTCGACCCGGACGCCGCCGTTGGCGACGGTGGCGTAGACGCTGGCCATCTGGGCGGCGTTGACCGAGAGCCCCTGCCCGAAGGAGATGGAGGGCAGCTGGGTGCCCCACCACTCGTCGGGGGCGGCGAGGATGCCGGCGTTCTCGCCCGGCAGGTCGAGCCCGGTGGGCGCGCCGAAACCGAACTCGCGCAGGTAGCCGTGGAGCCGGTCGGCGCCCAGCTGCTGGCCGACCTTGATGGTGCCGACGTTGCTGGACTGGGCGAGGATGCCGTTCAGGGTCAGCTTCTGGGTCTCGTGGAAGTGGTCGTCCTTGAACCTGCGGTCGTGGATCTGCACCGAATAGGGGACCGTATAGACGCGCTCGGGCGTGGTCAGGCCGTCCTCCAAGGCACCGGCCAGGGTGATGACCTTGTTGGTGCTTCCGGGCTCGAACGCGTCGGCCACAGCGCCGTTGGCGCGGTCCTCGGCGGAATAGTCGCCGTAGTCGGACTGGTCGTAGGTGGGGTAGTCGGCCATGGCCAGTACCTCGCCGTCGGGGCGCATGACGATCGCGCTGCCGCCGGCGGCGTCGAGCTCCTCGGCGCGCTCGGCCAGCGCCTGGCCGGCGTGCCACTGGATGTCGCGGTCCAGGGTCAGGCGGACGTCCTTGCCGGGCACCGGCTCTTGGGCCAGGCCCTCGGCCATGGGGATCTGCACGCCCGGAGCGCCCATTTCGACCTGCTGCTTGCCGGGCTCGCCGGCCAGGGTTCCGTCCATGACGCCTTCGAGCCCTTCGAGGCCGTGGCCGTCGGTCCCGGTGAAGCCGACGAGGTCGGCGGCACCGGTCTCGTCGGGGTAGACGCGCTTGTAGTCGTCCAGCGCGCCGACGCCGCTGAGTCCGAGCTCCTCCAGGGCTTCCCAGTCGTCGGGAGCGACCTTCTCGGCGACGACCTCGTAACGGCCGGGTTCGGCGTCGACCTTGCGTGCGACCCCGGCGCGGTCCAGATCGAAGCGCGCGGTGAGCTCGTCGATGACGCGCTCGCGTTCGTCGTCGCGTACGGCCACGGGGTCGACGAAGACGGTGCGCGCCTCGACGGAGAGGGCGAGGGGGTCGCCGGAGGCGTCGGTGATGTCGCCGCGCGTGGTGGGGATGTCGACGGTTTCCAGGCGCAGGTTCTCGGCCTTGGCTGCGTACTCGGGGGCGTCGATGACCTGGATCTGGACCAGGCGGCCCGCGAAGACCAGCAGGATCACGCCCATGAGGATGCCGGCGGCGTGGATCCGGCGCCGGGGGTTCCCCCGTTTGACGGGGCGGCGCGGCGGGTTCGGCCGTCCTCTCCCGCCGCCGGCGCGTCCTCCCCCGCCGGAGCCCGGGCGCCGGGGCGGCGGGCCCGAGCGCGGACGCCGGGGCGGCGGGGTCTCGCGGGTCGGGCGGCGGCCCTCGCCGCCGCGCGGCCGGGCCTGGCGGTCGCGCGGAGCGGGTCCGCGGCCGGAGCGCGAGGAGGTTCCGGGGCGGCGCGGGTCGCGGGAGCGGCCGTCGCGGGACGCACTCATCTGCGCCCTCCGCGGCCCGCTTCCGCCGGGCGGCGGCGCGCGGGCCGGCTGCGGCGCGCCCTCATCGCGACCCCGCGTCGGGCTGGGGGCCGGTGCCGGGCAGGCCGGAGGGGGATCCGCCGCCGTCGCCGGTGACGCGCCGCTCGTCCAGATCGAGGAACAGCGGGGCCTCGCCGGGCTCCATGCCCATCTCCCCGGCTTCGTCGGCGATGCGCTCGGAGGATTCCAGGCGGACGACGTCCTCGCGCAGCGCTTCCTCCTGGTGGGACAGTTTCTCGTTGCCCTGCTGAAGCTCGGAGATGGTGAAGGAGTCGGCCACCAGCACGGTGCGCAGCGCCAGCAGGCTGATCAGCGCGCCGCCGAGCAGGCCCAGCACCAGCAGGACGAAGGGCATGCGCGGGGCGCGCGCTGCGGGCCGCGGCGCGGATGCCGTTCCCCGGCGGCGCGCGGGCGCGGGCGCGGTGCGCGGCGGCGCGGCCTTGCGCGCCGGAGGTGCTTTGGTGGCCGCGCGTGTGCGCCGGGCGCTCTCCTCGGTGGCGCTGCTCATCGTGGTCCTCCCCGCTGTGTCTCCCACTGGGTGCGCGGCCGGCCGGCGGGTGCCGTCCGGCGCGCGTTCATGGCCGGCGGATTCGTTCGGCGGCCCGCAGCCGCGCCGAGGCCGCCCGCGGATTCGCGTCGTTCTCGTCGTCTGCGGGGGATTCGGCGCCCCGGGTCAGCAACCGCAGCTGCGGGCTGTGCTCGGGGAGCGGGACCGGGAGGCCGGGTGGCGTGGTGTCGGTGGCCAGTCCTTGGAGGGTGCGCTTGGTGATGCGGTCCTCCAGCGAGTGGTAGGACAGCACGGCGATCCGCCCGCCGACGGCGATGCGCTCCAGTGCGGCCGGCAGCGCGCGGGCGAGGATGTCGAGCTCGGCGTTGACTTCGATGCGCAGCGCCTGGAAGGTGCGCTTGGCGGGGTTGCCGCCGGTGCGCCGTGTGGCGGCGGGGATCGCGTCGCGGACGAGGTCGGCGAGTGCGCGTGTGGAGTCGAGCGGTTCGGCCGCGCGGCGGCGCGCGACGGCTTTGGCGATGCGGCCGGCGAAGCGCTCCTCGCCGTACTCGCGCAGGATGCGGGTCAACTCGGCGACGGAGTAGGTGTTGACGACGTCGGCGGCGGTGCTGCCCCGGGTGCGGTCCATGCGCATGTCCAAGGGGGCGTCCTGGGAGTAGGCGAAGCCGCGCTGGGATTCGTCGAGCTGGGGCGAGGAGACACCGAGGTCGAGCAGGACGGCCTGGACCTCGGTGCGGCCGAGGACGTCGAGGACGTCGCCGATGTCGTCGTATTCGGCGTGGACGAGGTCGACGCGGTCGCCGAACGGAGCGAGGCGGCTGCGGCTGCGTTCCAGCGCGGTGGTGTCGCGGTCCACGCCGACGAGATGCAGGCGGGGGTGCGCCCCCAGCAGGGCGGCGGCGTGCCCGCCCAGGCCGAGGGTGCCGTCGACGACCACGGATCCGGGCTCGTGCAGCGCCGGTGACAGCAGGCCGACGATGCGGTCGAGCATGACCGGCGTATGGCCGGGTCCGGACTCGTCGCCGATGTCCGCCATGAGCACAGTGCCCCCTCTTCACTGACCGCCCGGGACCGCCGCGTGCGGCCGGCCGGCCGCGGTCTCCCCCTGGGTGCCGCGAACGACCGGGGCCTCCCCTGTGCGGGTGCCGCCGCGCTCCCCTGCGGCGCACCTGCGTGCGGGGGCGACCCGTTCACGTTCGGTGCCGTCGTCTCCTGGCTGCCCGGCCGTTTCGCCGATCCCAGCCGTGCTTGCCGTGCCGTGTATGCGGCCTGTGCCGTGTCCGCAGCCCGGACCGGCCTCCAGGCGCGGGTCCCGCTTACCGCGCTGGGGCGGCCGCCACCTGGCGCCGGGGAAGATGCGTCAGCTGGCTGCGGGCCGCGCCTGAAGACCGACGTCCGGACAAGGCTTGGTCGGCGTGGCTCACGGACCGGTACTGCCGGGTGTCGAAGCCGGCGCCGCGGTCGCGCGAAGTCACAGCACCCCCGGCAACACCTCCTCCGACAGATCCGCGAACGCCTGCTCCTGTTCGGCTTCGTAGCGGGCCCACGCCTGGGAGTCCCAGATCTCCAGGCGTGTGTTGGCCCCGATGACGACGCAGTCGCGCTCCAGGCCGGCATAGGCGCGCAAGCCGGCCGGAACCGTGATGCGTCCCTGTTTGTCGGGGACCTCGTCGGAGGCGCTGGCGAAGAACACCCGGCTGTAGTCGCGGACCGCCTTGGCGGTGACCGGCGCCGAGCGGAGGGCCTCGGTGATCCGCTGGAACTCCTCCACCGGAAATACGTAGAGGCAGTGCTCCTGTCCCTTCGTGATCACCAGTCCCCCCGACAGTTCGTCGCGGTACTTCGCCGGAAGGAACAGGCGTCCCTTCTCGTCGAGGCGCGGCTCGTGGGTCCCGAGAAACAAGGCCCACCTCCCAAGCCCCCAAGCAGAGCAGTCTCCTGCTCCACGCTGCACCACTGTACTCCACTCTTCCCCACGGTCAACAGTTTCAATCGCCGCTGCGCCACACATAAGCGAGAGAAGACGCAGGTCAGGGATGGTGGAGCGCGGTGGAGCGGCGACCGGCGCCCCCGCCGCGGCTCCACCGCGCACCCCCGGCGCCACCGCCCGCCGCGGCGGGCGTGTGGTACAGGGCGCACCGGATGCGCGCTCCCGGTTTCCGGGTTTTGGTTTGCTTTCGCCGACTTTGGCTCTAGCCTCGGTTCCATCGGCTCCGGCTCCTGGGAGAGGGGACACGTGTCACTGGGCACGCGGCAGAACACACAGGGGGACGGGCTCCCCGAGGGCGACGGCGGCGTCATCACCGCGGCGGAGCGGATCCGCGAAGCCGTCGAGTCCGTGATCGAAGGCAAGCCCGACGTCGTGCGGATCGCGCTGACGGTCCTGCTGGCCGAAGGTCACTTACTCATCGAGGACATCCCGGGCGTGGGCAAGACGATGCTCGCCAAGGCCCTGGGGCGTGCGATCGACTGCTCGGTCCAGCGGGTGCAGTTCACTCCCGACCTGCTGCCGGCCGACATCACCGGCGTCAGCGTCTACCACCAGGACCGCCGCGCGTTCGAGTTCAACCCCGGACCGGTCTTCGCCAACATCGTCCTGGGCGACGAGATCAACCGCGCCTCGCCCAAGACCCAGTCGGCGCTCCTGGAGTGCATGGAGGAGATGCAGGTCAGCGTCGACGGCGAGACCCGTCCGCTGGAGCGGCCGTTCATGGTGGTGGCCACGCAGAACCCCGCCGACATGGAAGGCACCTACCCCCTCCCCGAGGCGCAGCGCGACCGGTTCATGGCCCGCATCGCGGTGGGCTATCCCACGCCGCAGGCCGAACTGGACATGATCGACGCCCACAGCGCGGAGTCCCCCCTGGACACGCTGCGGTCGGCGGCCACGGCGGCCGACGTGCACGGCATGGTCGACCGCGTCAAAACCATCCACGTCGCCCCGGGCGTGCGGCGCTACGCCGTCGACCTGGTCACCGCCACGCGCACGTCCTCGGCGCTGCGGCTGGGCGCCTCGCCGCGGGCGACCATCCACCTGGTGCGGGCCGCGCGCGCCTATGCCGCACTGGAAGGGCGCCACTACGTGGTCCCCGACGATCTGCAGGCGCTGGCGGTACCGGTGCTGGCGCACCGGCTGCTGCCCAGCCCCGAGGCCCGTATGGAGCGGCGCGCCCCCGAGCAGATCGTCTCGGAGATCGTGGCCCGGCTGCCCATCCCCAATCCCCGCTGAGTCCCCGCACGGCGGGCCCGCCGGCGGCGGGCCGGCCCGCGCGCGAGACCGAGGAAGGAGTTCCCCTGCTGCGCAAACACCGCATCACCACGCAGCGGGAGCCCGGGGCGGGTCTCCCGGCGACGGCCCCCGGACAGGCGGCTTCGCCATGACGCCCGCCGGCACCCCGGAGCCGGCGGGCGCGGCTCCGCGGCGCCGCTCCGCGGAGCGGCGGAGGTCCGCCCACCGCGGCCCGAACGCCGGGGGGCGGCGCGAGGGTCCGGTGCCGTCCTTCACCGTCCGCGGCTGGGGCCTGCTCAGCGGCGGGGCGGCGCTGATCGCCAGCGGCCTGGTCATCGGCGAACACGACCTGGTGGGGTTCGGGGTCCTGGTCGCCGCGCTGCCGCTGCTGTCCGCCCTGGCGCTGTGGGGATCCCCCGGACGGGTCGTGCACAGCCGGGCCCTGCAGCCGCCGCGCACGTCGGCGGGCACCGACGCCCGCGTGCTGCTCCGCGTCGCCAACGCCTCCACCGCGCTGCCGGTAGGCGGCCTGCGGGTGCAGGACCGGCTGCCCGTCCACCTGGGCGAGGCACCCGGTTTCAATGTGGGGTTCCTGGGTGCGCGCGCCGTGCGCGACCTGACCTACCGGGTGCGGCCCCAGGTGCGCGGCTCCTACCCCGTGGGGCCGCTGGTGGTGTCCGTCACCGATCCCTTGAACTGCCTGCAGCGCAGGCGTTCGCTCGGCGGGCCGGCGACGCTGCTGGCCACACCGCCGGTAGTCGCGCTGGCGCCCGTTCCGGTGCCGGGCGGCACCGCCGAGGACGGCGACAGCTCGGCGCGGACGCCGGCCGGAGGAACCGACAACGACCCGGTGCCGCGCGGCTACCGCCACGGCGACGACATGCGGCGGGTGCACTGGCGCAGCACGGCCCGCCACGGCGAACTGATGGTGCGCCGTGAAGAGCACCGGCTCAGCGACCGCAGCGCCGTGCTGGCCGACCTCCGCACACGCGCCCACGCCGGCGCCGGACCGGACTCTTCCCAGGAGGCCGCGGTCAGCGCGGCCGCCTCGGTAGCCCTGCACCTGATCGGGCGCGGCCACGAGATGCGGGTGCGCACCGACAGCGACGACGTGCCGGCCGCCAGCGGCCCCGACGTCCTCGACGCCCTCGCGGTGGCCCCCGCCTCGGGGACGGTGAGCCTGGCCGGCGCCGCCGAACTGGTCGGCGACTCCCACGTCAGCGGACAGGGCCTGCTCGTGGCGGTGCTGGGAGCACTCACCGCCGGCGACCTCGACGCGCTCGCCCGGCTGCCGGGCGGCCGCCACTCCTGCGTGGCGCTGCTGTGCCGCCGTGCCGCCTGGCCCGACTCCGACTCCGTGCGCCGCACGTCGGCGTCCTTGGGCGAGGCGGGGTGGCTGGTCGCGGAGATCGGCTCGGTGTCGGACCTGCCCCACGCCTGGAACTCGGCCGTGCTCGCTCGTGCCGGTGCGGGCGACCGGTGAGGGGAACCCGCCCGATGCTGCCCGCCTCCCCGCCCCCGTCCACCGCGTCCTTCGGTTAGGAGGAACGGCGCACCCCGACGCCCGACGAGCGGCTCCGGGGCCGCCGGTACACGATGTTCGCAAAGGCCGCCCTCACTCTGGCGACCGCAGTGGCGCTGCTGCTCGCTCTGCCCGCGCTGGGGCCGCTGATCGCCGGCGGCTCCTGGTGGGGCCCCTCCGCCGCCGTGGTCGCCGCCTGCGCCGCGGCCGGGCTGGGGCTGCGCGCTGCGCGCCTGCCCGCGGCCACGGTCCCGGTCCTGCAGGCCGCCGTGGCGCTGTGCGTGCTGACCGGCGCGTTCGTCCCGCACACGGCGCCGCTGGGGTTCGTTCCCACCCCTGATGCACTCCGCGACCTGGCCGCGGTGTTCACCGAGGGGCGCGCCCAGATCGGCACCGAGACCACACCCGTACCGGCCACGCCCGCTCTGGCGCTGGTGGTCGCCACGGCACTGGGCATGCTGGAGATCGTCGCCGACTTCCTGGTCGTGACCGCCCGGGCGGCCGCGATGACGGCACTGCCCTTGGCGGGACTGCTGCTGGTCCCGCTGCTGGTGGACGACCGGGGCCTGGCACCCGTCGCTTTCGCCGGGGCCGCGGCCGGCTACGTGGTACTGCTGGCGGTGGACGGCTGGGTGCGCGGCGCCGACTGGGGCGTTCCCGTGCGCAGCGCACACGACACCGCCGCACCGGTGCTGGGCGGCTTCCAGCACGTCGGCACCGCCGGGGGCGTGGCCGCGGCGGCGGTGGCGCTGGCGCTGGTGGTCCCGCTGGCGGTGCCGGGGCTGTCCTCCAGCTCCCTGTACGCCCTGGCCGACGGCAGCCGCCTCGGCGGGGAGACCGTCACCACCACCCATCCGCTGGTCAGCTTGCGCAGGGACCTCTCGTCGACCTCCGACCGGCCGGTGCTGACCTACCGGACCGATGCCGACACCCCCGACTACCTTCGGATGTACTCCCTGGACGCTTTCGACGGCCAGAACTGGACCATGTCGCGGCTGCGTGCCGAAGGCGACGGGGACCTCGACGACGAAATGCTGCCCTCCCCGCCGGGCCGGACCACGATCGACAGCGAACGCACCACCACCGAGGTCACGCTCGCCGACCGCTTCGAGACCGACTTCCTTCCGATGCCCTATCCCCCGCGCGAACTCTCCGCCTCCGGAGAGTGGTACGCCGACGCCGACACGCTGATGGTCTTCACCACGGGTTCCCCGACGCGCGGCGGCGACTACGAGGTCACCAGCCTGGACAACGAACCCGACCCCGAAGCGCTGGCCGCCGACGCTCCCCCCGGATCCGACCTGGACGAGCGCTACCTGGACGTTCCCGGAAGCGTCGGCGAGCGCACCGCGGACCTGGCGGCGTCGATCACCTCCGGCGCCGACACCGCCTACGACCAGGCGGTGGCGCTGCAGGAGTGGTTCACCGAGCGCGACCGGTTCACCTACGACCTGACGCCGCCCTCCGTCCCGGACGGCGAGGATCCGCTGTCCTACTTCCTGTTCGACAACCGGGTCGGCTACTGCGAGCAGTTCGCCGGGGCGATGGCACTGCTGGCCCGACAGGCGGGCATCCCCGCGCGGGTGGCCATCGGCTACACGTCGGGCACCGCCACCGGCGACGGGACCTGGGAGGTCACCGAGTCCGACGCCCACGCCTGGCCCGAGCTGTACTTCGAGGACGCCGGGTGGCTGCGGTTCGAGCCGACCCCCTCCTCTCCCGGCGGCCAGGGCACGGCCACGGTGCCCGACTACGCCGACGGCGCTCCGTCGGCTCCGCAGGACGGATCCGCCCCGGGGCGGCAGGAGCCCCAGGACGACGGCGGCGCCGGCGCATCGGCCGAACCCGAGGCCCCCGGGGCCTCCGCCGCGTCGGAGAGTCCCGCCGCGGAGGAGGACGAAGGCCGGGGCGGCCTGGCCGGCGGGGTCGGCGACGGCCGCGGCCCGGGCTGGTGGGCGGCGCTGGTTCTGACCGCCGTACTCGCGTGCGCCCTGCTGCCCGCGCTCGCCCGGTTCCTCCTCCGGCGCACACGGTGGGTGCGCGCGGGGTCGGCGACCCAGCGCGCCCGCGCCGCATGGCGGGAGCTGCGCGACGACAGCCGCGACCTGGGGCTGGCGTGGAGCGCGGCCGAGTCGCCGCGAGCGGTCGCCCAGCGGCTGAGCGAGGATCCCGGTCTGCCGGAGCAGGCCCGTGCCGCGCTGTGGCGCCTGGCGATGGGCGAGGAGACCGCGCGCTACTCTCCCGAGTTCGCTCAGGAGGGGTCGCCGTCCGACGACGGCCGTCGGGTGCGTGCGGCGCTGCGGGCGGCCTGCGGCCGCGCGGCCGCGCTGCGGGCGGTCGTGCTTCCCCGGTCGCTGCTGCCCGCGCCGCAGGCGCCGGTGCCCGATCCGCCCCGCGCCGCGTCTTCCGGGGCGGCCGCGGGATAGGCCGCCGGCGTCGAGGACGACGCGGAGGCCGCCCCGGTCCGGAGTTCCCGAGGGGGCCTTCCGTGCCGCCGGGGTGGCGGGGTCGCGTGTGAGGCTGCGGCGTGCGCTCGGCGGCCCTGGAAACGCACGCGACGTGAAACGTCTCCGGTGGGCGGTGGCAGGCGACGGGCGGGCTTGCTCGCTGGGCGAGCTGCGCCCCATCGCCCCAGCCTCCGGGGGGCCGCCTCCACGGCAACGCGCCCGCCGGAGTCCTCTCCGACGGGCGCGTACACGCTCGGGTGCGGCCGGACGCCGGCCGCGGGCGCGGGGGCGGTCTAGCGGTCGTCGCCCTCCTGGCGGCGCCGCCACCGCTCCTCGAAGCGGTTCATCATCCCCGGGCGCTGCTGGCGCCGGCGCTGCTTGGGTTCGGCTCCCTTGGTCTGCGACTGGGCCGCAGCCTCGCCTCCGACGGCGACGCGCCTCCAGGCGTTGAGCCCCCACAGCAGGCACGCCAGCATGACGATGAAGCCGATGACACCGACGATGACCTGCTGGAGGATCATCCCGCCCATGAGGAGCGAGATCCCGACGACGAACCCGACCGACGCCTGGACGATCGACCGCTTGTAATGCACGGCGGGATTCGTCTGGCGCACCGTATTGGCGAACTTCGGATCCTCGGCGTAGAGCGCCTGCTCGATCTGGTCGAGCATACGCTGCTCGTGTTCAGAGAGCGGCACGGCGCCTCCCAATGACAGTCCCCGCGTAGGGTGAGGTGTGCTGACCAACAGGCCGTTGTTCAGTGGTATGCCCAGAATAAGGTGCCTTAGCGCCTACTGAAAAGAAAAGATGAGCGTGTAGCTGACCCACAGAGGCCACTTTACCCGCACCGTCGAACCGCAACACCGCTGCGCTCGCCCTCCTACTGTCCCCTGCTCTGCGCGGCACGCCCCGGCCGACGCGGGCCGGCCGCGGACCTGCCACCCCCTACAACGGATCCGATCGCCCGAAAGTTGCAGTACTATACGTCATCCTCGTCACGCTTGGCCAAAGCGGCCGGTCGGATGGCCCCGCTGCCGAAGCGCCGCGTGACGGCGTCCATAGCCTGTTCGGCTTCGCGCCAACCGGTTTCGGGTTCGTCCAGGCTGAGTTGGCGGTGGGACCCGGCGGCCGGCGCCAGCCCTTCCATGCGCACCCCCACCAGCCGCAGCCTCGTCCGCTCCAGGCCCGCGGCGTCGTACAGCTCCCGCGCGGCGGCGTTGACCTCGTGCGCGACGTCGGTGGGCTCGTTCAGGGTGCGCGAGCGGGTGATGGTGGTGAAATCGGCCCGGCGCAGCTTCACCACCACGGTCCGCCCCACCTGGCCGGCGGCGCGCATCCTGCGGGCGACCTTCTCGGCCAGCCGCAGCAGCTCCCGGTGGATCACCGCCGGGTCGTCGACGTCGCAAGGGAAGGTCTCCTCCGACCCGATGCTCTTGTCGGGCGTGGAGGGCACCACCGCGCTGTCGTCGCGGCCCTGGGCCAGGGCGGCCAGGCGGTCGCCCAGCGCCGTCCCGAACTCGCCGCGCAGCGTGGCCGCCGAAACGCGCGCCACGTCGCCGACCGTGCGCAGGCCCAGGCGGGTCAGGGTCTGCTCGGTCTTGTCGCCCACTCCCGACAGCGCGCCCACCGGCAGCGGGTGCAGGAACGCGGTGACCCGCTCGGGCGGCACGGCCAGCAGGCCGTCGGGCTTGCACCGGGTCGAGGCGAGCTTGGCCACCAGCTTGCTCGGCGCAGCGCCCACCGAGCAGGTCAGGCTCTGCTCCTCGCGCACCCGCCGCCGGATCAGCTCGGCGATGCGCGCCGGGTCGCCCAGGCGGCGGCGCGCACCGGCGACGTCCACGTAGGCCTCGTCCAGCGAGACGGGCTCGACGTCGGGCGAGACCGACAGCAGGATGTCCATGACGGCTTCGGAGACCCGCTTGTAGTGGGCGCCGTCGGGCGGGAAGACGGCGGCGCCGGGGCACAGCCGCAGCGCGCGCACCATCGGCATGGCTGAGTGCACCCCGTAGGAGCGGGCGATGTAGTCGGCCGAGGAGACCACGCCCCGCGGCCCGGTCCCGCCGACGATGATGGGCGTGCCTCGGGTCTCGGGGCGCTCCAGCCGCTCGACGCCGGCGAAGAACGCGTCCATGTCGATGTGCAGGACCGTGCACTCGGCGGCGGCCGCGCAGTCGCCGTCCGGCAGCGGTTCGACGCCGCCGGACCCGACGATCCCCCGCAGGGCCCGCCCGCGCTCAAGCTGGCGTCGGCTCATGCCGCCAGTGTGCCGCCGTCGGCACCGGCAGCGCCACCCCGGTCCCGGCCTGCGGCCCTCACAGCGGCCTGCGGGCCAGCAGGTGGATCTGGGTGGCGATGCCCGCCAGCGCCGGGTGCACCGAGGCGGCCTTCTCCAGCTCCAGCAGCTGCTCGCCGACGTGGGCCTCGCCGTCGAGCACCCGGCCGGGCAGCAGGTCGGCGAATACCCGCACCCCGCGGATGTCGTCGCCGCCCAGCCCGGCCCGCTCGGCGAGGTCGGTGAGCTGGCCGGCGGTGAAACGGCGCGGCATGGGGTCACCCGGGCCCCAGCGGCCTTCGGGGGCGTCGATCAGGCGGCGGGCGTCGGCGAGGTGGCCGGACAGCGCCCGGTGCATCACGCCTGCCACGGCGTTGGCCGCCAGTACGCTGACCGCGCCGCCGGGCCGGGTGAGCGCGGCGACGTCGGCCAGGGCCGCGGCCGGATCGTCGACGTACTCCAGCACGTTGTGCATCAGCACCAGGTGGGCGTGGGCGGCCGGCAGCAGGTGGGCCAGGTCCGTGGTCTCGCCCTGCAGCGCCCGCACTCGCACTCCGGCTTCGGCGGCCCGGCGCTCCAGCGCGGCCAGCGAGTCGGGACTGGGGTCGACCACGGTGACGCGGTGGCCCAGCTGCGCCAGCGGGACGGCGGCACCGCCGGTGCCGCCGCCGGCGTCGACGATGTCCAGGATCTCGTTCTCGCCGTCGGCGGGCCCCTGCTCGGCCAGGGCCGAGCGCAGAACCTCCCAGACCACGTCGGTGCGGGCGGCGCTGGCCGCCCGGTGCGGGCCGGACCCCGCGCCGGGGTCGCCCGGCGCGGTGCCGCCGTGGGGCTTGTCGCTCACACCGGCTCCCCTTCTGCTTGCTGGTGTCGAGGCCTGCCGACGGCACGCCGTCCGGTCAGGGCGCGAGCTGGGCCTTGTTCTCCATCAGCCGCGAAAGCAGGCCGTTGATGAAGGACGGCGATTCGTCGGTGGACAGTTGCCGGGCCACCGCGACCGCCTCGGAGATCGCCACGCCGTCGGGGATGTCGCCGTCCCACAGCAGTTCGTAGGCGCCCATCCGCAGGATGTTGCGGTCGACCACGGGCATGCGCTCCAGGGACCAGTCGATCGCGTAGTCCTCCAGCAGGGTGTCGAGGCGCTCGCGGTGCTCGTCGACGGCGTGGGCCAGCCCGATCGTGAAGTCGTTGATGGGCGGCTCGGTCTGGGCCCGCCGCCGTTCCAGGACCGCCTCGACGGTCGCGCCGCGCACCTCGGCCTCGTACAGGATCTCAACCGCGCGCCGGCGCGCCTTGCGCCGCGCTCCCCCGCCGCTGCTCATCGCTTCTCCGCCCGGTCGCCCCGATCGCCGCTCGCAGTGAGCGCCATCAGTTGACGCGGCCGAGGTAGTCGCCGGTGCGGGTGTCGACCTTGACGCGCTCGCCGGTGGTGATGAACAGCGGGACCTGGATGACCGCGTCGGTCTCGATGGTGGCGGGCTTGGTGCCGCCGGTGGAGCGGTCGCCCTGCACGCCGGGGTCGGTCTGGGTGACCTCGACCTCGACGGCGGCCGGAAGCTCGACGTAGAGCGGCGCGCCCTCGTTCATCGCGACGGTGACCATCGCGCTTTCGAGGAGGTAGTCGGCGTTCTTGCCCACCACCTTGGCCTCGACCGGGATCTGATCGTAGGTGTCGGTGTCCATGAAGATGTAGGACTCGCCGTCGGTGTAGAGGTACTGCATCTCCCGGCGGTCCACGTTGGCGACCTCGACCTTGGCGCCGGCGTTGAAGGTCTTGTCGACGACCTTGCCGGAGGTGACGTTCTTCAGCTTGGTGCGGACGAACGCTCCGCCCTTGCCGGGCTTGACGTGCTGGAACTCCACGACGTTCCAGAGTTCTCCGCCGTCGAGCTTCAGGGTCGTGCCGTTCTTGAGGTCGTTCGTCGAGGCCACTTGAGTCGTCTCTCCAGGGGTCGGGCTCGGTCGGTGGCGGGCGGGCGCCCCGCAGGGCCGCCGCGCAAGCGCGTGCTGCCGCCGTCGTCACCGCAGTCTAGTGGGTTTCACCCGGTGCGGGGTTCACCTCGGTCCGGGGCGTTCAGGTGCTGATCGCCGCGTAGGCGGAGTCCAGCAGCTCCGGCGCGGGTCCCGGAAGCACAGCGGGCCGCCCGGGGCCGTCGAGCACGATGAAGCGCAGCACGGACCCGCGCGCCTTCTTGTCGACGCGCATGGTGCTGCGCAGGTCGGGCCAGGCCGCCCCGGAGTAGCCGGTGGGCAGGCCCACCGACGCCAGCACCGTGCGGTGGCGCTCGACCAGGTGCGCGTCGATGCGCCCGTCCAGGCGGGCCAGTTCGGCGGCGTAGACCATGCCCACGGCCACAGCGTAGCCGTGCCGGAACGTGTAGTCCTCGGCGCGCTCGATGGCGTGGCCGAGCGTGTGCCCGTAGTTGAGGATCTCGCGGCGCCCGCTCTCGCGCAGGTCGGACGAGACGACTTCGGCCTTGACCGCGACGGCGCGCTCGATCAGCTCGCGGGTGTGCGCGCCGCCGGGGCGCGCAGCGCCGTCGGGGTCGTCCTCGACGAGCTCCAGAATGGCCGGGTCGGCGATGAACCCGGCCTTGACGACCTCGGCGAGGCCGCCGATGTAGTCGGCCGGGGGCAGGCTCTCCAGGGTGTCCAGGTCGCACAGGACTCCGGCGGGCGGGTGGAAGGAACCCACGAGGTTCTTGCCCTCGGCGGTGTTGATGCCGGTCTTGCCGCCCACGGCGGCGTCGACCATACCCAGCAGGGTGGTGGGCACCAGCACGCTGCGGACCCCGCGCAGCCAGGTGGCGGCGACGAACCCGGCCAGGTCGGTGACGGCTCCGCCGCCCACGCCCACCACGGCGTCGGTGCGGGTAAACCCGGCTCGGCCGAGCCTGCCCCACAGTCCGGCGGCGACCTCGGCGGTCTTGGCGGCCTCGCCGTCGGGCACGGCCATGGGGTGGACGGTGTAGCCGGCCGGCCCCAGGGCGCTCAGGACCGCCTGTGCCGGGGCCTCCAACCCTTCGGGGTGGATGACCGCGACCTGCGCGGCACGCGCGCCCACCAGCTCGGGCAGCTCGGCGGAGACGCCGCGGCCCACGACGACGTCGTAGGGGTCGGCGGCGCCGCCCACGCCGATGCGGGTCGCGCTCACCGGGTGCCGCCCCGGTGCTCGGGCAGGGCCGCGACGACCGCGTCGACGATCTCCTCGGGGTGGTAGCCGCTGGTGGGCACGGTCGACTTCGCCAGGCCTTCGTAGAACGGAAGCCGCTCCTCCAAGAGCTTGCGCAGCCGGGTGCGGGGGTTGCCGACCAGCAGCGGGCGCGGGGTGTCCAGGCCGACGCGCTTGGCTGCGTCGCCGAAGTCCACCTGCAGGTAGACCACGTGGTGGCGGGCCAGTTCGGCGCGGGTGTCGGAGTCGAGGACCGATCCCCCGCCCAGCGCGACGACGCCGTGCCACGACGCCAGCGCCTCGGCGACGGTCTCGCGCTCCAGCGCGCGGAAGGCGGGCTCGCCGTCCTCGACGAAGATGTCGCCGACGGCTTTGCCGGACCGCGCCGCGATCTCGGTGTCGGTGTCCAGCAGCTGCACCTCCAGCCGCTCCGCCAGCGCCCGGCCGACCGTGGTCTTGCCCGCACCGGGCGGGCCGATCAGGACCGCGATCGGTGTGCTCATACGATGCCTCCTCGGGGGTGGGCGGCCGGCGCCCCGCCGGGCCTAGCGGTCCTCCAGCGTATCGAGGTAGGCCCGGGCGTTGCGGGCGGTCTCGGCCAGGGAGTCGCCGCCGAACTTCTCCACGGCGGCCTCGGCCAGCACCAGCGCGACCATGGCCTCGGCCACCACGCCCGCGGCCGGAACCGCGGTGACGTCGCTGCGCTGGTGGTGGGCCTGGGCCGGCTCGCCGGTGGAGACGTCGACGGTGTCGAGTGCGCGCGGGACGGTGGCGATGGGCTTCATGGCCGCACGCACGCGCAGCGGCGCGCCGGTGGTCATGCCGCCCTCGACGCCGCCGGCGCGGTTGCTGCGGCGGCGCACGCCCTCGGCCCCGGGCTCGATCTCGTCGTGGGCGGCCGAGCCGCGCCGAGCGGCGGTGCGGAATCCGTCGCCGACCTCGACTCCCTTGATGGCCTGCACTCCCATCAGCGCGCCGGCCAGTCGGGAGTCCAAGCGGCGGTCCCAGTGGACGTGGCTGCCCAGGCCCGGCGGCAGGCCGTAGGCCAGGACCTCGACGACGCCGCCCAGGGTGTCGCCGGCCTTGCGGGTCTCGTCGACCTCGGCGACCATGCGCTCGCTGGTCTCCGGGTCGAAGCAGCGCAGCGGATCGGCGTCGATGCGCTCCAGGTCGCCCGGCTCGGGTCGGGGCGTTTCGGGGGCGTCGATCTCGCCCATGGACACGACGTGGCTGAGCAGCTCCACACCCAGCGCCTGGCGGCAGAATGCGCGGGCGACCTCGCCGACGGCCACGCGCGCCGCTGTCTCGCGGGCGCTGGCGCGCTCCAGCACGGGGCGGGCCTCGTCGTGGCCGTACTTCTGCATGCCCACCAGGTCGGCGTGTCCGGGCCGCGGGCGGGTGAGCGGGGCGTTGCGCGCCATGCCCTCCAGTTCCTCGGGGGGAACGGGGTCGGCGGACATGACCCGCTCCCACTTGGGCCACTCGGAGTTGGCGACCTCGACGGCCACCGGGCCGCCCTGGGTCAGGCCGTGCCGGATCCCCCCGACCAGGGTGACCTGGTCCTGTTCGAACTTCATCCGGGCGCCCCGGCCGTACCCGGCGCGGCGGCGGCGCAACGCGGCGGCGATGTCGTCCGAGGTCACGGCGACGCCGGCCGGAAGGCCTTCCAGTATCGCGACGAGTGCGGGTCCGTGGGACTCCCCCGCGGTCAGCCAGCGCAACATGCCTCCGATCATTGCACGTGCGGGGCCGCAACGGCACATCGGCGCCGTCGCGGGCGTCAGGCCGCCAGGACCGCCGCGATCACCGGGTCTCCCGCGAGCAGCGCGGCCAGTGCGCCGCCGAGCATGAACGGGCCGAAGGGGATCCGGGTGCGGCGGGTGGCGCGGCGCAGCGCTATCAGGACCAGCCCGAGGACGGAGGCGGCGACGAAGGCGGCGAGAGTGCCCGCCACCACCGTCGCGGCCCCGCCCCAGCCGAGGTGGAGCCCGACCAGCCCGGCGATTTTGACGTCGCCCCAGCCCATGCCGGCCGGATAGACGAGCCACAGCAGCCAGTACAGCGCGGCCAGCCCCGCCATGCCGCCCAGCGGCCCGGCCGCGGCGAGGAGGCCGGCGCCGGCGAGGGCGGGCGCGCCCGGTACCCCGGGGGCGGCGGCGCGCTCGAGGACGGCGGCCCCGGCGACCAGGGGCACCGCGACGAGGTAGGACGGCCCGACGACGGCGTCGGGCAGCCGGTGCACGCGGATGTCGATCACCGCCAGCGGCACGCCGACGGCCGCGAAGAACAGCAGCGCGGCCAGCCACAGCGGGTTGTCCGCGGCACCCGGGGCCCCGGAGGCGGCGCCGCAGGCGGCGAACAGCAGCGCGGTGGCCGCCGCGGCGGCGACCGACGCGGGAACCGTCCGCGCGCAGGAGGGGCAGCGGCCGCTGCGGGCGAAACCGCGCACCCGCACCGCCGGCAGCCACGCCAGGAACGCCACGGCGGCTCCGCAGTGCGGGCAGGCGGGCGGGGGCGGCGGGCTGTCGTCGACGGATGCGGGATCGTGGCGGACGAAGAGGGGTACCAGCCGGCTGGTACCGGCGCCGACCGCCGCTCCCGCGGCGCCCAGCGCCAGTATCAGCGCGGCGTCGGCGATACCGGGCATGGGCGGAACCTAGCCGATCCCGGGGCGCGGCGCCCACTCCCCTCGGCAGCCTGGGGACGGGCCCCGGGGCGGGCCGGTGCGGTCACTCCGGGCGTGCGGCGCGGACGACGGCGCTCAACTCCGCTCCGCCGGGCAGCATCGGGGCGAGTTCGGCGGACAGGCGGTCGGCGACGCGGCGCAGCGACTCGTCGTCGCGGCGCTCCAGCTCCAACCGGATGCCGATCTCGGCGCGTTCGGATTCGTGGATACGCACCCGCCCGATGCCGAACTCGGTGTGGGTGACCCGGTAGATCAGCGCGAGGATCTGCGGATCGTCCTTGGGGGCGGGCACGGTGCCCTGCTCGGCCAGTGTGGTCAGGAAGCGCCCCTGCACCGCGTAGGTGACCGGGCCGGCGACGTCGACGACCACGGCGTCGGCGCCCTCCTCCATCGCGGTGCGGCAGGCGTCGACGGCCGTGACCGGCACCGGCCGGGCGTCCTCGCGCCAAGCGCGGGCCGCGTCCACGGAGGTGAACGCGAGTACGCCGCGGCGGCCGTCCTGGCCGGTCATCAGCGGCATCGCGATGTCACTGGTCTTTTCGCCGGTGCGTCCGGCGTCGTCCTGGCCGGTCTCGCCGGCCACGGCCACGACGGGCACCAGCAGACGGGACTCCCCCAGTGCGGCGAGGACCTGCCGATCCCCGGCCTCGCCGCGGGAGTAGGCCTCCAGCCGGGAGGCCACGGCCGTGTCGGCCGATCCGTCGTCGTCGCGGAAGCGCTGGGCGCCGGAGATGGTGGGGCGGGTCACGCGCTCGAAGCTCCTGCTCTTCGGGGCGGATCCGCCCCAGTCGGGATGTCTCGGACCAGCTTAACCAACCGGGTGCCCCGTCGAGGGGGCGAACGCGGATCCGCCGGGCGCGCCTGTGCCGGCGGCCCCGCGGAAGCGCGGCTCCTCAGGGTCCGAAACGGCCGTTCCGCACCCCTGCTCACCGTGCGTGTACGACTACACTGTGCGGCGAGTGTCACCATCGCCGCAAGCAGGGGGAGACCATGTCCGACCAGCAGCTTCAGCCGGGAACCTGGCGAATCGACACCGCGCACTCGATCGTCGCGTTCTCGGTGCGCCACATGATGGTCAGCCGGGTGCGCGGGCGCTTCGAGCGTTTCGACGCCGAGCTGACCGTGCCCGAGGATCCGATGCAGTCGTCGGTGCGCGCCACCCTCGACGCCGACTCCATCAACACCGACAACGAGCAGCGCGACAACCACATGCGCTCCGCCGACTTCTTCGAGACCGCCTCCCATCCGCAGTGGATCTTCGAATCCACCGGCATCCGGACCTCCGGCGAGGACCTCCTGCTGGCGGGCGACCTCACGGTGAAGGGCACGACGCGACCGGTCGAGCTGCGCCTGGAGTTCAACGGCGTCACGCGCGACCCCTACGGGCTGCTCCGCGCCGGCTTCCACGCCGAAACCGAGATCAGCCGCAGCGACTTCGGTGTCGACATCGAGATGCCCATGGACGGCGGCGGCGTCGTGGTGAGCGACCGGATCAAGGTCGACGTCGACGCCGAGTTCACCCTCCAGGAGTGAACGCCGACGGCCCGGATATCGTGGCGGGGCCGCCGGCCGCCGGCCGGCGGCCCCGCGCGACGGACGCGCGGCCGCACAGCACCCGGAGGAGGGCCGTGCCCGAGCCACCGTTCACCGCCGAGGCGGTCTCGGCGATCACCGCCCACATGAACGACGACCACGCCTACGAGACCCTGGTGATATGCCGCGCCCTGGGCGGGGTACCCGACGCCTCCGCGGCGCGGATGACCGGTGTCGACAGCGGGGGCGGCGACTACGCGGCGCTCGTCGGCGGCGCGGAGACGGCGGTACGCATCCCCTGGTCGCACGACCTCACCGAACGCTCCCAGGTGCGCCGCGAGGTGGTGCGCATGTACCGCGAGGCCTGCGACCGCCTGGGGCTGCCACCCGACGGCGCGGACGCCGGCGACCGCTGAGATCCGAAACCACATTCCCCGGATTCCCCGGCCACCGCCGGGAGACCCGTTCCTCGGCCGCACCGGACGGTTCGCGCTCGCCTAGTCTGGAAGCATCAGGCCCGGCGCGGCGGCGTCTCCGCAGTCGTGTCCGCGGCACCAGCGAGATCCCCGAGAGCGCCGCTACCACGATGGCCGATCCCGAGTCCGCAGACCCCGACTCGCCCACCCGGAGCATCGGGTCCGACGACGCGACCACCCGGCTCGGCGCCGACCGCGCCCGCACCCGGTGGATCACCCGCGTCCTGCACCCCGGCCCCGGCCCGCGCCGGGACGATCCCGGCCCCGGCCCGGCCGCCGCGCGCACCCGCGCGCTGACGCGCCGCGCCGGTGCCGGCGCCCCGGCTCCCTCCGGCCCGCCGGCACCGTCCCGGTGGCGGCGCACGGCGACCCTGCTGCTGGGCTGGTTCCCGCGGCTGCTGGCGCGCGTGGTGGTCGGACCCGCCGGCGACATCGACTACGCGGTGCCGACCGAACTGCGCCGCAGCTACACCGTGCTGAAGCGCATCGGCGCCGGCGGCGAAGCCGTCGTCTACCTCGCCGAGCCCGCCGGCGCCGGACGCGCGCGCCACCGCCGGCGCCCGGCGGAGTCCGCAGATCCCGGGCCGCACGAGGACCGGGACCGCGTAGCGCTGAAGGTCTACCGTCCCGGCCACGACATCAACCGCGAGCTGCTCGACCGGCTGCGCGCCCGCGACCGCGGCGATCCCCACACCCCGGCCGTCCACGGCTACGGCCGCGCCCGCAGCTCCTGGGACGAGGAGGTGGCCTGGGAAGCCCAGGAGTACTTCCCCGCGGGCTCGCTGCGGTCGGTCATCGACCGGGCGCCGGTCGACGACACCACGGCGCGCGCCGTGGTGTCCGCACTCACCGACTGCCTGCACCACTGGCAGGAGCACCTGCAGCACAACCACACCGACGTCAAGCCCGAGAACCTGCTGATCCGCTCCGCCGACCCTCCGGTGTTCGCGCTGACCGACTTCGGCGGCGCGGTGCGGGCGACGATGAGCCGGGTCTACGGCGGCCTGGCCGTCACCGAGGCGTACGCGGCCCCCGAGGTGGTCGAGGGCCGCCGGGAGGCGCCGGCGGCGTGGTGGTCGCTGGGCGTCATGGTGCACGAGCTGCTCACCGGGCGCCGCCCCGAGGGCGGCGAGAGCTGGCTGACCGCGCGCAGGAGCGAGGTCGACGTTTCCGCCGTCGCCGACGAATCGTGGCGGCTGCTGGTGCGCGGGCTGCTCACCCCCGCCCCGTCGGCGCGCTGGGGCCATGCCGAGGTCCGCCAGTGGCTGTCCGGCGAGCGCCCGAGCCTGGTGCGGCCCCGCGCGCACGCGCCCATCCGCTTCGCCGACGCCTCCCACGACGACCCGCCCAGCCTCGCCTTCGACCTGCTGGACCGGTGGGACCGGGGCGAGGTGTGGCTGCGCACGCACTGGCCGACGGTGCGCACCTGGCTGGACCGCGAGGTCGGCGACTACACGTTCGACCGCTCCTACCTCACCGACCTCGACGCCCGCCCCGAACGCGTGCACCTGGCCATCAGCGCGCTGGCGGCGCGGTTCGTGCCGGGCATGCCGCCGCGCTTCCGCGGACTGGAGGTCGGCGCCGACGGCGTGCTCGCGCTGGCCCGCGGCGGATCCAGCAGGCACGCCGTGCTCCGCGAGGCCCTGGAGCTGGGTGCGCTGGACCTCGCTGCACGGCACTGGTGCGCTCACCCCGGATGCCGCGCCGAGGGCTCCGGCCGCTGCGCACCCCTGGAGCACGTCCAGCACGAGGTGCCGCTGATCATGCGCCGGGTCGAGGCCACCGTGCAGGGGCTGGCGTCGGGCCCGGCGGTGGCCGCCGGCGCCGCCGACCTCCCGCGGTTCGCCTGGGACTCCGCGTGGGCCCTGGCCGCCGAGCTGGTCCTGGACCCCGAGGCGGCCGGGCGCGAGCGCCGACGGCTGCGCGCGCAGTCGTGGCATCCGCGCCGCCGCAGTCCGGCCCCGCACGTGGACTGGTGGCGCCACCAGCGCGACGTGGGGCTGCGCCGCCGGGCCGGACAGGTCGACGAGCTCGCGGCGCTGGTGGCCGCCTCGCTGCTGCTGCCGGTGGCGGCGCGGCTCGGCGCCGCCGAGCGCGACCGGGAGCGGGCGGAGGGCCGTGCGCGGCGGCGCGACCGCCGAGCGGCGTTCACCGGCGCCGCGGGCGAGCGCTGGCGGCGGGTGCGTGCGCGCGCCCAGGACCCCCGCACTCCGCCCGGGGAGTCCGACACGGGGGCGCCGTGGGGCGCGGCGCCGCCCTACGGCCCGGGCGGAGCGCCCTACGGCCGCCCGCCGACCGAGGCGGAGCAGCGCAAGGCGCGCCGCCGCGAGGCCCGGGAGCGCAAGAGCGTCGAACGGAGCATGCGCCAACTGGAACGGGCGGAGGGGGCCGGCCGCTGCCGCAGGTTCGCCTACCCGGCCGCGGCGGCGGGACTCCTCGACGGGCTGGGGCGGCTGCTGCGCGCCGACGGCTTCTATCCGGACCGGTCCGGTCCGTTCGCCGAGGCTTACACCGGTTTCGTGGACGTCGCCGGCAGCGCCGCGGTTTCGGCGGTGGCGGGCGCCGCGGACGCGGCGGTGGGACTGCTGCCGGCGCAGTCGGAGGACCGGTGGTGGCTGCCCGTGGTGCTGGCGGTGCTGCTGGTGGTGCTGGGGCGGACGGCGTCCGGCCGCCGCCGCGCACGCACGCGGCTGACGGCGTACCGGCTCGCGGCGGCGGCCTCGGCGCTGATGCTGCTGGTGGTGCTCTCCACCGGCCTGCTGATGGTGGCCGCGGGCGTGCTGATCCCGTTGTACAACCTCGCCGGTTGACGCGGCGGGACGCCGCCCGGGACGCGTGAGCGGTGGGCCGCTCCCGACGGATCTTCGGCGGCCACTATCATCGCCCGGGACCCGTAGCGGAACGGAAAGGGCGGCATTCTGGTGGGCGATGCGATCGAGTTGGCGGCAGGAGACTACCGGGCGGACATCGGCCGCCGAGGCGCGGCGATGTGCCGGCTCTCCTTCGGTGGCGAGGAGCTGATCTGGCGGTGCCCGCCGGACGAGCCGCCTCCGGCCTCCCACGGTCTTCTGCTGGCCCCTTGGCCCAACCGGATCCGCGACGGCCGGTACACCTTCAAAGGCGTCGAGCACCAACTGGAGGTCACCGAGCCCCGACGCGGTACGGCGCTGCACGGACTGGCCTACAGCAGGCCGTGGCTCCCGGTGGAGATCGCGTCCGACCGGGCCCGGCTGACCTGTCTGCTGGACGGCGCCGCGGGCTATCCCTACAGCCTGGAGCTGGCGGCCGACTACGAACTGGACGCCGCCGGCGGGCTGTCGGTGACCGTCGCGGCCCGCAACACCGGCGACTCCCCCGCGCCGTACGGCATGGGGTCCCACCCGTTCCTGTCCGTGGACACCATGGAGGACGCGGTGCTGGAGCTGCCCGCCTCCCGCCGGCTGCCCGTGGACGAGCGGCTGCTGCCCGCGGGCGCCCCGGAGCCCGTGGAGGGCACCGAGCACGACTTCCGCACGCCCCGGCCCATCGGGGCCGCGGCCTTCGACACCGCGTTCACGGACCTGAAGCGCGACGCCGACGGCCTGGCCTGGACGGTGCTCACGTCGGGCGGCACGTCGACGGGCGTGTGGGCCGACTCCTCCTGCGGCTGGCTGCAGGTGTTCAGCGCCGAGGGCCTGCCCGGCGGGCTGAACCGCCGCGGGCTCGCGGTGGAACCGATGACCTGCCCGCCGGACGCGTTCAATTCCGGCACCGACGTGACCGTCCTGGAGCCGGGCGAGGAGACGCGGTCGCGCTTCGGCGTCATGCGCCTGTCCCGGCCCTGATCCGCCGCTCGCGGGCGGGGCGGGCCGCTCCGCCCGTCAGGTCGGGCGGGGCGGAGCGGTCCCCCGCCCGGCCAGGCACGACTCGAGCCGTTCCAGGTCCTCGGGGGTGTCGATGTCGTCGGGGCTGGCCACGTCGTCGCAGGGGACGTTGGTGACCAGGTGGGAGTAGGCGCGCAGGAACGGGCGCGCTCCCACGTCGCCCTCGGCGAGGGCGTGGACGCTGGGCCAGTGCTCACGGCCCAGCAGTACCGGGTTGCGCAGGTTTCCGGCGTAGGTGGCCACGGCCGCACGCGCACCGTCGTCATGGGCCGCGATCAGCCGCCGCACGGCGGCGGCCGTCACCAGCGGCTGGTCGACCAGCCCGATGACGACGGCGTCGACGTCCTCGGGCAGGGCGTCCAGGCCCACCCGCAGCGACGAACCCAGCCCGCTCTGCCACCCGGGGTTGTGTACGGCGGCCGCATGCTCGGCGTCGGCCCGCGCCGCCCCCGTGATCACGTATACGGGGGCGCAGCCGCCGTCGTGCAGCGTGCGCGCGCCCCGGTCGACGAGCCGTTCCCCGGCGACTTCCACCAGCGCCTTGGGGCGGCCCAAGCGGCGCCCCTCCCCCGCGGCCAGCAGCAGTCCGGCGATCGGCGCCGTGCGCGCGCCGTCCTCGCCCCGCTCGCGTGTCGTCATGCGGCGATGATGCCACGCCGGGCGCGGGCGGCGTCCGGCGTTCGCGGGCCCTTCCCCGCGCCCCGGACCCGGGCGCCCGCCGCTGCGGGGAATCCGGGCGGGTCGGCGACCGGGGTTACACGCCGAGATGACCGGTTCCGGCCGCCCCGTTCACCGGCGGGTCGGGCGTGTCGCGGGGGCCGGACCCGGTCACTGCACCGTCCGCCGGAGGCCGGTCGGCCGGGCCGCCGGCGGAGGGACGGCCCGTCACCGCGCGCGCCTCCGGAACCGGGGACGGCCCGCCCGCCCCCGCGGCGGCGATCGGCTCGGTGTGGATGCGCCCGGAGGTGGTGGACAGCGGGCGCCCGCTACCGCCCCACCGGGTCTGGATGAGTTCGGCGGCGATGGACACCGCGGTCTCCTCGGGGGTGCGCGCTCCCAGGTCGAGCCCGATGGGCGAGTGCACCCGCGCGAGCTGATCCTCCCCGACCCCCGCCTCGCGCAGCCGGGCCAAGCGGTCCTCGTGCGTGCGCCGGCTTCCCATCGCCCCGATGTAGCCGGCCGGGGTCCGCAGTGCGGCCTCCAGTACGGGCACGTCGAACTTGGGGTCGTGCGTCAGCACGCACACGGCCGTGCGCTCATCGATGCGGGCTTCGATCTCGCCGAGGTAGACGTGGGGCCACTTCACGACCACCTCGTCGGCGCGCGGGAAGCGCTTGGCGGTGGCGAAGACCGGTCGGGCGTCGCACACGGTGACCCGGTATCCCAGGGAGGCGCCGATGTCGGCGACCGCGGCCGCGAAGTCGATGGCTCCGAACACGAGCATGCGCGGAGCCGGGGCGAACGACTGGACGAACACATCCAGCTCGTCGCCGCGCCGCTGGCCGTCGGCGCCGTACCTCAGGACGCCGGTGCTGCCCTGGGCCAGCATGCCGCGGGCGTCGTCGTCGACCGCGGCCTCCAGGCGGCGCCCGCCCAGATCGCCCTCGGCGCCGCCGGGCCGGATCACCCGCCGGGCGCCCAGCCGGCCGGGCCCTCCGGCGACGGTGGCCACGGCGACCGGGCGGTGCGCCTCGATGTCGGCGACGACCGCGCCCAGGTGCGGGTGGCGCGCCGGGTCGACGGGCTCGACCAGCACGTGCAGGGTTCCGCCGCAGGTCAGGCCGGCGGCGAAGGCGTCGTCGTCGCTGACGCCGTAGGTGGCGCGCTCGGGCTCGCCGGTGGCGATCACCTGCTGGGCGAGCTCGTAGACGGCGCCTTCGACGCAGCCCCCGGAGACGCTGCCGGCCACCTCGCCGGAGGGGCCGACGGCCATCGCCGCGCCGGATTCGCGGGGCGCGCTGCTGTAGGTGTCGATGACGGTGGCCAGGGCGAACGTGTCGCCGGAGGCGTACATGTCGGCGACGGCGGCGCGGATATCACGCACGGTGCCCTCCTCCCTCGTGCCGACCGCCGATCACGGCGGTGGCGAGCTGCTCCAGCGCGTCCAGGCTGTGACCGGACACGAACGCGTCGATGTGCGGCCAGGCGGCCCGCATCCCCGCGGTGAGCGGCGCGTAACCGGGCTGGGCCTTGTGCGGGTTGACCCACACCACGCGGTGGGCGAGCCGGGAGAGCCGGGCCATCTGGGTACCCAGCTGGGAGGCGTCGCCGCGCTCCCAGCCGTCGGAGGCGATGATCGCCAGGGCGCCGCGGGCGGCGCCGCGGCGGCCGTACAGGTCCAGGAACTCCTTGAGTTCGCCGCCCAACCGGGTGCCGCCGCTCCAGTCGGGGATGGCCTCGGCCACGGCCGCGAGTGCGGCGCCGGGGTCGCGCACCCGCATCTGCGGGGTGAGGCGGGTGAGGCGGGTGCCCACGCTGAAGGCTTCGGTGTGGAGGGGGTGGCCCCGGACGACGACGTGGGCCAGGCGCAGCAGCGCGTCGGCGTAGGGCGACATGGAGCCGCTGATGTCGACGAGCAGCACGACACGGCGCGCCCGGGTGGAGCGGTGGCGCCGCGGCAGCCGCACGGGCTCGCCGCCGGTGCGCAGCGCGGCCCGCAGCGTGCGGCGGTAGTCCAGCCGCCCGTGCGCGGCGGGTTCGAGGCGGCGCGTGCGGCGCCGGGGGCGGTCGGCACTGATGCGCGAGACCAGGCGGGCCACTTCGGCGCGTTCCTCACGGGTGAGCGAAGCGATGTCGGCCGAGCGCAGCACCTCGGTTCCGCCGGCGGCGAGCAGCCCGGCGGTGTCGGCGTCGTCTCCGTCGGCCGCCTCCGGCGGGTTCCACATGGCCGGGACGGTGGCGGACAGGGGGCTGGTGGTACGGGCCGGCGCGGGACGCGTGCCGAAGTAGTGGACGAAGCAGGCGTCGTAGCGGGTGAGGTCGGCTCCGCCGGAGCACAGGGTGAGCCGGCCGGCCCAGTAGACGGGGCCGGGCCGGGTGACGTCGAGGGTGTCGACGGCGCGCAGGAACGCGGTCGCGCGGCCGGTGTCGGCGCCGACGCCGGCCGCGCGCAGCGTGCGGACGAACCCCATCAGGGTTTCGGTGGTGTCGCGGCCGGCCGGCTCCACGGTGTTCACCCCGCCGGCGCCCGGTCGTGGCCGTCGAGCAGGGTTCGCAGCCGGGCCCGGACGGCGTCGTGGTCCTCGCGGTGCTTGATCAGCGCGCCGAGGCTGCGGGCCGCGGAGTCGGGATCGAGCTGGCGGGCGCCCAGGGCTATCAGGGCCGCGGTCCAGTCGATGGTCTCGGCCACACCGGGCGGTTTGACCAGGTCCAGTCCGTCGTCGGCGGGGTCGCGCAGCCGCTGGCCGGCGGCGGCGACCTGGTGGACGAGCCGGTCGGCTGCGTCGGGCAGCCGACGGCGGATGATGGCGACCTCGCGGTCGAAGCCGGGGTTGGGCATCCAGTGGTAAAGGCAGCGGCGCTTGAGCGCGTCGTGGACCTCGCGGGTGCGGTTGGAGGTCAGCACGGTCACCGGAGGGGTGTCGGTACGCACGGTACCCAGCTCGGGGATGGAGATGGCGAAGTCGGAGAGGAACTCCAGCAGGAACGCTTCGAACTCGTCGTCGGCGCGGTCGATCTCGTCGACGAGCAGCACGCAGGGGCCGGCGGCGCCGGCTTCCAGGGCGCGCAGCAGGGGCCGCGCCAGCAGGAAGCGGCGGTCGTACAGGCCCGATTCGAGCCGTTCGGCGTCGGTTCCGGCGCCGGCGGCCTGGGCGGCGCGCAGGTGCAGCAGCTGGCGCGGGTAGTCCCAGTCGTACAGGGCTTGGGCGGCGTCGATGCCTTCGTAGCACTGCAGCCGGATCAGGGGCGCTCCGAGTGCGGCGGCCAGAGCCTTGGCCAGTTCGGTCTTGCCGACGCCGGCGTCGCCTTCGAGGAACAGCGGACGCGCCATGCGCGCGGCCAGGAAGCAGGCGGTGGCCGCGCCGTCGTCGGCCAGGTAGTCGTGCTCGTCCAGCCGGCGGGCGAACTCGTCGGGGCCGGTGATCGACTCGGCGGCGGGCGGTGCGTCGGCCATCGTCCGGGCCTCCCCTCCTCTTACGGCCCAGGTTAGACGCTCGGAGGCTACGGCGGCACGATCGGCGCGGACAAGAACCGGCGAGACGCGGCGCGCCGCGTCGTGGGGGTGCGCACACGGGCGGTATGCGCGTGTCGGCCCGCCGGCGGGGCCGGTTCCAGGGCGATGCGGCCCAGCAGCGCGCCGTAGGCGGCGGGGTTCGGGGCCCGCCCCGACAGAGCACCGTTCCGGGCGCACTGCTCACCCGTTTCACGCGCGGTCGGCTTCGTGCGGAAGCGGCAGGTTTCCGCGCCGACCGCGCGTCACCGCCCGGAGCCGGGTTCTTCGGCTTCACCGCGGGTGCGCAGGAGCAGCCGGAAGTCGTCCAGGGCCCTGCGGGCGCGCTCGCCGTCACTGCTCTGGACACCCATGACCGCCAGGGTGGAGCCGTCGGCGAGGTCGACGGTGGGCCAGGGCTCGCCCACCGGCATGCGGGCGTCGATGATCTCGGGCCACTCCAGCACATAGGTGCGGACGCTGTTGACCACGGTCACGCGGGTTTCGGTGGCCTGCAGGCGCGGTCGGGCCAGCAGGTGCAGCACGGCGGCGCCGACGGCCCCGATGGCGACCAGGCCCAGCCGGTCCGAGAGCCGCCAGTCGGGCGGCAGCACGGCGGCCAGCGCCGCCATCGTCACCACGACGAGCACGGCCAGCGTGTAGCCGACGATGCGGATGTTGCGCGGCCGCCAGGTCACCGGCAGCGGGGGCGGCTGCCGGTGCGGCGCGTCGTCGTCCACGGTGTCTGCGTCTCCTCGCGTCACGTCGTCGGTTCCGGCCCGGGCCGCGGTGCGGCGCCCGCCGCGCGGCCGCTACGCCCGAACCCGCCGGTCGGCGGCGCGCAGGTCGCGCAGGACGGCTGCGGTGTCGGCGGCCGCGGTGGCGGCCTCCCAGCCCTTGTCCTCGCGGCTGCCGGGCAGACCGGCGCGGTCGCGGGCCTGCTCTTGGGTATCACAGGTGAGTACGCCGTTGGCGACGGGGGTGGATTCCGCCAGCGCCACCTCGGTCAGGCCCTGGGTCAGCGACTGGCAGACGTAGTCGAAGTGCGGTGTGCCGCCGCGGATCACCGCGCCCAGTGCCACGACGGCGTCGTGGGTGCGGGCGAACTGCTGGGCGACGACGGCGAGCTCGATCGCCCCGGCCACGTGCACGACGTCGGGCTCCTCGGCGCCCCAGTGCGCCAGGGCCTCGCGGGCGCGCGCCAGCATGGGGTCGACGACGTCGGCGTTCCAGCGGGTGGCGACGACGCCCACGCGCATACCGGCGGCGTCGACGGGGTGGTCGTCGGGACGTCCTGTTCCGCTCATCGGGTTCGGGTTCCTTCCTGCTGCGGCGGTGCGGCGGGTCCGGGGGCCGCGCCGGGAGCGGGGCGCGGCCCGCCCGGCGCTTCGGGGCGGCCGTTCAGGTGACGGCGACGATGCCCGGCAGGTCGTGGCCCATCCGGTCGCGCTTGGTCTGCAGGTAGTGCAGGTTGTCGGTGGTGACGGCGCTGGGCATGGGGATGCGCTCGGTGACGGCGATGCCGTGCTCGCTGAGGCCGTCGGTCTTTTTCGGGTTGTTGCTGAGCAGCCGCACCGCAGAGGTTCCCAGGTCGGCGAGGATGGCCGCACCGGCGCTGAAGTCGCGGGCGTCGGCGGGCAGGCCCAGTTCCAGGTTCGCGTCGACGGTGTCGGCGCCGGAGTCCTGCAGCCGGTAGGCCTGCAGCTTGTGCAGCAGCCCGATTCCGCGGCCCTCGTGGCCGCGCAGGTAGACGATGACACCGTGTCCTTCGGCGGCGACGGCGGCCATGGCGGCCTCCAGTTGGGCGCCGCAGTCGCAGCGGTGGGAGCCGAAGGCGTCGCCGGTCAGGCACTCCGAGTGCAGGCGCACCAGCGGGTGCGGGGCTTGGGCGGGGTCCCCGAGGACGAGGGCGACGTGCTCGGCACCGTCGGCGGCGCGGTAGCCCACGGCCCGCCATTGGCCGTGGCTGTTGGGGATGCGGGTCTCGACCACGCGTTCGACCGGCGCGGGCCGGCCGGCGGCGGGCGCGGGCGCGGGCGCGGCGCCGGACGTCCCGACCGCCTCGACGCGGTGCACGAGCTGGTCGATGGAGACCACGCGCAGACCGTGCTCGTCGGCGAACGCGCGCAGCCGCGGCAGTCGGGCCATGGTGCCGTCGTCCTCGACGACCTCGGCGATGACGGCGGCGGGCCGCATCCCCGCCATCCGGGCCAGGTCCACCGAGGCCTCGGTGTGGCCGCGGCGGGTGAGCACGCCGCCCGGCCGGTAGCGCAGCGGCAGGACGTGGCCGGGCCGCGCGAGGTCGCCGGGCACGGTGCGGTCGCCGGCCAGCAGGCCGATGGTGCGGGCCCGGTCGGCGGCGGAGATGCCGGTGGTGACGCCGGTACGCGCGTCCACGGTGACGGTGTAGGCCGTGCCCAGGCCGTCCTGGTTTTCGGCCGTCATCATCGGGAGGCCGAGCCGGTCCAAGTCCTCGCCGAGCATGGGCACGCAGACCAGCCCCGAGGTGTGGCGGACGGTGAACGCCAGCAGCTCGGGGGTGGCGGCCTCGGCCGCGAAGACGAGGTCGCCTTCGTTCTCGCGGTCCTCGTCGTCGACGACGATCACCGGGCGCCCGGCGGCGATGTCGGCGACGGCTCCGGCGACGTCGTCCAGCGGCGAAGCGCCGGCGCCGGGCGCGGCTGCGGGGTCCGGTGCGGATACGGGCTGCTCTGTGGTGATTCCGGTCATCGCTGCGGGAACTCCTCGACCGTTGCCTGCGGAGCGGGTGGCGGCTGCGGGATCGGGCGGAGGGGGCGCCGCGCCCTGCGCGGGCCCGGCGCCGGCCGGCCCGCGCATCAGGCACCCGCCTGTGCGTGGGTCACCAGGCGCTCGACGTACTTGGCGATGACGTCGGCCTCCAGGTTCACGGGCGCCCCGATGCCCTTGGCGCCCAGCGTGGTGAGGTCGAGCGTGGTGGGGACGAGGCCGACGGTGAAACTGTCGGCGCTCACCGAGGCGACCGTGAGGCTGACGCCGTCGACGGTGATGGACCCCTTCTCCACGACGTAGCGCGCCAGGTCGGCCGGCAGCGAGAACCGCACCGTTTCCCAGCGGGATCCGCTGACGCGCTCGACGACCTCGGCTTTGGCGTCGACGTGTCCCTGCACGATGTGGCCGCCCAAGCGGTCGGAGACCTTCGCGGCACGCTCCAGATTGACCGGCGATCCGACGGTGAGTGCGCCGAGACCGGAACGGTCCAGCGTCTCCTTCATCACATCGGCGTCGAAGCTGTCGCCGGAGACGGCGGTGACGGTCAGGCAGACCCCGTTGACGGCGACGGAGTCGCCGCGGTCCGCGTCGGCGGTGACGACCGGGCCCCGCACGGTCAGCCGCGCGGCGTCGCCCGCGAAGTCGCCCGCCTGCTCGATCCCGGTGACTTCACCGAGTTCCTCGACGATTCCGGTGAACACGTCCCATCCATCCCCTTACCCGGATCAAGGCTCCGGGGATGGTCTTCAGGCGGTCAGCTCCGCCCGGGGAGAACCGGGTACGCGGGCGCGGGGCCCGCGGTCCGATCGATCCCACGCGTACTGCCTCCCATCCGGACTCTCACCGTCGGCACCGGAATTCCACCGGTTCAACCGGCCGATGGCATCGGTCGGGTCGCGGACTGTCACCGCCGGTTCGGACTTTCACCGACCCCGGAGCACGCGTTGTGTCAACGTTTCTGTCTAACAGTGTGCCACGCCCGCTCATTCCCGGGCGGCAGAGGGGCCCTCCGACGGCGCGCCCGCGGAGCGGCCGTCGCCGGTGCGGCCCTGCGCGGCGGGCCGGTCGGCCAGCCCCATCCGCACGAACAGCTCGGGCGCGCCCAGCGCCGACCAGGCGCCCAGCAGCGCGAAGACCGCGTACTCGCGCACCGCGCCCGCGGCGCCGGCGGCCTGGGGAACGGCCACGTCCGCTGCGGCGAGGATCAGGAAGATCCCCGAGATTCCGATCACATAGCGCGCCGCGCGGGACACCACCGGGCCCGCGGCGCTGTACCAGCCGCGCGCGGCCAGCGCGGAGAGACCGGCCACACCGCCGAACAGGCCGCCGGCGACACCGGCCGCATGCGCCAGCGACGCGCCTTGCACACCGGGCGGCACCGACCCGGTCCACTCCTCGGGCGGGTTCCAGCCGGAGTGCAGGAGTGCTTGGAGGCCGGCGGCGAGCAGCACCGGAAGCGCGGAGGCGGCCAGCGCCAGGCCCGCCTGCGCCGGCAGGCCCAAGCGGCGCCAGCGCACCAGCACCGCGTCCTCATACCGCAGGGCCGCCCACAGCAGCGCGGCGGCGACGAGCCAGCCGGCCACCAGGTCGGTGACGAAGTGCGCGCCGAGGTAGAGGCGCGAAACACCCACCGCGACGACGATCGCCGCGCAGGCGCCCCACACCTGCCGCCGGCGGAACCGCAGCGCGGCGTAGCCCCACAGCACCAGGGAGGTGACGGAGTGGGCGGACGGGCCGCCGAAGGTCGCCGGGGCGACGAGCGGGCGCGCGGAGTGGTGGTACCACGAGGGCCGCGGGGCGTGCAGGACGGTTCTGAGCAGGTCGGTGACCACGCCGGCGCCGGCGGCGAGCACGAACAAGCGTGCGCCGATCCCCGCGTGCAGGCTCCAGAAGACGAGCGTGACCAGAACCGGCAGCACCGCCTGGGAGCCCAGGAAGCCGATCGCCTCCATCCCGGGCGCGATCCACCCGCCCAGGCTCTGGAGCCACTCCACGACGCCGATCTCGACGTCCCACACCGCGTCCATGCACACCTCGCCCGGATCCAGAGCCTGGAGCGCGCCTTACCGGTGCGTTCCGACACCGAATTCCAGACCTCGGTTAGGGGTGATCGTAGACGCCCGACCGGCCCGATCCCAACCCGAGGCCGCCCGCCTCCCCGGAGACGATTCGGGCCGGGTGCGGATCCCGTGCCTCCGGGCGGATCCCGAGGTCCGCCCGCCCGACACCCGGGAGGGTGCCTGCGGCGCGGCCGGCGCCGCAGCTCCGCGGCCGCCGCGCGGGCGACCGCGGGACGGTCACCCCGCGGCCTTCTCGGCCTGCGTGCGCAGCGCCCGCACCGCCGCCGCGGGGTCGTCCGCCGTGTACACCGCCGAACCGGCGACGAAGACGTCGGCTCCGGCTTCGGCGGCGCGCTCCACCGTCTCTTCGGTGATGCCGCCGTCCACTTGGAGCCAGACCGACCCGCCGCGGGCCCCGGCCAGTTCGCGAGCGCGGCGGATCTTCGGCAGCACGAGGTCGAGGAACCGCTGACCGCCGAATCCGGGCTCGACGGTCATCATCAGCAGCATGTCGACCTCGGGAAGCAGGTCGGCGTAGGAGTCCAGCGCGGTGGCGGGGTTCAGCGCCAGCCCGGCCCGCGCGCCCTGCCCGCGGATCTCGCGCAGGGTGCGCACCGGGGAGCGGGCCGCCTCGGCGTGCACGGTGACGCTGCCGGCCCCGGCTTCGGCGTAGGCGGGCGCCCACCGGTCGGGGTCCTCGATCATCAGGTGGCAGTCCATCGGCACGGGCACCGACCTGAGCAGCGATTCCACAACCGGCAGGCCCAGGGTCAGGTTGGGCACGAAGTGGTTGTCCATCACGTCGACGTGCAGCCAGTCGGCCGCGCCGGAGACCGCAGCGGCTTCGTCGGCCAGGCGAGCGAAGTCGGCGGAGAGGATGCTGGGTGAGATTTGGATGGCCACGCCGCCGATTCTATTAGCGGGCCGGAGCCCGGCACGGCACCGCTCCGCCCTGCGGGGCGGGGGTGCCGGGGCCGCGGCGGTCCCCGGCGGTCCCCGGAACGGGAGTCAGCGTTTGCGCACCAGCGCCAGGAACATCGCGTCGGTGCCGTGGCGGTGCGGCCAGAACTGCACGTATTCGCCGGAAGGGCCCGCCGCGACGTCGGGCACGCCGTCGAGGTAGTCGGCGGCGCGCAGCACCTCGGCGTCGCCGCGTTCGGCCAGGACCGCCTCGACGACACCGCGTGTCTCGTCCGGGTGCGGCGAGCAGGTCACGTAGGCGGCCACACCGCCGGCGCGGGTCGAATCCAGCGCGCTGCGCAACAGGTCGCGCTGGAGCGGCGCCAGCGCCTCCGCGGTCTCGGGGGTGCGCCGCCAGCGCGCCTCCGGCCGGCGCCGGAGCGCGCCGAGACCGGTGCAGGGAGCGTCGACGACCACCCGGTCGAACACGCCCGCGCCCCAGGGTGGGCGGGTGGCGTCGGCGACGACGGTGCGGGCCGCGTCCCGCGGCGAGCGCTCCACCGCACCGGCGACGAGCCCGGCGCGTGCGGGCTGGGCTTCGGCCGCCAGCAGGCGGGCGTCGCGCGCGCCGGCGAGGCCGGCCAGCAGAGCGGCCTTGCCGCCGGGTCCCGCGCATGCGTCGAGCCAGCGGGCGTCGGGGCCGTCGACACCGACACGGGTCAGCGCCAGCGCGACGAGTTGGCTCGCTTCGTCCTGGACGGCGGCGCGGCGCTGGCGCACTTCGCGCAGCAGCGCCGGATCGCCTTCGGGCAGGTAGGCGGCGTAGGGCGAGAACCGGGCCGCAGTGGCGCCGCCGGCGAGGAGGTCGTCGACGGCGGCGCGCCCGGGCTTGGCGACCAGCGTGACCCGCGGCCGCTCGTTGTCGGCGGCCAGCAGCCGCTCGGTCTCGGCGAGGGGCGCGCCGGGGTCGGCTCCGGCGGCGCCGGCCGCCGCTTCAGGCTCCGGGGCTCCGCCGTGCGCGGGGGCCTCGCCCAGGGCCGCCGCGAAAGCGTCGACGATCCAGCGCGGGTGGCTGTGGACCACGCTGAGGTGGCCGGCGGGATCGGCGGCGCGGTCGGGGGCCACGACCGCGGTCCACTCGTCCAGGCTGCGGCGGCCGACCTTGCGCAGCACGGCGTTGGCGAACCGCCCGCGGTGGTGGCCGACCACCCGCCGGGCCAGGTCGACCGTGGCGCTGACGGCGGCGTGCGGCGGGATCGCCGTAGCCAGCAACTGGTGGGCGCCCAGCCGCAGGACGGGCAGCACCTCGCTGTCGACCGACTCCAGGGAGCGGTCGATGCAGGCGTCGAGGATCGCGTCGTAGGTGCCCTGGCGGCGCAGCGCACCGTAGGTGAGTTCGGTCGCCAGCGCGGCGTCGCGCCCGTGGACGGAGCGCTCCCGCAGCAGCGACGGCAGGAGAAGGTTGGCGTAGGCGTCGCGGTCCTGCACCGCCCGCAGTACGTCATAGGCGGCCCGGCGCGCGGGGTCCTTGGGCGCGGGCGGCGTGTTCCTGCCGCTTTTCTCCCCGTTCTTGCGGGGCGCGCGGGAGGACGGACGGGAGCGGTCACTCACAGGGATCTGCCTTCAGCCTCGCCGGAGGGGTCTGGGACCGGCCCGCGCGCTGCGCCCCCGGACACGACGGCGCAATCGCCGGTCTGGCGCAGGAAGCGGGAACGGGCCGGACTCCGAGGATACTCACTGTGCGTACCCGGCGGCGGGCGTACTCCTCTGCGCCGGGCGTCCGGTGCGCGGGCGGGTCGGATCAGCTGCGGGTCACGTGGCGCCCAGCACGTCCTCGTCGGTGGGGCGCACGCCGCGTGCCCAATCGACGGCCGCCATGCTGCGCTTGCCCTGGGGCTGGACTTCGCCCAGTTCCACCGGGTGGGTAGCGGTACCGGCGAACACGCGGTCCTTGGCGACGCCGAGGCGGCCGGGCGGCAGGGCGTCGGCGTCGGTGACCGGGCGGACGGGGCCGAACTTCAGGCGCTCGCCGCGGAAGGTCGACCACGCGCCGGGGGCGGGTGTGCAGGCGCGGATCAGCCGGTCGACGTGCATGGCCGGAGCGGTGAAGTCGACCTCGGCGTCGGCGGGGACGAGTTTGGGCGCGAAGGAGGCGGCGTCCGCTCCTTGGGGGCGCGGCTCCAGCTCACCGGCCTCGATTCCGTCCAGCGTCCGCAGCAGCAGGCCCGCTCCCGACTCGGCCAGCCGGGCGAGCAGATCGCCGCCGGTGTCGCGCGGGCCGACGGGTTCGACCACGGTGCCGAACACCGGACCGGAGTCCAGGTCGGGCTCGATGCGGAAGGTCGCCGCACCGGTGAGGTCGTCGCCGTGCAGCACCGCGTGCTGGACCGGCGCCGCGCCCCGCCACTGCGGCAGCAGCGAGAAGTGCAGGTTCACCCAGCCGTGCCGCGGGATGTCGAGCGCGTCCTGGCGCAGTAGCGCGCCGTAGGCCACCACGGGGCAGCAGTCGGGCGCGATCGCCCGCAGCCGGTCGAGGAACTCGGGGTCGCTCGCCTTCTCCGGTTTGAGCACCTCGGCACCCGCGTCCTCGGCCACCCGGGCGACCGGGCTCGGCGCGAGGCGACGCCCCCGCCCGGCGCGGGCGTCGGGCCGGGTCACGACCGCCGCCACCTCGTGGCGGGACTCCAGCAGCGCCTTGAGCGAGGGCACCGCCGCGTCGGGGGTTCCCGCGAAGACCAGTTTCATCCGACCGCTCTTCCTCACCTGGTTGTCTTCCACCTGCCGCGTGCCACCTTGTCTACCAGCCTGCCCGCGGCCGCGGGCGTGGCGCGCCGATCCCGGCGGGTCCGGCGCAGCACCGCAGGGGTGTCGCCGGGCTCTGGTAGACCTGTTGTCCGATGACTCCGCTGCCCGACCCCGACGACGGGGCCCTGTTCGACGTGTCGCCCTCCGGCGCGGGATCCGGGCCGGCCGACGCGGGCGAGGCGGGTACGGAGGACACCGGTCGGCCCGCGAAACGGGCTCCCGGGGGCACCGCGGCCGCCGCGAAGGCCAAGCGGCCCCAACCCCGGCGCCCCGCCGAGCGCGACCCGATCGCCCGCGTCGCGGTCGACACCCCGCTCCCCCATCTCGACCGGCTGTTCGACTACCGGGTTCCCGCGAGCATGGACGCCGACGCGGTGCCGGGCTGCCGGGTGCGCGTGCGCTTCAACGGGCAACTGCTCTCCGGCTTCCTGATCGAGCGGTGCGCCGCGTCCGAGTTCCAGGGCAGGTTGGCCTACCTGCACCAGGTGGTCTCGCCCGAGCCGGTCCTCACCCCCGAGATCGGCGGGCTCGCCCGCGCGGTGGCCGACCGCTACGCGGGCACCCTCAGCGACGTACTCCGGTTGGCGGTACCGCCGCGGCACGCCCGCGTGGAGAAGGAGGGCGGCCCGGATGCGGGCGGGGACGCGGGCGGCGCCGGGGAGGCCGCAGGGCAGGAGCCCGCGGACGGCGCGGCCCCGGCGCCTGCCCCGGCCGGTGCCGGAGCCGCCCCTCCCGTCCCCGGACCGGGCCCCTGGGCGGACTACCCCGCAGGCCGCTCCTTCCTCGCCGCGCTGCACTCGGGCCAGGCCCCGCGCGCGGTGTGGAACGCGCTTCCCGGCCCCGACTGGGCCGACGCGATCGCCGTGGCCGCCGCCACCGCCCGCGCGGCGGGGCGGGGCGCGGTCGTGGTCGTCCCCGACGGCCGCGACGTCGAGGCCGTCGACGCGGCCCTGGCCCGGCGCCTGGGCGAGGGCCGCCACGTCGCGCTGACGGCCGGTCTGGGCCCGGCCGAGCGCTACCGCCGGTGGTTGTCGGTGCTGCGCGGCCGCACCCGCGTCGTCGTGGGCACCCGCGCCGCCGCGTTCGCTCCGGTTCCCGACGTGGGTCTGGTCGTCCTGTGGGACGACGGCGACGACGTCCACGCCGATCCGCACGCGCCCTACCCGCACGCGCGCACGGTTCTGGCCATGCGCGCGCACCGGGCGGGGGCGGCGGCGCTGATCGGCGGCTTCACCCGCACGAGCGAGGCCGCGCAGCTCGCCGAGTCCGGCTGGGCGCACCCGCTCGCGGCCGACCGCGCCGCGGTGCGCGAGCGGGCTCCGCGGGTGCAGGCCTCGGGCGACGACAGCGAGATGGCGCGCGACGAGGCGGCCCGCTCCGCGCGGATCCCCAGCCTCGCGCTGCGCGTCGCCCGCGAGGCCGCCCACAGCGGTCCGGTGCTGATCCAGGTGCCCCGGCGGGGCTATCTGGCCTCCCTTGCCTGCGCGTCGTGCCGCACCCCGGCGCGGTGCGGCTCCTGCCGGGGCCCGCTGGCCGTGCGCGGGGCCCATGCGATGCCCTACTGCCGCTGGTGCGGCCGGATCACGGGCGAGTGGAGCTGCGGTGCGTGCGGCGGCACCCGCCTGCGCGCCACGGTGGTGGGCGCCCGGCGGACCGCCGAAGAGATGGGTCGTGCGTTTCCCGCCCTGACCGTGCGCACCTCCGGGCGCGAGGACGTACTGACCGAGGTCGGCGAGGGCCCCGCGCTGGTGGTGGCCACACCCGGCGCCGAACCCGCGGCCAAGGGCGGCTATGCGGCTGCGGTGCTGCTGGACGGCTGGGCCCTGCTGGGCCGCGCGGACCTGCGCGCCTCCGAGGAGGCGCTGCGGCGCTGGTGCAACGCCGCGGCGCTGGTGCGCCCGGCGGCCGAGGACGGCCGGGTGGTGGTGGTCGCCGACGCCCAGCTGGCGGCCACCCAGGCGCTGGTGCGCTGGGATCCCGCCGGCTTCGCCGAGCGGGAGCTGGCCGAGCGGCGGGAACTGGGATTCCCGCCCGCGGTGACGATGGCCGCGGTCACCGGCGCCCCCGCGCACGTGCGCGAACTGCTGGACCGGGTCGAACAGCCCGGGTCCGCCGAACTCCTGGGGCCGGTTCCGGTGGGCGGCGCCGGCGGCGACTCCGGCGACACGGCCACCGAGCGCGCCCTGCTGCGCGTGCCGCGCACCGACACCCTCGCCTTGGCCGCCGCCCTCAAGGCCGCGGCCGCGGCCCGCAGCGCCCGCAAGGACGAGCACCACGCACAGATCCGCATGGACCCGCTGCAGGTGGTGTAGGAAACTCCAGCCCGCCGAGCGGATTCTCCGGGCCGATCGCCGTATTCGGGATCATCCGCATCGGCGGAATTTCCCGTACTCATCCGTAACCGGACACGGATCCGAATACTGGTCCCCATGAACGCGAGGAGGCATGATGGTCGTCATGAGCATCGGCGAAACGGATCCGCATCCGCGCCCCCTGACGGTGGAGGACCTGGAGCGCATGCCGGAGGACGGCAGCCGCTACGAGCTGGTCGACGGGCGGCTTGACGTGTCGCCTTCTCCGACGTCGCCGCATTCGCTGATCGACACGAGGCTGAGTCACGTACTTACCGGCCAGGCCCCCGAGGACTACATCGTCCTTTCCGGCCCGGGCATCAACTTCGATGCGGACCGTACACACCACCGCATTCCCGACCTGGCAGTCATTCGCTACGAGGACTACGAGGCGCCGTACCTGACACGGCCGCCGGTTCTCGCCGTCGAGATCGTCTCGCCGAGCAGCGTGTTCCGCGATCACCACACCAAACGCGTGGAGTACGCGAAATTCGGCATCGAGTCCTACTGGATCGTCAGCCCCGACGCCGACGATCCCGGCGTACTCGAACTCCGCCTGAAGGACGGCCAGTACCGCGAAACCGCACAGGTATTCGGCGAAGCGGTGTTCGAGACCGACGCTCCGTTCCCTGCCGCATTCGTTCCGCACTGGCTGATGGCGCCGGACCGCACCTGGCGCCGACACGTCTACGGCGGTGATGCCGGGGGCCGCTCTTGACCGATGCCTCCTGGGATCCGTGCCGCCCCCGCTGCGCGCCGGCTCAGCCGCGCCGGCCCAGCCCCGCGAGCACGCCGGTGGGCTCCCCGCTCACCTCCTCGTCGGGGTAGGGCCACCAGGCTATGTCGGCGAGCCCGGGCTCGATGAGGGTGAAGGGGTCGAACGCCGCGGCGGCGAACTCCCGGCAGTGCGGGTCGCGCGCGTCGGGCACCGGCTGGGCGACGGCGATGTGCCCGCCGGGGCCCAGCCGCGGGTGCAGGGCGCGGACCAGGTCCTGGATGAGGACTCCGTCGCGGCGCAGCGCCGTGGTGTCGGTGAGCAGCACCCCCAGCGGCTCTGCGACGTCGACCAGGCCGCAGCCGGCGATCCGGTCGATCAGCGTGTCGGGGTCCATACGCTCTACGGGGAGCACGGCCGCCGACGTGTCGGCGTCGCCGGCGCGGCCGCCCCGCAGGGCCGCCGAAGACTCGGCGTCGACGTAGACGACCCGGGAACCGGGGGCGTACTCGCGCGCCGCCCGGCCGATCCCCGCGCCCGCGGGCAGGCGCGATCCCAGGTCGACGAACTGGCGGACGCCGGCGTCGGCCGCCAGATAGCCCACGGCCCGGCGCAGGAACCCGCGCCGGGCCTCGATCCGCGATCCGCCGACCTGCGTCGGCACGCTCGCGTACGGATGCGCCGCACCCGGATCGCCGGATGCCCCCGCCTCGTCCGAGCCGTCCGGATCGCCGGGGGTCCGGGCGGGCTGCGCGGAGGAGCGGCCCCGGCGCCGGCCGATATGCACGACGCGCTGATCGGGGACCTCGGCCACGGGCCGGTCGTCGTCGATGTGCACCGCTCGCCAGTGGTCAGTCACGATCGCGCTCCCCCGAGCCGTCGGCCCCTTCGTTAGCGATCGATGTTACCGGTTGTGAGTCACATCATTCACCCGTGGAAAACTTCACTGATCTTTTCCCACTCGCCAGCGGGACGGCGGGGGCGCCGGTGCGTCATCCTCGGCGGCGGAACCGGCTGCCGGGCAACCGCGCCGAGCCAAGCGGCGGCGACCGGTACCGGGCGGCACTCCGTCCGCCCGTCCGGCCGGCCGGGAACGCTCCGGCTTCCTCCCTGCGCCCGGCCCCGGGCAGGACCGCAGATCCGCGGTCCGCTCCGCCCCGGTCGGCAGCGCGCCGGTCCGCTCACCGGAGACGGCCTCACCCTGCCGACGACCGGCGGCGGGGCGCTGTGCGGGGGCGGTGCTCGCCCGCCGGACCGGGGAAGGACCACCGGGAGCGGCCTCCCGGGACCGCGGTGAGATCGTTGGCCGTGAGCGGCTCCGCCGCAGCGGGGCGTCCGCCGGCGTGCCGCGCCCCCGGCGCCGGGGGCGCGGCCGGGGCGAGCGAACACGGGATCGGGAAGGGAGCGGACGTGACCGAGAAGGCCCACAGCGGAGAGCGCGCACAGACCGGTGCCGGCGCCGCGTCCGGTGCGGCGCCCGGCACGTCCGGCCGCCCCCTGGAAGGGGTGCGGGTGGCGGACCTGTCACGGGTCCTGGCCGGCCCCTACGCCACGATGCTGCTGGCCGACATGGGCGCCGACGTGGTCAAGGTCGAGCACCCCGGCCACGGCGACGACACCCGCTCCTGGGGCCCGCCGTGGGCGGGCGAAGAAGCGAGTTACTTCCTGTCGGTCAACCGCGGCAAGCGCAGCCTGGCGGTGGACCTGAAAGATCCCGAAGGGCTGGCGGCCGTCCAGGACATCTGCGCGAGCGCCGACATCGTGGTGCAGAATTTCCGGCCCGGCGTGATCGACCGCCTGGGCCTGGGATACGGCGACGTCAGCGCACGCAACCCCGCCGTCGTCTACTGTTCGATCAGCGGTTTCGGCCCCGAGCACGAGCCCGCCGAGCGCCCGGGCTTCGACCTGATCGTCCAGGCCGAGAGCGGGTTCATGGCCGCCACCGGGGATCCCGACGGCCCGCCGGCCAAAGCCGGGGTGGCCATCACCGACGTACTGACCGGTCTCAACGCGGCGGTGTCGGTGCTGGGCGCGCTCGTACGGGCGCGCGTAGCCGGGCGGGGCGAGCACGTCAGCGTGTCCCTGGTCAACTCGGCGCTGTCGGGCCTGGCCAACGTCACCCAACAGGCGCTGGTCACCGGCGCCGAACCCGAGCGGGTGGGCAACACCCACGGTTCGATCGTCCCGTACCAGGCGTTTCCCACCGCAGATTCCGACATCGTGGTCGCGGCCGGCAACGACGCGCTCTACCGGAAGCTGTGCGCGGTGCTGGGGCGCGACGACCTCGCGTCCCACCCGCGGTTCGCGACCAACCCGGACCGGGTGGCCCACCGCAGGGAACTGGTCGGCGAGATCTCGGCGGAGCTGCGCACCCGCCCGGCCGGGGAGTGGCTGGAGCTGCTGCTGGATGCGGGCGTCCCGGTCGGCCGGGTCCGCGGGGTCCTCGACGCCGTACGCAGCGCCGAGCGGGCCGGCGACGACGTGCTGCTCGGCGCCGAGCATCCCACCGCCGGACCGCTGAACCTCGTACGCGCCGGATTCCGGCTGGACTCCGCGGCCGCGGACGGCGACCGCTCCACCGCCCCTCCCCCGCTGCTGGGCGAGCACTCCGCGCGTGTGCTGAACGAGTCCGGCGTGCCTTCCGACCGCGTCGCCCGGCTCATCGAGCGCGGCGCGGTGCACCAGGCGCCCCGGGACGGCGACGGGACCGGGCAGGCTGCGCCCGCCGGCTGACCGCATCCGCTTCCCGACCGCCCGCCCCGTCCGCACCCTGTATCCGCTCCCTGTCCGCGACCCGAAGGAGACACCCGGCGATGAGCGACCAGCACCGGCCCGACGCGCCCGACCCGCAGGACTTCCTCGCCCTGGACGCCACGCTGTCGGCGGAGGAGGCCGACATCCGCGACACCGTCCGCGCATTCGCCGACCGGGAGCTGCGCCCCGGCGTGGCCGACTGGTTCGATGCGGGCACCCTGCCGGACCCGCGGGGGCTGGCCCGCTCCTTCGGCAAGCTGGGCGTTCTGGGCATGCACCTGGAGGGGTACGGGTGCGCCGGGGTCGGTTCCGTCTCCTACGGCCTGGCCTGCCGTGAGCTCGAAGCGGTCGACTCGGGGCTGCGCAGCTTCGTATCCGTGCAGGGATCACTGGCCATGTTCGCCATCCACAGGTTCGGCTCCGAGGAGCAGAAGAACGCGTGGCTGCCGCGGATGGCCTCCGGCGACGCGATCGGCTGCTTCGGGCTGACCGAGCCCGACTCCGGCAGCGATCCGGGGTCGATGCGCACGCGCGCCCGGCGCGACGGTTCCGACTGGGTGCTGGACGGCACCAAAATGTGGATCACCAACGGCTCGGTCGCCGACGTGGCGGTGGTGTGGGCGGTCACCGAGGACGGTGTCCGGGGGTTCGTCGTGCCCACCGACACGCCCGGTTTCACCGCCAACACCGTGCACCGCAAACTGTCGTTGCGCGCCTCGATCACCTCCGAGCTGGTGCTGGAGGGGGTGCGGCTGCCCGGCGACGCGGTGCTGCCCGATTCGTCGGGCCTGGGGTCGCCGCTGTCGTGCCTCAACGAGGCCCGCTACGGCATCGTGTGGGGTGCGGCGGGCGCGGCGCGTGCCTGCTACACCGCCGCTCTGGACTACGCCACCAGCCGCGAGCAGTTCGGCGGCCCCATCGCCGGATTCCAGCTCACCCAGCGCAAGCTCGCCGACATGGTGCTGGACGTGAACCACGCGGGGATGACGGCGATGCGGATCGGCCGGCTCAAGGAGAACGGCGCCTGCCACCGCAACCACATCAGCTTCGGCAAGTTCGGCAACGTCGCCGCCGCCCAGCGCGTGGCGCGCTCCGCCCGATCGATGCACGGAGCCAACGGCATCACACTGGAGTACCCGGTGATGCGGCACATGGTGAACCTGGAGACGGTGGCCACCTACGAGGGCACCGAGGAGATCCATGCGCTGAGCATCGGCCAGGCGGTGACCGGTGTCTCGGCGTTCCGCTGACTGAGGCGCTGCGGGGTGCGGGCCACTGCGCCGAGGCACCACAATGGAGGCAATCGAGTGAGGGAGACGTCGATGCCAGACGAGGCCGGCCGCTTTCCCCGTACACGGCTGGGGCGCACCGCCAACGCCGTCATCGCGGGCTTCATCAGGTACGGAATCAGCCCCGGCGACATGCGGCTGCTCACCACGCGCGGCCACCGGTCGGGATTCCTTCGCACCACCCCCGTCAGCCTGCTGGAGAACGAGCTGGGCAGGTTCCTCGTCGGCGCCTACGGCGAGACGGGCTGGGTGCGCAACATCCGGTGCGACGGGTTCGGGACGCTGCGCCACGGCGGATGGATCGAGCTGATCAGCGTCGTGGAGACCGGCCCGGACCGTGCGGCGCCCGTGCTCAAGGCGTACCTGGACCATCCGCGGGCGAGGGTGGTGGCCGACCGGTTCACCGCCGCTGCGGACGCGCCGGTCGCGGCGTTCGAACAGGACGCGGCCACGCACCCGGTCTTCGAGATCGTCCGCAGTACCACGGTGCGGCTCTAACCTCGGGCGTGTCCGCACGCCCCATCCGCACATGCGCGACGCCGTTCCGAACCGGGCCACGAGGGGTGCTCTGGCCCCTGGTCTTCGGGAACAGCGGGGCCCGAGAGCACGGAGGCGCCTCTGCGGCGAGGGCCGCTGAGGCGTGCCCGCGGTGCGGGCCGCCGGGGCCGGCGGTTCGCCGCCGGCCGGGACCCGCTCGCCGACTCCCCGGGCCCGGGGCGCCCTCCCTTGCGGAAGGGCACCCCGCCGGGGGCGGCGGACCGTACAAGAGCGGGGTTCGCGCGGTCCGCCGACACTACCGGGGGTGATCCGCACCGTCTGCGGTCCCGGTTACACCGCTCTTACCAGAGTTCGTCCACGATGGTCATGGCGTCCGCGGACATGGGCTGGTAGCGGTCGGGGTAGGCCGAGCGCTGCACGCCCTGGCTGACGATGCCGATCTGGTTGTCCTTCCAGCCCTCTCCCGGGTAAAGGCGCACCATCTCGTCGAGGAAGGCGTTGGTGGCCCATTCGGGGTCCAACCGGTCGGAGCCCGATCCCCAGTGGGCGCGCTGCTGGAACAGGCCGAGGCTGTCGTGGTCCACTTCGACGTTGATGTTCTGCAGGTGCGTTTCGACGATGGTCGTCGTGACGGCGATGTCGGCGACGCGGTTTCCCATGCCGCGGTCCTGCACGGCGTCGACCACAGCGCGGGCGCAGGAGACGCGGTAGCCGTCCATCTGCCCCTTCAGATCGTCCTCCAGCGTGTCGTTGAGCCGGTCGGCCAGCTTCTCGTCCTTCTTGGTGGGGCCGTCCTCGGCACACGGGTTCACCGAGTACTGGGTGGTCGCGGCTTCGGCGGGAGCGGCGCCGACGGTCGTGACTGCGGCGCTCAGCGGAACCGCGGCTGCGGCGATGAGGGTTTTGTACAGCTTGCGCATGGGTATGTCCTTGCTTGAAGTGAAAAAGGAGTGCGGGGCGCAGTCGGCACGGGTATACGACGTGCTCTGATGACAACCGGGCAGCGGTTCTCGTCGGAGCGGTGCCGACGCGCATCGTTGTAGTAGCGAGGGACACCGGTGGCGGGCGGAAGGGTTCCGCGTCAGTGGTGTGACCGAGAACCGGTGGGGTGCTCGGCACCGCTTACATGCCTTTTCCGCTCACTACGGCGGATCGGCCGGTTCCGGCGCTGGTTTTCGCCGGTACGGGCGTGGTGGGGGTGCCCCCGTTCGCGTGGGCGGTGCGGCTCCATTGCCGCCCGCGTCCGCGGCGCCGCCCAAGACGCTGTGCCTTGAAGGTCGGCGATATCGGCCACCGTAACCGACACGTTACCTGGTTTGCCAGGACGTGAAAGTACTCCGTCGCAGGCCACAGGGTGGACAAGCCCCGGGCGGCGGCAGCGCGAGCGACCGCACGGGCCCGATGCGCAGGTGTCCGAATCCGGCATGAGTGCGGCGTTTCAGGTGACTCGCCGAACCCCTTTCCCTTCCCGCAATCGCGGTGGAAACCTCCCTCTTTACTCCAGTAAAGAGCAGTTATATGACATAAGTCTCACTTGGGGTTACCTTGCCGCGCAGTTGACCCTTCTGGCGGTTTCGCGGCCGTGGCTGCGGTCCGGTTCCGGGTCGAGCCGCCGACGGGCGCAACCGCTCCGCCGGTCGCTTCCGCGCCGGGCACACGCCACAGCGCCCCTCGCGGTGCGGGTCGCAGGTGGACCGGAGCCCGCATTCGCCGACCGCGCGCCGGGGCGGTTTCAGCTCCGGCAGGTCCGGCTGCGCAAACGGGTCGGCGGCTCGTCGGCGCCCGGGCGAGGGAGCGGGCGCGGGCGCGGATCACGGTTCGATGCCGCCCATGGGCAACCACGCCGGCCGTATGGCCGCGCTGGGGCGGGTGCCGGGGCCGCCTGCGGGCACCGCGGGTACCGGATCCGCTCCGCACCGCGACGAACGCCCAGTGGGGTCCGCCACGGAACGAGGGGCTCCGCGTCGGTGTCCGCCGGTATGCGGCAGCGAATCCGTCGTAGGGGAACGCCCCCGATCCCTCCGTGCTCATCGATCGTCGAGGCGCATTCGCAGCGCGTCACCGACAACTCGCGGCCCGGTCTACCGACGTTTCCGTGACCGTCGCCACGGTCGTCGCAGAATGCTCACCGGAGAGCCGCGTCTCCAACCGCCGCACGACTCCGACGGGTGCTGAGAACGTGCTTCAGCACGGATACCGCGATCGCGTGAACGCGTCCGCGGAGAATCTCGGCTTTCGGGACTTCGGGAAGGTCCATCTACTCGGCCGTCTCGCGAACCGGATCCACGCCGCCCTTCTGCGGACCCCCGCATCGTTCCACGGGCGCAGAAATTCCCGTCTCGGCTCCCCTCACTCCGGCGAAGCGGACCGATCACCCTCGACCGCGCGGAGCTTCCGATACGGATACGGCGAAATTCCGCGTTCCTCCGGCGCGGCGCCTGCGATCGTGCGAGCAGCCCGGCCGTCCGGCGGCCCGGCACCGGACCTCGGGCGGTTCGGCGGACATGCGAACGCGCCCGGCCGCGACCCCTCGCAGGGCCGCGGCCGGGCGCACTTCACTGCCGGGCGCCCGGGTCAAGGGCGCTCGCGCCGATCAGGGGATCAGGCGCCGGCGGCGGCCTTCAGGGCGGCGGCGCGGTCGGTCTGCTCCCAGGTGAACTTCGCGTCCTGGCGGCCGAAGTGGCCGTAGGCCGCGGTCTCGGAGTAGATCGGGCGCAGCAGGTTCAGGTCGCGCACGATCGCGGCGGGACGCAGGTCGAAGACCTCGTGGACGGCCTTCTCGATGACCTCGGGGGCGACCTTCTCGGTGCCGAAGGTCTCGATGAAGACGCCCACCGGGTGCGCCTTGCCGATCGCGTAGGCGGTCTGCACCTCGGCGCGGTCGGCCAGGCCGGCCGCCACGATGTTCTTGGCGACCCAGCGCGTGGCGTAGGCGGCCGAACGGTCCACCTTGGACGGGTCCTTGCCGGAGAAGGCACCGCCGCCGTGGCGGGCGTAGCCGCCGTAGGTGTCGACGATGATCTTGCGGCCGGTCAGACCGGCGTCGCCCATCGGGCCGCCGATCTCGAAGCGGCCGGTCGGGTTGACCAGCAGCCGGTAGTCGTCGGACTCGAGCCCGTAGCTCGCGACGACCGGGGCGATGACGTGCTCCTTGATGTCCGGCGTGAGGAGCTCGTCGATGTCGATGTCGGGCGCGTGCTGGCTGGAAACGACGACCGTGTCCAGACGCACCGGCTTCTGGCCCTCGTACTCGACGGTGACCTGGGTCTTGCCGTCGGGACGGAGGTAGGGAACCGTGCCGTTGTGGCGGACCTCGGAGAGGCGCTCCGCCAGGGCGTGGGCCAGCTTGATCGGCAGCGGCATGAGCTCGGGGGTCTCGTTGCACGCGTAGCCGAACATCAGGCCCTGGTCGCCGGCGCCCTGCTTGTCGAGGGCGTCGTCCTCGTTCTCGACACGCGCCTCGTAGGCGGTGTCGACGCCCTGGGCGATGTCGGGCGACTGGGCGTCCAGGGAGACCGAAACGCCGCAGGACTGACCGTCGAAGCCCTTGGCGGAGGAGTCGTAACCGATCTCCAGAATCTTGTTGCGGACGATCTCCTGGATGTCGACGTAGGTCTGAGTGGTGACCTCACCGGCCACGTGTACCTGTCCGGTGGTGATCAGGGTCTCAGCGGCGACCCGGCTGGCCGGGTCGTCCTTGAGCATCGCGTCGAGGATCGCGTCACTGATCTGGTCGGCCATCTTGTCGGGGTGGCCTTCGGTGACCGACTCGGAGGTGAAAAGGCGACGGGACACGTTGAGTGACTCCTTGCAGCGGCTGCTGGCTGACAGTTGTCGGCTCGGCTCGGCCATCACGGAGAGAAACGGGGGGCTTCTCCGCGAAACCGACCGACGCGGTTGGTTTCTGAGGACCACTGTAGTGGGGCGCCGCTCGGCACGCTCGGGCGGCCTCGCCGCTTCGGCCGTTCGGCGGCGGCTGTGAAGGTGGCCCGGCGGCGGCCTCTGAGCGCGGAATGCCTACTCAAGCGGCAACCTGCGGACTGTGACGCACGACACAGGAGAATTTCCGGTACCGCCCTGATCGTACCCATGTGCTGGGAATTTCTGTAGCGCAAAGCGGAACACGAAGCTGGACACGCAACAGCGGCGTCGGCGGAATCGGTCCGTGGAACGGCCGGCACGCGCCGGACAGGATCACGCGGGGTAGTCGGTCGCCGCTACGGCGCGGCGCCGCCTTCGGGAATCCGCTGCGCCACCAGGTCCCAGACCCGGTCGGCCAGATCCTCCTTGGGACCGCGCGGGATCTCGGTGGCCGAACCGTCGGCGCCCAGGACCACCGCCTGGTTGTCCTCGGTACCGAAAGCGCGCCCGTCGCCCACCTCGTTGACCACGAGCAGGTCGCAGCCCTTGCGGTCGAGCTTGGCGCGGCCGTTGGCCAGGACGTCGTCGGTCTCGGCGGCGAAACCCACGACCACCTGGCCGGGACGGGCCCGCTCGGCGCTCAGCTCACGCAGGATGTCGGGATTCTCGGCGAGTTCGACGGGCTCCGGTCCCGCCCCCGTCTTCTTGATCTTTCCAGCCGCGGTTTCGGCCGGCCGGAAGTCGGCGACTGCCGCGGCCATGACGACGGCGTCGGCCGCGGCGCTGTGGGCGAGAACGGCCTCACGCATCTCCCGGGCCGATCCCACGGGCACGACCTCGGCGCCGGCGGGCGGCGGAACGGAGACCTCACCCGAGACGAGGGTCACTCGGGCGCCGCGGGCCAGCGCCGTGGCGGCCAGCGCACTGCCCTGGCGCCCCGAGGAGCGGTTGCCGATGAATCGGACGGGGTCGATGGGCTCGCGGGTGCCGCCCGCGGTGATCAGGACACGGTGTCCGGCCAGGTCGGCGGGCAGGTCTCCGCGGGCGAGCACGCGCCGCGCCGCGGCGAAGACGTCGTCGGGTTCGGGAAGGCGGCCCGGTCCGGTGTCGGCGCCGGTGAGCCGGCCCACGGCCGGATCGAGCACCACGGCTCCGCGCGAGCGCAGCGTGGCGACGTTGGCCTGCGTGGCCGGGTGCTCCCACATCTCGGTGTGCATGGCCGGGGCGAAGACCACCGGACAGCGCGCGGTGAGCAGCGTATTGGTGAGCAGGTCGTCGGCCAGGCCGTTGGCGGCTTTGGCCAGCAGGTCGGCGGTCGCGGGCGCGACGAGGACGAGGTCGGCGCGGCGGCCGGTGCGCACGTGCGGGACCTCGTGCACGGATTCCCACACCCCGGTGGCCACCGGGCGGCCGGACAGGGCGGCCCAGGTGGGCTCGCCCACGAACCGCAGGGCGTCGGCGGTGGGGACGACTTGGACACTGTGCCCGGACTCGGTCAGGCGGCGCAGCAGCTCGCACACCTTGTAGGCGGCGATGCCTGCCCCGACGCCCAGGACGACCTCGGGCCGGTTATCGGTATTCACCACAGGATCTCAGCGGATGCGGCCGCGCCGGGCGCGGCGCCCCGGCCGGACGGTGTTCCGCGGGCCGCCGACGCGGGCGGCCGACGGCGGAACACGCCCGGGACGGGCTCAGGCGCCCTCGTAGGGCTCGGCGGTGAGCAGGCCGCTCTTGACCTCGCGCAGCGCGATGGACAGGGCCTTCTCCTGGACCTGGGTCTCGACGAGCGGACCCACGTACTCCAGCAGGCCTTCGCCCAGCTGGGCGTAGTAGGCGTTGATCTGCCGGGCGCGCTTGGCGCTCATGGCGACCAGGCTGTACTTGCTTTCGACGCATTCGAGGAGGTCGTCGATCGGCGGGTTGGTGATGCCTTCGGCGACGGGCTCGGTGCCTGCCACGTGCGTCCCCCTGGACGGTCGGACGGCCCCGGCGGGGCCTGCGGACGGTGATCGTGCTATCAGGATAGTCGACCCGCTCCCCCGCTCCGGCCGTCACAGCGCACCGGATCCGGACGGATCGCGGAAGCCGGTCCGGGGACGCTGCGGGTCGCGTTCCCCGCCGGGTGCCGCCGGCCGGGGCCGTGTCCCCGCCCGGGCGGGGACACGGCCCCGGCCGGCACCGCAGCCGCTCAGCCGCCGTCGAGGCCGAGCAGGGCGAGCAGCCGCTCGCGGACCTCGTCCACGGACGTGTTGACGAGCGTGGCGTCGAACTCCTTCTCCGCCGTGAGTTCGACGCCGGCGGTGTCCAGGCGGCGCTGGATCACCTCGGGCGGCTCGGTGCCGCGCCCGGTGAGCCGGCGCACCAGCTCGTCCCAGGAGGGCGGGGCCAGAAACACCTGCAGGGCCTCGGGCATCGTCTCGCGCACCTGCCGGGCCCCTTGCAGGTCGATCTCCAGCAGCACCGGCTGCCCGCTGCGCAAACGCTCTTCGACGGGCGCGCGGGGGGTGCCGTAGCGGTTGCCCGCGAACCGGGCCCACTCCAGCAGCTCGCCCCGGGCGATCATGCTGTCGAAACCCGCGTCGTCGGTGAAGCGGTACTCGACGCCGTCGGTCTCGCCGGGCCGCGGTGGGCGGGTCGTCACCGACACCGACAGCCACACCTCGGGGTGCCGGGCACGGATCTCGCGCACCACGGTGCTCTTGCCGACCCCGGAGGGTCCGGACAGGACGGCCAGCCGCTGCGCCGGGCCGGGGCCCCGGCCTCCTGCGGCGGAGGCGGAGGCGGAGTCGTTGGACACGTGCGGATCTAACTCTCGAGCAGACGGCCGGCCGCGCCGCGGCCGGCGGCGCCCCCAGCGGGGAGGCGGGCGGATTCGGCACTCTCGCCGCCGGCCACCGCACCCGTCCCGCACCCCGGCTCGGGATGCGGACGCGGGCGGGAACTCCGTTCTGCGGCGCCCCGGCGATTGGTCTTTTATACCACCGCGCCGCCCACGATCCGTCCGGTGCGCTGGGGCGACCGATGCGGATCGCGGCGCGTCGCGACCGCCGTGAGCCCGGTGCGCCGCCGGTACCGGCCCTCCGCGGGGCTGCGCAGGGCACGGCACCGGCGGTCGCTCGGATCAGCCCGCCGCCGGGCGGGAGACCCTAAGCCGTGAATAACGGCACATCCGCCTTCGAGCGCTACTCGGCTCCGCCGAATTCACGCTCCAGCGCCGAGCGCTGGTTGGCGCCCAGCCCACGGACTCGGCGGGACTCGGCGATGTTCAACCGCTCCATGATCTGCTTGGCGCGGACTTTGCCGACACCGGGGAGGGATTCCAGTAGTGCCGAGACCTTCATCTTGCCGATGACGTCGTCGGTCTGTCCGTCCGTGAGGACCTCGGACAGCGAGACGCCGCCGTGCTTCAGGCGGTTCTTGACTTCTGCGCGCTCTTTTCTGGCCTTCGCGGCTTTCTCCAGAGCCGCGGCGCGCTGTTCGGGTGTGAGGGGAGGAAGGGCCACGCCGGGTCACCTCGGTTTTCTCTCGTTTGTAGAGGGCGGACGCCTGCGCAAGTTAGTAGGTTCTGCCCCCGTTCGGCAACGCAAAGTTGCCTTTCAAGCGCCATTTCACCAAAGTAATTACTCTTTGTAATTGATCGATTGCAAAGAGACACGAAAATCAGGACTTTCGGCCCGGTTCGAGTTCGGTCCAACCGTACCCCGACCGAGCCGACCCCCGGACCGCGCAGGTCACGGCGACACCGCAACCGCGCGGTTCCGGACCTGGAAATTCTCCTGTCACGAAGTGACCGCAACCGGTCATCCCGCGGTCCGCCGGGGCACCGGAATCACACCGGGGGCGTCTCCACCCTCCGCAGCGCGGCCGCGATCGAGGCCGCGGCCGCCCCGGGATCGGACGCCCGTGTGATGGGCCGACCGATCACCAGCAGATCGGCCCCGGCCTCGTAGGCCGCCTCGGGCGTGGCCACCCGCGCCTGGTCGCCGTGGTCGGATCCCAGCGGCCGCACCCCCGGGGTGATCAGGGTCACGTCGGGTCCGACCTCGGCGCGCAGCGCAGGCACCTCGTGCGGCGAGCACACCAGCGCCGCAGCGCCGGCCTCCACCGCCATCACCGCCAGGCGCCGCGTCGCGTCGCTCACCGGACCGCTCATCCCGATGTCGTTCAGCGACGCGTCGTCCAGCGACGTAAGGATCGTCACAGCCGCGATGGAGGTCCGGGGCGCCGCGTCGACCGCGGCACGGACCATCTCGCGCCCCCCGGCCGCGTGCACCGTCAGGATCGAGGGCTTGAACCGTGCGAGGTTGCGCACCGCCCCGGCCACGGTGGCCGGAATGTCGTGGAGTTTCAGGTCGAGGAAGACCGAGGTCCTGTTCCCTCCCCTCAGCGTGCCCACGACCTCGGGGCCGTAGCGCAGGTAGAGCTCCAGCCCCACCTTCACCGTGCTGACATGGGGAGAGACCTCGGAGGCCCAGCGTGCGGCGGTCTCGATGTCGGGTGCGTCGATGGCGACGGCGATGGGCGCTGCCACGGTGGTTCTCCTTCGGCTCATCGGGGCGGGCAGAACGGTTCGGATCGTGGAATCGGGCGGCGGTCGGGTGCGGCCGGCCCGCACGCCGGGTCGACGCGGGCGGGCGCCGGACCGATCAGTCCGGCGCTGTCCCGAGCGGTTCCCCCGTGCGGCCGGTTCATGCATACCGGCGACGGTCGGCGACAGCCGGCGGATCCGGTCGGTGGCGGGCACGCGGGCGGGCACGCGGCGCGCAGCGCCTCCACTCGGGGCGGTGGCGGGCACGCGGCGCGCAGCGCCTCCACTCGGGGCGGTGGCGGGCACGCGGCGCGCAGCGCCTCCACTCGGGGCGGTGGCGGGCACGCGGGCGGGCAGCGCCTCCCCCGGCCGCTGAACGGCCGCAGAGACGGTTTCCGCCCCCCGAGGGCGTTCCGGTGTGTACCCGCCTGATTCGGGCACCGAGAGGCGATCTGAGCGGTTCGTCGGTCACCGTCCCGGCACCGCCGCGCCCGTCGGCCGGTGCGCGGCGCCGACGACGTCGCCGACCCGGTCCACGCCGCGCTCTTCCAGCAGCTGCTGCAGCTCCCGCAGAATGCGCACGCACGCCGACGGGTCGGCGAAGTTCATCGTGCCCACCGCCACCGCCGAGGCGCCCGCCGCGAGGAACTCCAGCGCGTCGGCGCCGGTCTGCACACCGCCCATCCCGATGAGCGGAACCTCCGGCAGCGCCGCGCGGGTGCGGTACACGCAGCCCACCGCGATCGGGCGGATCGCCGGCCCCGACACCCCGCCGACGCCGCCGGCCGGCGCGGGCCGCAGCGTCACCGGGTCGACGGCCATACCCCGCAGGCAGTTGACCATGCTCAGCCCGTCGGCGCCCGCTTCGACGCAGGCCTCGGCCAGCGCCACCGGGTCGGCCGCATCGGCGGCCAGCTTAGCGAAGACGGGGACGCCGTCCTCGGCCGCGCCGCGCACGGCGCGCACCACGCGGGCGGCCTCGGCCGGCACGTCGGCGAAGTCCCGCCCCTGGGCCGCGGGATCGGGGCAGGAGAGATTGACCTCGATCATCGCCGCACCGGCCGCGGCGGTCAGGCGCCGGGCCACGTCGGCGTACTCGTCGGGGCCGGATCCGGCCACCGAGACGACCGCGGTGCCGCCCTGCGACTGCAGCCAGGGCAGGTCGCGCTGGAGGAACACCTCGATGCCCGGCCCTTGCAGGCCGACCGCACCGACCATTCCCGACGGGCTTTCGGACATCCGGGGCGCGGGCCGCCCGGCGCGCGGCTCCAGCGTCACCGACTTGGTCGCCACGGCGCCCAGCCGCGCGATGTCGAAGAAGCGGGCCAGTTCCCGTCCGGTACCGGCGCATCCGGCCGCGGCCATGATCGGGTTGTCCAGCTCCAGCCCGGCCAGGCGGGTGCGCATGTCGGGGATCGGGCTCAACCGGCCTCCCGCTCGGGGGCGCCCTCCGCGCCCGGATCGTCGGACCAGGGCTTCCAGCCGGGCGCGCCCAGCGCGTCGAAGGGGATCGTGCCCACGTCGTCGAAGCGGACCCGCTCGGCGCGGAAGACGGGCCCGTCGACGCAGGCGCGCGCCATGCGGGTGAATCCGTCCTCGCCCACGACCGGGACGACGCAGCTCATGCACAGTCCCGTGCCGCATCCCATCGCCTCCTCCACCGCGACCTGGGCGGGCAGGTCGAGCCGTCCGGCCGCGCCGGCCACCCGGCCCAGCATCGGCATGGGGCCGCAGGCGTAGACGACGTCGGAACGCGCGTCGGCCGCGACCCGCTCCAGGGCGTCGGTGACGCGCCCGCGCACCCCGAACGACCCGTCGTCGGTGGTGAAGGTCGCGGTCTCGGCGATGCGGCGAGCGCTGATCGCGCTGAAGACGCGGTCGGCGGAGGAGGCGCCGAGCACGAAGTCCACCCGGCACCCCCGCCGCCGGAGCGCGTGGGCCAGGGGGAACAGCGGGGCCGCTCCCGAACCGCCGCCCACGAGCAGGCAGTTGACCGGGTCGCGCGGCAACGGGAAGGGCCGGCCCAGCGGCCCCACGACGTCGAGCAGGTCCTGCGAGCGCCGCTCGGCCAGCCACGCCGTTCCGGGGCCGCGCACGGCGAACAGGAATTCCACCGTGCCCCCGTAGTCGGGCTTGACGTCGTGGATGGCGAAGGGGCGGCGCAGCAGCATCCCGGAGTGCTCGCCGCCCACCCCCACCGACAGGAACTGGCCCGAGCGGAACCGCTCGGCGATCTGCGGCGCGACGACCGTGATGGCGTGGTACGCGTCGACCCGGCGCACGGTCAGCACAGGGCTGCGTGTCTGGACCGGCCCGTTGTCACTCACTCGTGCTGCCCCTGCCTCGATCCGCTCCGCGGCCCGGTGCCCCGCACCGCCCGGCCCTGCCGGCCGCCTCGGCGCCCGCTCCCGCGCACGCTCAGTCCGAGTCGGAGGATCCGTGCAGCGCCGCGGCGTGCTCCTGCAGGGAGCGCACTCCGATGTCGCCGCGCACCATCGCCTCGATGCCCTGGACGGCCGCGGCCAGCCCCTGCACCGTGGTGACGCTGGGAACCTCGCGTACGACCGCGGCGGTGCGGATCTCGTAGCCGTCCAGGCGCGGACCGGACTGCCCGGCGCCGCCGAACGGCGTGTTGACGATGAGGTCCACGTCGCCGCGGTGGATGAGTTGCACGATAGTGGGTTCGCCGTCCGGTCCGGGACCGTCGCTGTGCTTGCGCACGATCCGGGCGGTCACGCCGTGGCGCCGCAGCACCCCCGCGGTGCCCTCGGTCGCCAGGATCGCGAAGCCCAGATCGGCCAGCCGCTTGACCGGGAACACCAGGTTGCGCTTGTCGCGGTTGGCCACCGACACGAACACCGAACCCGAGGTCGGCAGGGAGCCGTAGGCGGCCAGCTGGGACTTGGCGTACGCCGTTCCGAAGTCGGCGTCCAGGCCCATGACCTCGCCGGTGGATCGCATCTCCGGGCCCAGCACGGTGTCGACGCCCTCGCCTTGGCGGTCGATGAAGCGGTTGAAGGGCAGCACGGCCTCCTTGACCGCCACTGGCGCGTCCACGGGCAGCGTGCCGCCGTCGCCCTCGGCGGGCAGCACCCCTTCGGCGCGCAGCTCGCGCACGGTGGCGCCCAGCATCACCCGCGCGGCCGCCTTGGCCAGCGGCACCGCGGTGGCCTTGGATACGAAGGGCACGGTACGCGAGGCGCGCGGGTTGGCCTCCAGCACGTACAGCACCCCGGAGGCCAGCGCGTACTGGACGTTGAGCAGCCCGCGCACGCCCGTTCCGCGGGCGATGGCCTCGGTGGAGTGGCGGATGCGCTGGACGTCCTCCCGGCCCAGCGTCACCGCCGGCAGCGCGCAGGCGGAGTCGCCGGAGTGGATGCCGGCTTCCTCGATGTGCTCCATGATGCCGCCGAGGTAGAGGTCGGTGCCGTCGTAGACGGCGTCGACGTCGATCTCGATGGCGTCGTCGAGGAACCGGTCGATCAGCACCGGATACTCCGGGCTGACTTCGGCGTTGCGCTCGATGTAGGCGGCCAGCATCCGCTCGTCGTAGACGATCTCCATGCCGCGCCCGCCCAGCACGTAGGAAGGGCGCACCATCACGGGGTAGCCGATCTCGGCGGCGACGTCGCGGGCGCCGCCGAAGGAGTGGGCCGTGCCGTGCTTGGGCGCCGGGAGTCCGGCGTCGGCCAGCACCTTGCCGAACTCGCCGCGGTCCTCGGCCAGGTCGATGGCTTCGGGGGTGGTGCCGACGACGGGGACGCCGGCGGCCTTGAGCCCCCGTGCCAGGCCCAGCGGGGTCTGCCCGCCGAGCTGGACGACCACGCCGGCCACCTCGCCGGTGGCGCGTTCGGCGCGCACGACCTCCAGCACGTCCTCCAGGGTCAGCGGCTCGAAGTAGAGCCGGTCGCTGGTGTCGTAGTCGGTGGAGACGGTTTCGGGGTTGCAGTTGACCATCACGGTCTCGTAGCCGGCCGCCGACAGCGCCATGGAGGCGTGCACGCAGCTGTAGTCGAACTCCACCCCCTGGCCGATGCGGTTGGGGCCCGACCCCAGGATGATCACCTTGGGGCGGGTGCCCTGAGGGACCTCGGTCTCCTCGTCGTAGCTGGAGTAGAGGTAGGGGGTCTTGGCGGAGAACTCGGCGGCGCAGGTGTCCACGGTCAGGTAGACGGGGTGGATGCCCAGCGCGTAGCGCAGCTCCCGCACGACCTCCTCGGTCTTGCCGGTGATCTCGCCGATCTGGGCGTCGGAGAATCCGGTGCGCTTGGCGGCACGCAGCCGCCGGCTGTCCAACCGGCCGCGTTCCAGGTCGCGGGCGGTCTCCTCCAGCAGCAGCAGCTGGTCCAGGAACCACGGGTCGATTCCGGTGGCCGTGTGCAGCTCCGCCACGCCGGCGCCGGCGCGCAGCGCCTGCTGGATCCGGCGCAGCCGCAGCTCGCCCGGAACGGCGGCCGACCGCACGAGTCCGTCCTTGTCACCGGGATCGCCGGCCCAGGTCAGGCCGACACCGTCCTTCTCCACCGAGCGCATCGCCTTCTGCAGCGACTCGGCGAAGGACCGCCCGATGGCCATGGCTTCGCCGACGGACTTCATCGTCGTGGTCAGCGCGGGGTCGGCGCCGGGGAACTTCTCGAAGGCGAAGCGGGGGACCTTGACCACGACGTAGTCCAGGCTCGGCTCGAAGCTGGCCGGGGTCTCGGCGGTGATGTCGTTGGGGATCTCGTCGAGGGTGTAGCCCACGGCGAGCTTGGCGGCGATCTTGGCGATGGGGAAACCGGTCGCCTTGGACGCCAGCGCCGACGACCGAGAGACCCGCGGGTTCATCTCGATGACGATGATGCGCCCGGATTCGGGGTGAACGGCGAACTGGATGTTGCAGCCGCCGGTGTCGACGCCGACTTCGCGGATGACCGAGATGCCGATGTCGCGCATGCGCTGGTATTCGCGGTCCGTCAGCGTCATGGAGGGGGCGACGGTGATGGAGTCGCCGGTGTGCACGCCCATCGGGTCGAAGTTCTCGATGGAGCAGACGACGACCACGTTGTCGTTGCCGTCGCGCATCAGCTCCAGCTCGTACTCCTTCCAGCCGAGGATCGACTCTTCCAGCAGGACCTCGGTGACCGGCGAGAGCGCGAGCCCCTGGCCGGCGATGCGGCGCAGGTCGGCCTCGTCGTGGGCGAAGCCCGAACCCGATCCGCCCATGGTGAAGGAGGGCCGGACCACAACGGGGTAACCGAGCTCCTCGGCGGCCTCCAGGCACTCGTCGAGCGTGTGGCAGATGCGCGAGCGGGCGGAGGAGCCGCCGATGCGCCCGACGATGCCCTTGAAGGTCTCGCGGTCCTCGCCGGACTGGATCGCCTCGACGTTGGCGCCGATCAGCTCGACGTTGTACTTGGCGAGCACCCCGGAATCGTGCAGGGCCACGGCGGTGTTGAGCGCGGTCTGGCCTCCCAGGGTCGGCAGGAGCGCGTCGGGGCGCTCTTTGGCGACGATCTTCTCGACCATTTCGGCGGTGATCGGCTCGACGTAGGTGGCGTCGGCGATCTCGGGGTCGGTCATGATCGTGGCCGGGTTGGAGTTGACCAGGATGACGCGCAGGCCTTCGGCCTTGAGCACGCGGCACGCCTGGGTCCCGGAGTAGTCGAACTCCGCGGCCTGCCCGATCACGATCGGCCCGGATCCGATCACGAGGACGGACTTCAGGTCATTACGGCGCGGCATGTGTGTCCCCTGGCTTACGACTGGGCGGGCTCGGCCGGCCGGCCGGAGCTGCTGGACGGATCGGTGGAGGCGGCCATCAGGTCGCAGAACGCGTCGAAGTGCTCGGCGGCGTCGTGCGGGCCGGCGGCGGCCTCGGGGTGGTACTGGACGCTGAACGCGGGGCGGTCGAGCAGCCGCAGCCCTTCGACGACGCCGTCGTTGAGGTCGACGTGGCTGACTTCGGCGCGCCCGTAGGGGGTCTCGAAGGGCCCGTCGACGGGTGCGTCGACGGCGAATCCGTGGTTGTGGCTGGAGATGTAGACCCGCTTGGTGTGCACGTCCTGGACCGGCTGGTTCACTCCGCGGTGGCCGAAGCGCAGCTTGAAGGTGCCCAGGTCCAGCGCGCGTCCCAGGATCTGGTTGCCGAAGCAGATGCCGAACAGCGGCGTGCGCGACTCCAGTACGGCGCGCATCACGGCCACCGGCGCGTCGGCGGTGGCCGGGTCGCCGGGCCCGTTGCTGAAGAACACGCCGTCGGGCCGCAGGTCCAGAATCTGCTCGGCGGTGGCGCCGGCGGGCAGCACGGTGACCTCGCAGCCGCGCTCGGCCAGGCGCTGCGGGGTCATCGCCTTGATGCCCAGGTCCACCGCGGCGACGCGGAAACGGGTGGCGACGCCCTCGGGCGGGCGCACGGTGTAGGGCTCGGCGGTGGAGACCTCGCTCGCCAGGTCGGCGCCGGCCATCTGCGGGCTGGCCAGCACGCGCTCGCGCAGCCGCTCGGGGTCGGTCTCGACGGTGCTGACGATCGCGCGCATGGCGCCGCGGTCGCGCAGGTGGCGGGTCAGGGCGCGGGTGCCTTCCAGTGCGATGCCCACGATGTTCTGGCGCACCAGTTCCTCGTCCAGGGTGCGCCGGGCGCGCCAGTTGGAGGAGACGCGGGCGGGTTCGCGCACCACGTAGCCGCGGACCCAGATGTCGCCGGATTCGGGGTCGTCGTCGTTGACGCCGGTGTTGCCGATGTGCGGAGCCGTCATCACGACGATCTGGCGGTGGTAGGAGGGGTCGGTGAGGGTCTCCTGGTAACCGGTCATGCCGGTGTTGAAGACGACCTCGCCGAGGGTCTCCCCCTGCGCTCCGAAGGATCTGCCGTGGAAGGCGCGCCCGTCCTCGAGGACGAGGACGGCGGGGACTGCGCCGCCGGATGCTGCTTGTGGAGTCACTGAATCTTCCCATCGAGGACCGTGGGGACGCCGCGCAGGAACGTCGCCTGAATGCGGCCGGGCAGGCGCATGCCCCGGAAAGGGGTGTTCGCGCTCTTGGAAGCCAGGGCCGCCGGGTCGATGTCCGCGGCGGTGTCCGCGTCATACAGCGTAACGTTGGCCGGCTCGCCTGGGGCGATCGGACGACCGTGACCTGCGAGACGTCCGATGCGGGCCGGAACGGCCGACATCCGGTCGACGATCCCGGCCCAGTCGAGCAGCCCGGTGTCGACCATGGTGTGCTGCACCACCGACAGGGCGGTCTCCAGGCCGAGCATGCCCATGGCGGCCGTGGCCCACTCGGTCTCCTTGGCCTCGGCCGGGTGGGGCGCGTGGTCGGTGGCCACGCAGTCGACGGTGCCGTCGGCCAGGCCCTCGCGCAGCGCGTGCACGTCCTCGGCGGTGCGCAGCGGCGGGTTGACCTTGTAGACGGGGTCGTAGCTCTCGGCCAGGTCGTCGGTGAGCAGCAGGTGGTGCGGGGTGACCTCGGCTGTGACGTTGCAGCCGCGGCTCTTGGCCCAGCGCAGAATCTGCACCGAGCCCTTGGTGGAGACGTGGCAGACGTGCAGCCGCGAGCCGACGTGCTCGGTGAGCAGGCAGTCGCGGGCGATGATCGCCTCCTCGGCCACGGAGGGCCACCCGGACAGGCCCAGCCGGTCGGAGACCACGCCCTCGTTCAGCTGGGCGTCCTCGGTCAGCCGGGGTTCCTGGGCGTGCTGGGCGACGACCCCGTCGAAGGCTTTGACGTACTCCAGGGCGCGGCGCATCAGCAGCGCGTCGGATACGCACCTGCCGTCGTCGCTGAAGACCCGCACGCCGGCCGCGGAGTCGGCCATGGCGCCGAGTTCGGCGAGCTGGGCGCCGCCCAGTCCGCGGGTCACCGCGCCGACGGGGCGGACGTCGCAGTGCCCGGACTCCCGGCCCAGGCGCCAGACCTGCTCGACGACGCCGGCCGTGTCGGCGACGGGGTCGGTGTTGGCCATGGCGTGCACGGCCGTGTAACCGCCGGCCGCGGCGGAGCGGGCGCCTCCGGCGACGGTCTCGGCGTCTTCCCGGCCGGGCTCGCGCAGGTGGGTGTGCAGGTCGACCAGGCCGGGCAGGGCGACGAGGCCGTCGGCGTCGACGGTCACGGCACCGGCGGTGTCGATACCGGTGCCGACTTCGGCGATCGCGCCGTCGCGGACGAGGATGTCGGCGGCATCGCCCCCGGCGATGCGGGCGCCGCGGATGAGATAGGCGGCGCTGCTTGAGGTCATAACGTCCATCGCTTCTGTGTCCGTGGTTGCGGGTGGGGCGGGCTCGCTGCGGCCGCCGCCGGTGCGCGTCGGGCGGGCGGGGCCGTGGAACGGGGGCGCTACGACCCGCCCAGGAGCAGGTAGAGCACGGCCATGCGCACGCTGACGCCGTTGGCGACCTGCTCGTTGACGGTGGTGCGGGCGGAGTCGGCGACCTCGGCGGAGATCTCCATGCCGCGGACCATGGGTCCGGGGTGCATGACGATGGCGTCGTCCTGCATACGCGCGAAGCGCTCGGCGTCGAGCCCGTAGCGGCGGCTGTACTCGCGCGCAGTGGGGAAGAACGCATCGTGCATGCGCTCGGCCTGGACCCGCAGCAGCATGACCACGTCGCTCTTGGGCAGCACGGCGTCGAGGTCGTAGGAGACCGAGCAGGGCCAGGTGTGCACCGAGACCGGAACCAGGGTGGGCGGCGCGACCAGGGTGACCTCGGCGCCCAGGGTGTGCAGCAGCAGCACGTTGGACCTGGCCACGCGGCTGTGCAGCACGTCGCCGACGATGGCCACGCGCAGTCCTTCGAGGCGGCCCAGCCGCTCGCGCATGGTGAAGACGTCCAGCAGCGCCTGGGTGGGGTGCTCGTGGGTGCCGTCGCCGGCGTTGAGCACGGCGCCGTCGACCCACTCGGAGAGCCGGTGGGCGGCACCGGAGGCGCTGTGGCGCACCACCACGCTGTCGGCGCCCATGGCCTGGAGCGTCAGCGCGGTGTCCTTGAGGCTCTCGCCTTTGGCGACGCTGGAGCCCTTGGCGGAGAAGTTGACGACGTCGGCCGACAGGCGCTTGGCGGCCAGCTCGAAGGAGGTGCGGGTGCGGGTGGAGTCCTCGTAGAAGAGGTTGACCACGGTGCGTCCGCGCAGGGTGGGCAGTTTCTTCACGGAGCGGTCGCCGACCTGGGCGAGTTCGGCGGCGGTGTCGAGCACCAGCAGCGCCTCGTCTCGGGAGAGGTCGCCGGTGGACAGCAGGTGGCGCATCATCCCTCCTCTCCGGGGCGCGGTTTGGCCGGGCCCAGCAGGACGGCGTCGTGGCCGTCGGGCTCGCTCAGCTGCACGGTGACGGTCTCGCGCAGCGAGGTCGGCAGGTTCTTGCCCACGTAGTCGGCGCGGACGGGAAGTTCGCGGTGGCCGCGGTCGACCAGGACGGCCAGCTGCACGGTGCGGGGCCGGCCGATGTCGTTGAGGGCGTCCAGTGCGGCACGCACGGTCCGGCCGGAGAACAGGACGTCGTCGACGAGGACCACGAGGCGGCCGTCGATCCCCTCGGGCGGTATGTCGGTGCGGCCCAGCGCGCGGGCGGGGGCCAGCCGCAGGTCGTCGCGGTACATCGTGATGTCCAGCGACCCCCGGGGGACGGCGCGCCCTTCGACGCGCTCGATGCGCTCGGCCAGGCGCTCGGCCAGCGGCACGCCGCGGGAGGGGATGCCCAGCAGGGTGACGTCGCCGCCGCCCTTGCTGCGTTCCAGGATCTCGTGGGCGATACGGGTCAGCGCCCGGTCGATCTCGGGGCCGTCGAGGACGGTCCGCGCCGTCGCCGCGGCGCGCGGATCGGCGGAGCCGTCCGCATACACGTGCGAATCACGTTCGGCGCGCGGTTGCGCACACACAGTAGTGACCCCCTTCCCTGCCTCACTGGACAGGCTGTTAAAGGATGTCGAACGGCTTCACGCTACCAGCGGCCGACAGGGCGCCGTTCGCGCCGGTCAGCGGAGGCGACGACAAGTATGACTCTCGTCACACCTCATGTTATTGACATATCGCCCATCAATCCGTGAAGCGGACGCCACGTGCGGTGCACGCACTGGACGGATACCACGGAATCCCCGTGTCAGCGGGCTTTCTGTACACCATGCCCCGTTGGCATGTCCGCATCGATGCCGAAATGAGAGCCCTCTCACTTACACACGGTTTGGCCACTGAATCGTCGCTTTTCGCCCCAACGGCTTGACCTGGCAACCGAACAGCCCTACCGTCACTGTCCGTAACCAATCTCGGGCGGGGCCGCTCCGTCCGGGCCCGGCGGCGGGAGCCCCATCGGAGGCCGTCGGCCGGGCACGGCGATCCACGGCGGACTCGGGGCCCCTCCGCCCACACCAGCCACCTTCACGGCCGGGGAGCGACGAAGAAGATGCCATCCGAATACGCCAAGTCCCTCGGTGCGCGACTGCGCGCCATCCGCACCCAGCAAGGGCTTTCCCTGCACGGAGTGGAGGAGAAGTCCCACGGCCGCTGGAAGGCCGTCGTCGTCGGCTCCTACGAGCGCGGCGACCGCGCGGTGACCGTCCAGAAACTCGCCGAGCTCGCCGACTTCTACGGCGTTCCCATGTCGGAGCTGCTGCCCGGCGGCGCGGCCCCGACCCCGCTGGGCCCCACACCCAAACTCGTCATCGACCTGGAGCGCATGCAGCAGCTGCCCCAGGAGAAGGCCGGCCCGCTCGCCCGCTACGTCGCCACCATTCAGAGCCAGCGCGGCGACTACAACGGCCGCGTGCTGTCCATCCGCCAGGAGGACCTGCGCTCGCTGGCGGTCATCTACGACCGCTCGCCCGGCGACCTCACCGAAGAGCTGATCAACTGGGGGGTCCTCGACCCCGAGGCGCGCCGCGCCGTCGACGCCTTCTAGCCGGAGGCGTTCCGCGGAGCGCCGGCTGCCCGCGCTGCCGCGAGGGACCCGCCGGGAACCGCCGGCGGCCGCAACCTCTGCGGTGCCCCGCCCCGGGGGGCCCGCGGAGGGGTCCTCGGGTTCCGGGCCGCCCCCTCAGCGGGCGACGCCCCTTCGAGCTACCTCCCTTCGGAGGGCGCACGCACGCGGACCGGCGCGGCCGGGCAAGAGGCTTCCCCTCCCCCCGCCCGGCCGCGCTTGCGCGCCCGCGCACCCGCCCCGGAGGGCGGAAGCGGACGCGTCGGGAACGCACTCGCCAACGGCCCCAGCAGTTCACGTACCCACGGGGATTCGAACACGAGTACGAACATCAACAGTTAAGCGCACCCCGGCCGATCGCGTCAACAGCGCCGCGCGCGGGCGGCCCGGCCGCCTCCTCGTCTACCGTGGCGGTGTGCGCACCAGTGAGATCGAACTGTGGGAGCTGGCCGCCCCGGCGTTCCTGCACGCCCTGCCGGCCCTGCTCGAGATCTACACCGCCGCTATGGAGCCGCCCGCCGAACAGATCCCCGGGCGGTGCTCCATCATGCGCGAGCACGCCCGCCAACCGCGCTTCGGCTCGGTGGTCGCCCTACCCCGGGGCGGCGGGGACGCCGCCGGGTTCGCCTACGGCTTCCACGGCGCCGGCGGGCAGTGGTGGCACGACGTGATCACCGCCGAGCTGGACCGGCGCGGCCCCGGAGCCGGACGGCACTGGTTCGCCGACTCGTTCGAGGTCGCCGAGCTGCACGTGCTGCCCGGCCGCCAGGGGCGCGGCACCGGCCGCAGCCTCCTGGAAGCACTGACGGCGGTGCGCAAGGAGCGCACCGCCGTCCTGTCGACCCCGGCCGGCCCTACGGCCGCCCGCGGCCTCTACCGCTCGTGCGGATTCGTCGACGTACTACCGGAGTTCCGCTTCCCCGGCAGTCCTCACCGGCCCTTCACCATCATGGCCGCGCCGCTGCCATTGCCGGCAGGCGGTCCGCGGCGACCTGCTGGTAGATCTCGCGCGTGGCTGTGGACTGGTTGAACGTGATGAAGTGGATCCCGGGTGCGCCCTCGTCCAGCAGCCGCTCGCACATGCGCTGGCCCTGCTCGATCCCCAGCTTGCGCACCGACTCGGGATCGTCCTTGACCTTCTCGAACTCCTCCGCGAGGTGGCGCGGGAACGGCGCACCCGACAGCTTCTCGGACATCTCGATGGTGGAGTACTTCACCACCGGCATGACCTCGGGGATGATCGGAGTGTCACAGCCCGCGGCCTCCACGCGGTCGCGCAGCCGCAGATAGTCCTCGGGGTCGAAGAACATCTGGGTGACGGCGTAGTCGGCGCCCGCACGGCACTTCTGCACCAGGTACTTCGTGTCCGACTCGATGTCGGGCGAGCGGGGGTGCTTGTAGGGGAAGGCGGCGACGCCGACGCTGAAGTCGCCGAGCTCCTTGATCAGGCGCACCAGATCCTCCGCGTACTCCAGCCCCTCGGGGTGCTTGACCCACTCCCCGAGCGGATCGCCCGGAGGGTCGCCGCGCAGAGCGAGGATGTTGTTCACGCCCACACTGGCGAAGCGCCCGATGAGGTGGCGCAGCTCGCTCACGGAGTGGTCCACGGCGCAGAAGTGGGCGACGGGCAGCAGCGTCGTGTCAGTGGCGACCTGCTCGGTGATCTCGACGGTGAGATCCCGTGTCCCGCCACCGGCTCCGTAGGTGACGGAGATGAACGACGGCGCCAGCGCCTCGATGTCGCGGATGACCCGCCAAAGCTTGGTAAGCCCTTCGTCGGTCTTCGGCGGGAAGAACTCGAAAGAGAATGTCGGTTCGCCGGTCTTTAGCAGCTCGCGGATGTCGCGCGACCGCGACGCTGCGACCGGCGCGCTTCCGTTGCGTGTCGATGACCCAACCATGTCCTCCACCCTAGGCGACGCCCTGTCCAGCACCGGGAGGGTGGGTACCGACTACCCGATAATGTGCAGCCCATGACCTTTTCCGCGTCCTCTCCGGTCTCGTTCGTGCGCACGGCCGTCGACACCGAGATCGCCCGGTTCATCGAGCGCCGGCGCACCCAGCTGCTGGAGATCGGCTCCGAGCTCGCGCCGGCCGTCGACGCGCTGGAGGCCATGCTCTCCGGCGGCAAGCGGCTGCGCCCGGCGTTCTGCTACTGGGGCTGGCGCGGGGCGGGCGGCGACGACGTCGCCGAGATCCACCGGGCCGCCGCCTCGCTGGAGTTCCTGCAGGCCTGCGCTCTGATCCACGACGACGTGATCGACAACAGCGACACCCGCCGCGGCCTGCCGGCGGCCCACAAGCGGCTGGCGGACCTGCACGCGGCCGAGGGCTGGCGCGGGGCCCCCGAGGCGTTCGGGCGCGGCGCGGCGATCCTCATCGGCGACCTGTGCCTGGCCTGGAGCGAAGACCTGTACCAGGCCAGCGGCCTGGAGCTGGAAGCGCTGCACGCCGGACGCACGCCCTTCGACGCGATGCGCACCGAGGTCATGGCCGGGCAGTACCTGGACATGCTGGAGCAGGTGCGCGAAGGCGGCGACGTCGAGGCGACGCTGCGTGTGATGCATTACAAAGCCGCCAAGTACACCGTCGAGCGTCCGCTGCATATGGGAGCGGCGCTGGCGGGCCGCTTCGACGACCTCGCCGGCGTCTACACCGCCTACGGCCTGCCCCTGGGGGTGGCCTTCCAGCTGCGCGACGACGTCCTGGGCGTCTTCGGTGACCCCGAGCAGACGGGCAAGCCGGCCGGCGACGACCTGCGCGAGGGAAAGCGCACACTGATCGTGGCCGAGACCCTGGAGCGCTCCGGCGCCGCCGCCCGCGCGCGGTTCCTGCGCCACCTGGGCGATCCCGCCCTCGACGGCGACGCGGTGGCGTGGATGCGCGGCGTGGCCGAAGAGTCCGGCGCCCTGGCCGCCTGCGAGCGCCGCATCGACGACTACGTGGGAAAGGCCACGGCGGCGCTGGAGAGCGGCCTGCTCGACGACGCGGCGCGTTCTCCGCTGGCCGACCTCGTCGTGGCCGCCACCGACCGCAAGTACTGAGTCCCCGCAGCGGGGCTCGGACGCCGCCGGCCCGGACCGGGCCGGGCGCACCCGGCCTCCTGCCCGAGGAGGCCGCACTTCCACCCGCAGGAGGAAGCGCTTCCCGCCGCCCGGTCGATACGGTCGGCCCAGAGCGCGGACCGGGATGAGAGAAAGCCCGCTCCGCGGAGTTCGACGGCTACCGGAAGGCATCACCGTGGACGGTACACCGGCCCCTGTGCGCGGCCCGGTGCGCCCGGGCGAACGAGCTCCGGGGCCCGACCTCGCACGCGGGCTCATGCTGCTGCTGATCGCGCTGGCCAACACGCCGTGGTACCTCTACGGCGCCCGGCAGTCGGACCTCGGCGGCCATCCCGTCGACGGGTCGGCCCTCGACCGCGCCGTGCAGTTCGCCATGCTGACGGCCGTGGACGGGCGCATCTATCCGATGTTCGCGTGCCTGTTCGGCTACGGGCTGATCCGCATCTACGACCGCCAGCTGGAGTCCGGCGCGGCGCCGCGGGCCGCCGCCGCGGTGGTGCGCCGACGCAACCTGTGGCTGCTGGTGTTCGGCTTCGTGCACGGGGCGCTGCTGTTCTTCGGCGACATCCTGGGGGCCTACGGCCTGCTCGGCCTCGTCCTGGGCTGGCTGCTGCTGCGCCGCAGCGGGCGCACCATGCAGGTGACCGCGGCGGTGCTGGTCGGGTTCTCGCTCGTGCTGTGGCTGTTCAGCGCGCTGGGCGCCGTCCTGGCCTCCCTGGCCCCCGCGGACGCGTCCGGCGGCGGGGCGCCTTCCGGGGTATCCGGCTTCCTGCGGACCTCCTTCGGCGAAGAGGATTACCTCGCCTCCGCCGGGGACCGGATCGCCGCCTGGTCGGTCATGGTCCCCCTCCAGGCCTTCGCCGTGGTGATGCCCGCCATGATGGTGCTGGGCATGGCGCTCGGCCGACACCGGGTACTGGAGCGCACGGACCGCTACCTCCGCCTGCTGACCTGGACCGCTGTGGTGGGGATCGGTGCCGCCTGGCTGTCGGGACTGCCCGAGGCGCTGGTCCACGTCGGGGCCGCCGGGGCGAGCACTCCCGTCGCGGGGGCGCTGAGCGGCGTGCGGCAGATGAGCGGCGTACTCGGGGGCGCCGGCTATGTCGCGCTGTTCGGACTGATCGGGCACGCCGTCGCACGCCGGGGCAGGCGCGGTCCGGGCACGGTCGCCGTCATCGCGGTCGGCAAGCGGTCGCTGTCCTGCTACCTGGCCCAGTCGGTGCTGTGCGCGCCGCTGCTGGCCGCGTGGGGACTGGGTCTGGGCGCGCACTTCGGCAGCGCGTCCACGGCACTGTTCGCCGTGGCGGTGTGGCTGGTCACCCTGGCGGGCGCCTACGCGCTGGAGCGGACCGACCGGAGCGGGCCGGCCGAAGTGCTGCTGCGCCGGCTGTCCTACCGCAGCGGGAGCGGCGGCAGGGGCGGTCCTGCCGCGGCCGGGACGGGTCCCAGCGGCGATCCGGGGCCCGCGACGCGCTGAGAGCCGCGCGAACGCCCGCAGCGGAGCGGTTGTGGAAGCGCTCGGCGCCGGGTCGGTGACCCGGAGGGGCGTTGTGCCGCAAAATGCCAGTCATGGGGGAAATCGATCGTAGATACGACGCCGGCGGCGGAATGCCGCCGACGGGCACGATCGGGGTAACAGGCGCCACCGGGGCCCTGGGCCGGCGGGTCGCCGCGCGGCTGTCCCGGCGCGGCCTGCCGCAGCGCCTGGTCGTCCGCGATCTCAACCGCGCGCCCGATCTGCCCGGCACAAGCGCGGCCATGGCCGCCTATGAGGACACCGACGCCTTCGAACGCGCGGTACGCGATGTGGACACGCTGCTGCTGATCCCGATCCCGGTCGGCGACAAGCGCATCGAGCGCCAACTGGGCGCCGTCGACGCGGCCCTGTCGGCGGGCGTGTCCCGCATCGTGTACGTGTCGTTCCTCTCCGCCGGCCCCGCCTGCGTCGACACCGCCGCGCGCGACCACTTCTACACCGAGGCCCACATCCGGGCGACGGGCGTCGCGCACACGTTCCTGCGGCCGAGCCTGTATCTGGACCTGCTGCCCGCCTGGGTCGACGCCCGGGGGCTGATCCGCGGCCCGGCCGGGCAGGGGCGCCTGGCGTGGGTCGCGCGCGAGGACGTGGCCGAGGCGGCGGTGGCCGTGCTCACCGGCGGCGGCGCGCATACGGGCCGCACCTACGACCTCACCGGCCCCGAAGCGGTCGGCCTCGGCGAGACGGCGCGCCGGCTGTCCGCGCTGACCGGGCGCACCGTCGCCTACGTACCCCAGAGCCGGCCGGAGGCCGATGTGCGGGCGCGTCCGGCGGACGCGCCGCAGGCGGGACCCGACTCGGCCGCCTGCGCCGCTATCGCGGCGGGCGAACTCGACGCGGTCTCGCCCGCCGTGCCCGAACTGACCGGGCGCCCCGCCCAGTCCATCGAGGGGTTCCTGCGCACCCGGCCCAGCGCTCTGCACCACGCGCCCGTGTGAGCCGCTCGGGTCAGCCGCGGGCGTCGACGACCGTGAGGGCGCCCGAAGCCTGCCTGCTGCGCAGGGACTTCTTGTCGAACTTGCCGACACTGGTCTTGGGAACCTCGTCGACGAACGTCCAGAACTCCGGCAGCTGCCAGCGCGCCATGCGACCGGACAGGAACGTGCGCAGCTCCGCGGCGTCGGCGGCGGCGCCCTCCTTGAGGACGACGGCGACCATGGGCCGCTCGTCCCACCGGGGGTCGGGCACGGCGACGACCGCGGCCTCGGCCACCGCCGGGTGGGCCATGACGGCGTTCTCCAGCTCGACCGAGGAGATCCACTCGCCGCCCGACTTGATGACGTCCTTGGCGCGGTCGGTGAGCCGCAGGAAGCCGTCCGGGGACAGGGTGCCGACGTCGCCGGTGCGCAGCCAGCCGTCGTGGAACTTCTCCGGGTCCTCGGCGCCGTAGTAGGAGCCGGTCACCCAGGGACCGCGCACCTCCAGCTCGCCGACGCCGGAGCCGTCGTGGGGCATCGGCGCGCCGTCGGGGCCGATGAGCCGGCCCTGCACCGCGGCCGGCAGGCGCCCCTGGCTGAGGCGGTAGGTCCAGCGGTCCTCGCCGGTGGCGGCGGCCGGGGGGCGGGCGAAACTCCCCAGCGGGGAAGTCTCGGTCATGCCCCAGGCGTGCAGGACCGGGACCCCGTAGAGTTCCTCGAACCGCTGCATCATCGCGGGCGGGCAGGCCGATCCGCCCACAACGACGCTGTGCAGCGACGAGACGTCGCGAGGCGCGGACTCCAGCTCCTCCAGCAGGCCCTGCCAGACGGTGGGCACGGCGGCGGCGACGGTGGGGCGCTCCGCCTGGACCATGTCGGCGAGCGCGCCCGGCTGCAGGAAGCGGTCGGGCAGCAGCATCGAGGCGCCGACCATGAGCGCGGCGAAGGGCAGGCCCCAGCTCATGGCGTGGAACATCGGCACGACCGCCAGCGCCGTGTCGCTCTGGGCGACGGCCTTGCCGTCGGTCATGCACACCTGCATGGAGTGCAGGTAGATGGACCGGTGGCTGTAGACCACGCCCTTGGGCGCCCCGGTGGTTCCGGATGTGTAGCACATGGCGGCGCCGTCGCGCTCGTCGGTCTCGGGCCAGTCGAAGGTCTCGGGGCGGTCGGCGATGAGGGCTTCGTAGGAGTGCACGCCGACACCGTCGGCGGCGGCCGGCAGGTCCCCGGGGTCGTCTCCGGTGACGATCACGTGGCGCACGGTGCGCAGCCGCGGCAGGATCGGCGCGAACAGCGGCACCAGGGAGGCGTCGACGATGACGACGTGGTCCTCGGCGTGGTCGGCGATGTAGGCGACCTGGTCGGAGTGCAGCCGGATGTTGAGCGTGTGCAGCACCGCACCCATGGCCGGGACGGCGAAGTAGGCCTCCAGGTGCTCCTGGTTGTTCCACTGGAAGGTGGCCACGCGCTCGTCGCCGGTGACACCCAGCTCGCGCAGCGCGTGGGCGAGCCGGGCGGCGCGGGCGCCGACCTCGCCGAGAGTGGAGCGGCGCGGTTCGCCGCCGGTCCAGGTGGTGATGCGGGCGTCGCCGTGCACCGATGTCCCGTAGCGGACGAGATTGCCGATGGACAGCGGGACGTCCTGCATGGTGCTGCGCATTCGCCCTCACCCTTCGCGCTGCGTGGATGTGACTGGTGCCACTGACGCTAGAAGGTGCGGGGCGCAGTGGGAAGCGCGCCCGCGGCATCGTTACCTAACATTGTTAGGCGAGCGGGCGGCCGCCGCACGGTGCGGGCGCGAACCCGGCGCACCGGCACACCGGGGCTCGGGGCCGGCGCGCTGCCGCCGTGGCGGATCCGCCGCCCCGGCGGCGGCCCCGGAACGACACACCGTGCGCCGGTCGGGTAACCGCGACGTCTCTCAGGCGTGCGCGGCAGCGAGCCTGCGCCGGAACTCCGCCGCGGCGGCGCGCGGGTCCGCGGCGTCGGCGACGGCGCGCACGACGACTACGCGGCGGGCACCGGCCCCGATCACGCGGTCGAGGTTGGCCAAGTCGATGCCGCCGATGGCGAACCACGGGCGGTCGGGGGCCATCGCGGCGGTGCGCTCCACCAGTTCCAGCCCGGCGGCCGAGCGGCCCGGCTTGGTGGGGGTCGACCAGGTGGGGCCGACGCAGAAGTAGTCGACGCCCTGCTCCTCGGCCGAGGCGGCCGCCAGCACCGCGTCGCGGTTGGAGCGGCCGATCAGCGGACCGGGGCCGAGGACGGCGCGCGCATCCGGCACCGGCAGGTCGCCCTGGCCCAGGTGGAGCACGTCGGCGCCCGCCGCCAGCGCGATGTCGGCACGGTCGTTGACCGCCATCAGGGCGCCGTGGCGCGCGCACGCCTCGCGCACGGTCTCCAGCGCGGCCAGCTCCCGGCGTGCCTCCAGGGACTTGTCGCGCAGCTGGACGATGTCGACGCCGCCGGCCAGCGCGGCGTCGAGGAACTCCGCCAGGTCGCCCCGGTCGGTGCGGGCGTCGGTGCACAGGTACAGGCGCGCCCGGTCCAGGCGCTCTCGCAGACTCGCGTTCACCGGGCCAGGGTAACCGGGGCCGCTACCCGGCCGACCGCCGCGACCGGTCGGGGGCCGTCAGAACGCCATGGCCTGGGCGCGGCGACGCACCTCGGTGCCGCGGTTCTCGATCAGCGCCTCGATGGGCGCGCCCGGAAGCGACTCGTCCGGGGTGAACATCCACTGCAGCGCTTCCTCGGTGCTGAAACCGGAGTCGGCGAGGACGGTGAGCGTGCCGGGCAGGCCCTTGACGACGTCGCCTGCGGAGATGAATGCGGCGGGGATGTGCAGTTCGCCCTTGCGCCGGACACCCAGCAGCTTGTGTTCGGAGATGAACTGCTTGACGCGGTTGGGGCTGACGTTCAGCTCCGTGGCCGCCTCTTTCAGCGTCATCCATTCGCCGATGAGGGCGTCGGTATCGCGGTCGTTCTCGTTCACCTTCCCAATGTCCCACACCCGGACCCGATACCGAACGCCTCCGCGCGCCGCTGCGTATCGCCGCTGCGGCGCCGTACCGCCCGCCCTCCGCGCGGCGGCGGACCGGCGATCGCCTTCCGCCGAGCGCGGCCCCTAGAATGGGCGGCGGACGAGATCACCCGCGGGAGCCGGGACGGGACCCGGCTGAGAGGGAGGCTGGCGGCCTCCGACCGCAAGAACCTGATCCGGGTCGTACCGGCGAAGGAAGTGGCAGCAGGGACGTGTCAGTGACAACCCCCTCCTCGCAGTCGCCCGCCGACGTGCTGGTGGTCGGTGCCGGGCTCATCGGACTGGCCACCGCATGGCGCGCCGCCCGCGCCGGGCTGAGCGTCACCGTCGTGGCCGAATCGTTCGGCGGCCCCTGCGCGTCGACCGTCGCCGCCGGGATGCTCACCCCCGCCACCGAGGCCTCCTTCGGCGAGGAGGAGCTGATGCGCCTGTGCGTGCGCTCCCGCGACCTCTTCCCCGGGTTCGTCGCCGAGCTGGAGCAGGACGGCGGATCGCCGGCCGGCTACCGCGCCGAGGGAACGCTTCAGGTCGCCTTCGACGCCGACGACATGGCCCGGCTGGGCCACCTCGGCGATCTGCGCACGCGGCTGGGGCTCGGCACCGAGCGGCTGACCGGGCGCGAATGCCGACGGCTGGAGCCGATGCTCGCGCCGTCGGTGCGGGGCGGCTACCTGGCCGCCGGCGACCACTCGGTCGACCCCCGCGCACTGCTGCAAGCGCTGCGGGCGGCCGCCGAGCGCTGCGGGGCCGTGGGGGTGCGCGACCGCGTCCGCCGGCTCGTCGTCGACGGCGACGGGCGCGCCCGCGGCGTCGCACTCGACTCCGGCGGCGAGATCGCCGCCGGGCAGGTGGTGCTCGCCGCCGGCGTGGACACCCCCTCCATCGCGGGGATCCCCGAAGGGGTCGTGCCGCCGCTGCGTCCCGTCAAGGGCCAGTTGCTGCGCCTGCGCACGCCCGAGGGCGAGCCGCCCCCGGTCACCCGCACGGTGCGGGGCCTGGTCAAGGGGTCGCCCGTCTATTTGGTGCCGCGCGAGACCGGGGAGATCGTGCTGGGCGCGACCCAGGAGGAACAGGGATTCGACACCCGGCTGACCGCCGGCGGGCTGTGGGAGGTGCTGCGCGACGCCCACGAGCTGGTGCCCGGAGTCAGCGAGCTGGAGGTCGCCGAGACCTGCGTGGGGCTGCGGCCCGGATCGCCCGACAATGAACCGCTGCTGGGACCGACCGCGGTACCCGGCTTGCAGCTGGCCGCCGGCCACTTCCGGCACGGGGTGCTGCTGGCCCCGGTCACCGGCGACGCCATGGCCCGGGCACTGACCACCGGCGCGCTCCCCGACTACGCGCGCAGGTTCGCCGCCACCCGCTCCACGGGCGGTCCCGGGGCCGCCGGCGCGGACGGCGGCCCCACCGAGGGAGGCGAGCAGTGAACGTGATCATCAACGGCGAGCGCCGCGCTGTGGAACCGCGCACAACGGTCGCAGACGTCGTGCGGTCGCTGACACAGGATTCCGGCGGCGTCGCCGTCGCGCTCAACGACGAGGTCGTACCCAAGGCCGGCTGGGCCGTCACGGAGGTCGGCGACAGCGACCGCGTCGACGTGCTCACCGCAGTCCAAGGCGGCTGATGCGGCCTCTCCCCCGACTGCGGCGGGCGGGTCCCACCGGATTCTCCCGATTCTCCCGTCGCCGGACGGGAGAGGAACGACGAGGAGGCACCATGCCCCACACGCACACCACGGCGGGCGCCGAGCCCGCCGACGCCCCGTCCGGCGCCCCGCAGGGGGCGGCACAGAGGCCCGGCGCGCACGCCGACGAGGACCCCCTGGTGATCGCCGGGCGACCGTTCGCGTCCCGGCTGATCACCGGCACCGGCGGCGCCCCGTCGCTGCGCGTGCTGGAGGACGCGCTCACCGCCTCGGGCACCGAACTGACCACCGTCGCGCTGCGCCGCGTCTCCCCCGACGCCGAGGGCTCGGTGTGGGACGTGCTGCACCGCAACGGGATCCGGCCGCTGCCCAACACCGCGGGCTGCTTCACCGCGGGCGACGCGCTGCGCACCGCGCGCCTGGCCCGCGAGGCGCTGGAGACCGACTGGATCAAGCTGGAAGTCGTCGCCGACGAGCGCACCCTGCTGCCCGACCCGGTCGAGCTGCTCGACGCGGCCGAGCGCCTGGTCGACGACGGATTCACCGTCCTGCCCTACACCAACGACGACCCGGTCCTGGCGCGGCGCCTGGAGCAGGTGGGCTGCACCGCGGTGATGCCGCTGGGCGCACCCATCGGCTCGGGGCTGGGGATCCGCAACCCGCACAACATCGAGTTGATCGTGGAGCAGGCGGGCGTCCCGGTGGTCGTCGACGCCGGCATCGGCACCGCGAGCGAAGCGGCGCTGGCCATGGAGCTGGGCTGCGACGCGGTGATGCTGGCCACCGCCGTCACCCGCGCCCGGGACCCGGTGCTGATGGCGGGAGCCATGCGCGACGCCGTCCACGCCGGCCGCGCCGCCTACCGCGCCGGGCGGGTCCCGGTCCGGCGCTACGCCCGGGCCTCCTCGCCGGCCGTGGACTGACCGCAGCGCCTGCCGCCGCACGCCGAAACGGCGGACACAACGGCGGACACGAGGAACCGACTTCCCTCCGGTCCGGTGCGTCGCCGCAGGCCGGGGGACGTGCCCCCGATCGTTCGCGTCCCGCGTCCCCGCTGGCACCACCCGCGGACGCGGGACGCCTTAGACTCCCGAGTGTGGACATGACGACTGCCGACCCTCTGGTGGGCACGACACTCGATCAGCGCTACCACGTCGAAGCGCGGGTGGCCAGTGGCGGTATGGCCACGGTCTATGTCGCTCGCGATCTTCGCTTGGACCGCCGCCTGGCCTGCAAGGTGATGCACGCTTCACTGGCCCAGGACCCGTCGTTCGTGCGCCGGTTCATCAACGAGGCGCACTCGGTGGCCAAGCTCTCCCACCCTAACGTGGTGCAGGTCTACGACCAGGGGACCGATCGCGGCCACGTGTACCTGGCCATGGAGTACGTGCCCGGCAGGACGCTGCGCGACATGCTCAACGAGCGCGGGCGCCTGTCTGCGGACGACGCGCTGGCCGTGATCTCGCCGGTGCTGGCGGCGCTGGGCGCCGCGCATCAGGCGGGGCTCGTCCACCGCGACGTCAAGCCCGAGAACGTGCTGCTCACCGAGGACGGCCGGGTCAAGGTCGCCGACTTCGGCCTCGCGCGGGCGGTGGAGTCCGCCCAGCAGGGCAACACCCGCACCGGCGCCGTGATGGGCACCGCCGCCTACCTGGCCCCCGAGCAGATCGAGCAGGGCACCGCCGACGCGCGCACCGACGTCTACGCGGCCGGGATCATGCTCTACGAGCTGCTGACCGGTTCCCAACCGCACACCGGCGACTCCCCCATCGCCATCGCCTACCAGCACGTCAACGAGGACGTTCCGCGCCCGTCGCGGACGGTGGCGGGCCTGCCGCCGGAGATCGACACGCTGGTCACCCGCGCCACCGAGCGCGATGCCGGCTACCGGCTGGGCGACGCCGGCCAGTATCTCGCGGCTGTGCTCAACGCCAAGTCGGCGCTGCCGGCCGGCGGTGCCGCTGCGGCCGATACGGCCCACGTGGGCGACGTCCGGGCGACGGGCGTCCTGCCGGCCTCCGACGGAGACACCAGCACCCTGGAGGTCGGGGTCGGCGGCCTGGCCGACGAGGAGCCGCCCGGCCCGGCGCGCGGCCGGCGCCGCGGGCCGGACCGCCGCACGTACCCGATGCTGCTGGTCGCCGGTGTGCTCGCGGTGGTGCTGCTGGGGTTCGGCTGGTGGTTCCTGCTGGGCCGCTACGAGCCCGTCCCCGACGTCGTCGGCATGCAGGAGCACGGTGCCCGCGCGGTTCTGGGCGGCGTGCCCGTGCAGATCGACGTGGGCGACGGCCGCGTCTACTCCGAGCAGGAGGCCGGATCCGTCGCCGAGGTCGAACCCGCCGTGGACGAGCGCGTCCTGCCCGGCGAGACCGTCACGATCCTCCTGTCCAAGGGGCCGCGCAGCGTGTCCATGCCCGACCTGGTGGGCCAGGACGTCGCCGACGCACGCTCGGCGCTGGAGGACGGCGGTTTCGCCGACATCGTGGAGGAGGAGACCTCCTCCCAGGAACACCCGGCCGGGGCGGTGATCAGCACCGACCCCGAGCCGGGCGCCGAGGCCGACCGGGAGGAGCCGGTCACCCTCACCGTCAGCGAGGGATTCGACGTCCCCGATGTCGCCGGCGTGCAGCAGGACCAGGCGCAGTCCACGCTTGAGGAGGCGGGGCTGCAGGTCTCGGTCTCCGAGGAGCCCAGCGAGGACGTCCCCGAAGGGGAGGTGATCTCGCAGGATCCCGCCGCGGGCGCGACCGTCAGCTCCGGCGACACCGTCACGATCACCGTCTCCTCGGGACCCGACCGGATCGAGATCCCGGACGTGACGGGGTGGAAGGTCGACGACGCCAAGAAGCGCCTGGAGGAGCTGGGCTTCAAGGTGAAGGTCACCCGCGTACTCGGGGGCGACAACGTCACCGGCTACAGCCCGCAGGGGGCGGCCGAAAAGGACACCGAGATCGAGCTGGTCGCCAGCCCGTTCCCGCCCGGCGGCGACGACGGCGGCGGCGACGACGGCGGCAACGGCAACGGCAACGGGGGCGGCAACGGGGGCGGCGACTGATCCGCACGCGCTCCGGGCCGCTCCGTCGCCCCGCCGCCGGTGCGGTGTTCGCTAGAGTCGCCCTATGGCAGAGGATGCGATCCGCGTCATGGTCGTCGACGACCACCCGATGTGGCGCGATGCGGTGGCGCGCGATCTCGCCGAGGCCGGCCTGGACGTGGTGGCCACCGCGGGCGAAGGCGCCAAGGCGGTGCGCGTAGCCCCGGCGGCGCGGCCCACGGTGGCCGTGATCGATCTCCAGCTGCCCGACATCGGGGGTGTGGAGGTGACCCGTCGGCTGTTGGACGGAGCCGAGCCGCCGCGGGTGCTGGTGCTGTCGGCCAGCGGCGAGCAGGCCGACGTTCTGGAGGCGGTCAAGGCCGGCGCCACCGGCTACCTGGTCAAATCGGCCGGGCGCGCGGAGCTGCTGGAAGCCGTGCGCGGGGTGCACGCCGGCGAGGCGGTCTACACGCCCGGGCTGGCGGGACTGGTGCTGGGCGAGTACCGGCGGATGGCCGCCGCCCCCGGGCACTCCGACGCGTCGGCCGCGCCGTCGCTGACGCCGCGCGAAACCGAGGTGCTGCGGCTGGTGGCCAAGGGGCTGGGCTACAAGCAGATCGCCGATCGGCTTTCGGTATCCCACCGCACCGTGCAGAACCACGTGCAGAACACGCTGAACAAGCTGCACCTGCACAATCGGGTCGAGTTGGCGCGCTACGCCATCGACCGGGGACTCGACGGCGAGGACTGAACCATGGTCCCTCCAGGGGCACCGGGTCCGGGAAAGCACGAAGAGGTTCCCGCTGATCTGGCCCCGGTCCCGACTATCGCGAGGTTTTCACCGGCATACCGCGCCGGAGAACGCTGACAACCACGCGCTCGTTCTCGGCGGACCCGACACGTACCAGCTCGCAACCGCAGCGTCGGCGTCGAGGGGCGGGCGGCCTCCGCCGCCCGCCCCGCGGCTCAGCCCAGTTCGGCCCAGCCCTTGGAGCGCTCGACGGCGGTGCGCCAGCGCCGGTGGGCGGCGTCGTCGCGCGCACCGGGCTCGAAGCGGCGGTCCAGCTTCCAGGTCCGGACCAGCTCGTCGGTGGAGGACCACACGCCGGTGCCCAGCCCGGCCAGGAACGCGGCGCCCAGCGCCGTGGTCTCCTGTACCTCGGGCCGGGCCACACCGACCTGCAGCTGGTCGGCCTGGATCCGGCAGAGCAGGTCGTTGGTGGAGGCTCCGCCGTCCACGCGCAGCTCGGGCATCGTGGTCCCGGACGCCGCGGCCATGGCCTCGGCGACGTCGCGCACCTCGAAGGCGATGGCGTCCAGGGTGGCGCGGGCGATGTGGGCCCGCTGAGTGGCGCGGGTGATGCCGAAGATCGTGCCGCGCGCATGGGGGTCCCAGTCGGGGGCTCCCATGCCCGTCAGGGCCGGGACGAACACGACGCCGCCGGAATCGGGAACGGTGGCGGCCAGGCCTTCGGACTGGGCTGCGCTGTCGATGAGCCCCAGCCCGTCGCGTAGCCACTGCACGGCCGCGCCGGTGACGAAGATCGATCCTTCCAGCGCGTAGTCCAGGCGGCCGTCGGGATGCTGCCACAGCACCGTGCTCAGCAGGCCGTATTCGGGGGCCACGGGCCGGTCTCCGGTGTTGACCAGCACGAAGGAGCCGGTGCCGTAGGTGCACTTGGAGGAGCCGGGCGTGTAGCAGTTCTGGCCGAACATGGCGGCCTGCTGGTCGCCGGCGATGCCCGCGATGGGCAGCCGCAGCCCCAGGAACTCTTCGGGTGCGGTCTCGCCGACGACGCCGTAGGAGGGCACCACTTCGGGCAGGGCGGACCGGGGCACGCCCAGCAGGTCGCACATCTCCTGCGACCATTCCCCCCGGTGGATGTCGTAGAGGAGGGTGCGCGAGGCGTTGGAGGCGTCGGTGACGTGCCGGGCGCCGGCGGTCATGCGGCTGATGACGTAGGAGTCGACGGTGCCGACGACGGTCTCGCCCGATTCCACACCGCTCCAGGCCCGCTGGTCGTTGCGGCGCATCCAGGTGAGTTTGGTGCCGGTGAAGTAGGGGTCGAGGCGCAGGCCGGTGACCGCGGTGACGCGGTCCTCGTGCCCGGCCTCGCGCAGCTCCGAGCAGATCCCGGCGGTGCGCCGGTCCTGCCAGACGATGGCTCTGCGCGGCGAACCGCCCCGCGTGCGGTTCCACAGCACCGCGGTCTCGCGCTGGTTGGTGATGCCGACGCAAGTGGGCTGGGAGTCGGTGGCGTCCAGGGCGGTCTGGCACGCCGCCAGGGTCGCCTGCCAGATCTCCTCGGGAATGTGCTCGACCCAGCCGTCTTCGGGGTAATGCTGGGCGAACTCCTGATAGCCGCGGGACAGGACACCACCGTTCTCGTCGACGACGAGGGCGGTGACGCCGGTCGTGCCGGCGTCGAGCGCAAGGACGGACATGGGTTGGCCTCCAGCACGTTGGGCGACTATGGTCTAGACCATGCAGACGGTGCGGGACTGAAGGCGCCGCCCCCAGCTCCGAACCGCCATCCAGGGGGTTTACCCCCGGGGTGCGGCTTCCAACGCCCGGCGGGCGCCTTCGGTGACACCGGCCACGATCGGGCCGCCTGTACCGCGGCACACGGCCGCTCCGCACCGCTTTGCACCGCCCGAAAGGCGCCCCCCGCGCCGACCGAGGCGGTCAGGATGTCCACAGGAATTCGAGGAGTGCACGCATGCGAGTCGGGGTGCTGACCGGTGGCGGCGACTGCCCGGGGCTGAACGCGGTCATCCGCGCAGTCGTCCGTAAGGGCATCAAGGACTACGGCTACGAGTTCGTCGGGTTCCGGGACGGCTGGCGCGGGCCGCTGGAAGGCGACACCATGCCCCTGGACCGGGCGGCCGTCAGCGGGATCCTGCCGCGCGGCGGAACGATCCTGGGGTCCTCGCGCACGAACCTGATGAAGATCGACGGCGGCGTCGAGCGCGTCAAGCAGAACATGAACGAGCAGGGCATCGACGCCCTGGTGGCCATCGGCGGCGAGGACACGCTGGGTGTGGCCACCCAGCTGACCGAGCAGGGCGTCAACGTCGTGGGTGTGCCCAAGACCATCGACAACGACCTCAACGCCACCGACTACACCTTCGGCTTCGACACGGCCGTCGGCATCGCCACCGACGCGATCGACCGGCTGCACACCACCGCCGAGTCGCACCACCGCGCACTGGTCGTGGAGGTCATGGGCCGCCACGCCGGCTGGATCGCGCTGCACTCGGGCATGGCCGCCGGAGCCAACGTGATCCTCATCCCCGAGCGCCCCTTCGACATCGGGGAGGTCGTGGAACACGTGGAGAGCCGGTTCCGCACCAACTACGCCCCGATCCTCGTCGTCGCCGAGGGCGCCCACCCCGAGGAAGGCCAGATGGAGCTGTCCGCCGGCGAGAAGGACGCCTTCGGCCACGTGCGGCTGGGCGGCATCGGTCAGCGCCTCTCCGAGGAGATCGAGTCGCGCACCGGCAAGGAGGCCCGCTCGGTGGTGCTGGGCCACGTGCAGCGCGGCGGCACCCCCTCGGCTTTCGACCGGGTGCTGGCCACGCGGCTGGGCGTCAACGCCATCGAGGCCGTGCACGACCAGGAGTACGGCAAGATGGTCGCGCTGCAGGGCACCGACATCAAGCGGGTGGACCTCTCGGCGGCCACCGACAAGCTCAAGACGGTGCCGGCCGAGCGCTTCGAGGAGGCCGAGGTCTTCTTCGGCTGAGTCCCGCCCGTACCGGGTCCGGCACCGCGCCCCCGGTCCGCCCGAACGCGGGCGGACCGGGGGCGCGTCGTGTCGCACGGTCGGGCTCGCGTCCGGTCCCCATGCGGGAATGCGTCCGTCGCGACCGGTCGTTGCGATGTTCGATACTGGAAGTGGCGGAGGGCGACGCCCTTCCGCCCTCCCCCGCATCCGTCGATTCATCAGGGAGCCGCTGTCATGGCCGTCATGTCCGAGCACGAGGCCGTCGGAGGACGCGAGGCCGAGGCCGCGGTCCGCGACCGGACCGAGTCCGGACCGCATGAGCTGTGCGTCCTGATGAAGCTCGGCGAGATCGTACTCAAAGGCAGCAACCGCAGCCTGTTCGAACGCCGCCTGCACAACAACATCCGGTCCGCCGCCCGCGGCCTGAACCCGATCAAGCTGACCCGGCGCGGATCGGGTGTGGTGATCGTCCGCATGCCCGACGCCTCCGACACCGAGGTCGCCGAACTCGCCCACCGGATGAGCGACGTCATGGGCGTGGTGTGGGTGCACCTGGTGCGCCGCGTGCCCAAGGAGCTCGACACCGTAACGCGGGCCGCGGTCGCGGAGATGGAGGGCCGCAGGGGCTCCTTCGCGGTGCGGGCCCGCCGCCGCGACAAGCGGTTCCCGCTGACCTCCTCGCAGCTGGCCGGGCACGTGGGCGCGGCCGTCGTCGACGCCTACGGGCTCCCGGTCGACCTCAAGCGCCCCGAGAACACCGTCCACGTCGAGGTCGACAAGGACGAGGTGTTCGTCTTCACCGACGGAATCCCCGGCCAGGGCGGCCTGCCGGTGGGGATGAGCGGCCGCGCGCTGGTGCTGATGTCGGGCGGGATCGACTCCCCCGTGGCGGCGCACCGGATGATGCGCCGCGGCCTGAAAGTCGACTTCCTGCACTTCTCCGGCATGCCGTTCACCGGTCCGGAGTCCGTCTACAAGGCCTACAGCCTCGTGCGCCAGCTCGACCGGTACCAGGTGGGCTCGCGGCTGTTCGTCGTCCCCTTCGGCAAGGCCCAGCAGCAGCTGAAATCCTCCGGCACCGAACGGCTGCAGGTCATCGCCCAGCGCCGGCTGATGCTCAAGACGGCCGAGGCGCTGGCCGACGACCTCAAGGCCGAGGCGCTGGTCACCGGCGACGCGCTGGGCCAGGTCTCCAGCCAGACCATGACCAACCTGAAGGCGCTGGACGACGCGGTCGACCTCCCGATCCTGCGGCCGCTGGTCGGCATGGACAAGACCGAGATCATGGACGAGGCACGGCGCATGGCCACGCTGTCGATTTCCGAGCTGCCCGACGAGGACTGCTGCACGCTGCTCACGCCGCGCCAGGCCGAGACCGCCGCGAAGATCCCCGACCTGCGCCGGATCGAGAAGCGGCTGGACGCCGAAGAGCTGGCCGAGCACCTGCTCGCGGGCAAGAAGCTGCACCGGCCCAGCTTCCTGGGCGACGAGGCCCCGGAAAAGGTCTGATCCCGCCGGGCCGCTCCCCGGCCGGGGAGCGGCCCGGCGGGCGCCGCGGGCGGCGCCCGCCCTCCGGTCCCGGAGGCGTCCGGCGCGTCCCCGCCCGTCAGGCTCCGGCACCGACCCGCGCGGGCGCGGCGGTGAGGGTGCGGCCCACCATGGGCGACAGCGTGGCGGCGGCGTCGGCCAACTGCCGGATGTCGTCGCCGACCAGCGCCTGCGGACCGTCGCACAGCGCGGTCTCGGGGGTGGGGTGCACGTCGACGATGACTCCGTCGGCGCCGGCCGCGATCGCCGACCGCGACAGCGGCAGCACCAGATCGCGCTTGCCGCCGGAGTGCGAGGGGTCCACGATCACCGGCAGGTGCGACAGACTCTGGGCCACCGGGACGGCGCTGATGTCGAGGGTGTTGCGCGTGGCCTTCTCGAACGTGCGGATCCCGCGCTCGCACAGCACGATGTCGAGGTTGCCGCGCTGGGCGATGTACTCGGCGGCCATCAGCCACTCCTCGATGGTGGCGTTCATGCCGCGCTTGAGCAGGACGGGGCGGCCCGCCTCGCCCGCCGCCTGCAGCAGGGCGAAGTTCTGCATGTTGCGCGTGCCGATCTGGAGCATGTCGGCGTATCCGGCGACCAGGTCCACGTCGGCGGCGTCGACCACCTCGGTGACGATCGGCAGTCCGGTCTCCGCCCGCACGTCGGCGAGGATCTTCAGGCCGGTCTCGCCCAGCCCCTGGAAGGCGTACGGGGAGGTGCGGGGCTTGTAGGCGCCGCCGCGCAGCAGCGATGCGCCGGCGTCGCGGGCCATGTGCGCGGCCTGCAGCGTCTGGTCGGGGGTCTCGACCGCGCAGGGGCCGGCGATGACGGTCATGTTGTCGCCGCCGACCGGAACGCCGGCGACGCGGACCGTGGAGCGTCCGGGCTGGTTCTCGCTACTGACGAGCTTGTAGGGCACGCTGATACGCAGAACGTCGCTGACGCCCGGCATCGCGCGCAGGTCCAGGGTCTCGAACTGGCGCACATCGCCGACCAGGCCGATGATCGTGCGGCTGACGCCGCGGGTCACGTACGCCTCGCCCCCCGCACTGGCGACGAGGTCGACGAGGGCGTCGGTATGTTCGCGGGTGGCCCCGGGCCCCATGACGATGACCATTGTGTGCTGTCCCTTCGGCACGTGGACGTCCGTTCGCGGACGCGGTGGAGGTGGTCTGCCGGCTGGACGGGAGCGGGACCGGGCGGCGGATCCGGCCGGGCAGCAAAAGAGCCCCGGGCCGTTTCCGGCCCGGGGCTCTCGAAGTCGTCCGTGTCAGCGCAGCGCTTGGCGGGCGACCGTCCTAGCCGTGGGCCGGTAGCCATAAAAGCGCCAAAAGCTCTGCTGCATGTCTGCGACTATAACCCATTCGCCGACCGTGCCGTACGGGAGGAGGGGCCACGGTGCCGCACGCGCGCCCCTGGCAGGATGGCGGACGAGGCGCACGAAGGAGAGCGATTGTCGGATCAACCGCTGCCGCCGGGGCAGCACGTGCCGCGCGAACGGCCCGCCTTGCACTACGGCCCCGTGCCGCGGTTCCGTGCGCACAGATGGGATCTGCGCGTCTACGGGTTCACCGCGTCGCTGGGCGAGTTCCGGTGGAGCTGGCCCGAGTTCGACGCCCTGCCGCGCGTGGGCGCCGTCGCCGACTTCCACTGCGTGACCAGGTTCACTCTGCCCGGCGAGCACTGGAGCGGGGTCTCCACCGAGACGCTGGTGGAGCTGGCGCCGCCCGATCCGTCGGTGACCCACGTGATGGTGTGGGCCGAGTACGGCTACAGCGCCAACATGCGCCTCGACGACTTCCTCACCCGCGACGTGGTGCTGGCCACGCACCGCGACGGCGCGCGCCTCGCCCCCGAGTACGGCTATCCGGTGCGCCTGGTGGTGCCGCACCTGTACGGCTGGAAGAGCGTGAAATGGGTCCGCGCGGTCGAGTACCTGACTGCGGACCGCCGCGGCTTCTGGGAGGAGCGCGGCTACCACAACCGCGCCGACGCCTGGAAGGAGCAGCGCTACTCCTACCAGGAGGTGCCGGGCGACGGGCCGCGACCGGGCTAGCCGCCGGACGGGCCGGCCGGCGGCGGGCCCGGGGACTATCGGCGCCGGGCGGGCACGCGCATCTCGATCTCGGTACCCTGCCCGCGGGCCGTGGTGATCTCGGTCGTGCCGCCGAGGTCGGCGATGCGGCCGCGGATGGACTGGGCCAGGCCCAGCCGGCCCTGAGCGGCGGCCTCGTCGAGGCGTTCGGGAGCGATGCCGGGGCCGTCGTCGCGGACCGTCACCACGACGGTCTCGCCCTCGTCCTCCACCAGCAGCCAGACGCGGGTCCGGGGTGGGCAGTGGCGTTCGACGTTGCCCAGCGCTTCGCGCACGGCCGCGTCGAGCTCGCGGGCCGTCCGCGACGCCACGGCGACCTCGGCCGCCGGGGCCGAGACCGTGACGCGGGCCCCGGCGTGCGCGTCGAGCAGGGCCGCCACGTCGGCGGCCGGTGCCGCATCCCCTGCGGCGGGTACGGCCGCGAGGGCGCCCGCCGGGCCCTCCTGCGCGGCCGCCCCCGCCCGTCCGGCGGCCGCCGTGCCGTAGCGCCCGCCGATCAGCGCCCGCAAGCGGGCCTCCTGCTCGCCGGCGAGCGCCCCGAGTTCGGCGGCCTCGCCGCCCGCCTCGGCACCGCGCCGCTGGACCATCGCCAGTACCTGCAGCACGGAGTCGTGGATCGATCGGCCGAGCCGCTCGCGTTCGCGGGTGCGCGCCTCCAGTTCGACGGCTTCGGCGAAGCGGCGCTCGGCCGCAGCGGCGTAGTTCGCGAGGTAGCCGAGCGAGTACCCGGCCAACAGCAGCAGCACCACGCCGCGCGGGACCGCGGCGGTGACGGTCAGGCCCAGGCCCGTCCGCACCGCGATGTCGACCACGCCGTGGGCGAGCGCCGCGGCCAGGGCGATGCGCCGCCCGCCGAGTACGGCGGCGGCCAGCACCGCGCCCGCGAACCAGGTGGTGGTCAGCGGCGGGGCCATGCGCAGGTAGCCGGGTTCGACCGCCACGGCCGTGGCGGCCAGGCAGCCGAATGCGACGGCGAGGTCGGCGGCGAGCAGGGTCCGCCTGCGGCGGTGCGGGCGGGCGTAGAGCGCGGCGGAGGCGGCGGTCCAGGCGGCCATGGCGGACAGCACCGCCCATGCGGCCCACGGGCGTGCCAGCAGGTCGAGGTGCTGGACCATGAGGAAGACGGCGTAAACCATCGACGCGGCGCGGAAGACGGCGATCGCGCGCCACAGGGGCGTGGACAACCCCGGCGGCGCGGTGGACGGCTCGGCGCCTGCGGAGGGGCCGGCGGGCTCCGACCCCGCGGGGGCGGAGTCGGCGCGCCCGGCAACCGGGTGGCCGGAAGCGGTCCCCGGACCGTACTCGGAAGCCGTGACGGGGGCGGAATCGGGTGATTCGGCGCTCATCTGCGAGGGTCCTGCCGGCTGGGGAACGGGCGGGCACCGCGCCGCGGAGGGGCCGCGGCCGCGGAAGGGCACGGCGCCGAGCGCGGCGGGTGTCAGACCACGGCGCCGCCGTCGGGTCCTTCGTCTCCCGGCGGGCGGTCGCCCATGCGCACCACGAGCACCACGAACCCGGCGATGAAGGCGGCCACGGCCAGGAACGCCAGCCAGCCCGGCAGCGACGTCCCCAGCAGCATGGACCCGAGCAGCAGCAGGGGGCCGCCGAACAGCCCGGCCCACGAGAGGCGGCTGGTGAGGTCGCCCCGGGGCAGGGGCGGCGGCGGAGGCGGGACGAAGTGCTCGTGGTCGTCGCCGGGCTCGGCCGGGCGGACCACGCGGGCCTGGGGGGAGTCGCCGGCGCCCGCCTCCCCGGCGTCGTCGGTGTCGGCGGTCTCGGGCCCGCTCCCCGGGCCGGAGGCGCGCTCCCCGGTCGTCAGGTTCTCGGCCTCCGGCCAGGAGGCCTCGTCGGCGTCGGGGGTGTCGTAGAAGCGTGCGACCAGATCGGCCCACACCTCGTCGTCGCCGGCGGCGGGGCGGCCCGGTTCGGGATCGATGCGCGTCTGCCGGGGGGCGCTCTCGCCGGTTTCGGCGCCGCCCGGTTCGAGGCCGCGGCGCTCCAGGTCGGGCAGCTGGTCGCGGAGGATCTCCGCGGCCGCCGCACGCTCGCCGGCGTCGACGTAGAGGTGGTCGGTCGCCGATTCCTCCGCCCCGTCGGCGCGGTCGGGCACCCCTTCGTCCAGTTGCACGGCGTAGGCCGCGATCCCGCGCTCGCGCAGCGCCTCCAGCATCTGGTCGGCCAGAACCGCGGGAAGCACGATGAGCGGGAGGTAGGTCTCGGCGAGCAGGCCGTTGCCCCGGCGATGTGTCATCGCTTCGTCCCTTCCCCGCTTGTGCTGTGCTCGCGGACGAACGCGAGGCTGCCATCGAAGATGGTGGAGGCGTCGTAGTCCAACGTGGCCACGTGGTAGCTGTTGTCCAGAGAGTGGACGCGCAGCCGCGCGTTCACCGCCCTACTCGCGAGGATACGCAGACTCCGGGGCCCCACGACATGATCGTGCGGGCTCCGGTAGGCGAGAACCGGTGCTGTGATGGTCGCCATGTCCCGTTTCGTGACACGCCACAGCGCCGGGAGTGTCGCCGCGGCCGCGGTCGGCACCGTGTCGTAGGAGCCTTCCCCGACGCCGGGCTTCTTGATGTCGTCGCCCACGGACGGGGTCGCGGGCACTAGGGGCGCCAGCAGCCGTGCGACGGGCAGCAGCGGATTCTCCACGGCCAGCGACGGGTTCACCACCATCGCGCCGCGGACTGACTCGGGGTACAGCTGGGCCAGGCGCAGCGCCAGGCAGCCGCCCATCGACAGCCCGGCGACGAACACGGTGTCGCACAGCCCGCGCAGCCGCAGCAGCGCGGACTCCACCGCGGCCAGCCATTGCGCGCTCGTGGTCGCGGCCATCTCCTGCCACGAGGTGCCGTGTCCGGGCAGCAGCGGCACGTCGACGGTGAGACCGGCGTCGGCCAGGTGCCGGGCCCACGGCAGCATCGAGCGGGGCGAGCCGGTGAACCCGTGGCACAGCAGCACGCCGGTTCCACCGCCGGATCGGCGGTAGGGCTCGGCACCCGGCATCGTCGGCATGGTGGCCTCTCCTCGGCTCCGGTGGGGGACGCGGTCGGCGGCCGCATCCGCGCTCAACCGACCTTACGAAATTTGTACGCGCTCCGCTTCCCCCCGTTGCGGTCGCGGGCGGTGCCGCGCGGCCGGGTACGCGGGAGCCCGCGGCCATTACCTGCGGGTAACTTGTTCTGCCATTGGTGGTCGGCCGACGACAATGGGAAGATGACCGCGATCGATCGTGGAAGCGGGAAGACAGACGTGGCGAGTCCGTCGAGGCGCGCCCCGCGTGGGCGGAAGTGAGTGCCGGTGTTCTACTGGATTGTCAAGGCGTTTCTGGGGCCCGTGATCGCGGTGCTGTGGCAGCCGCGCGCCGAGGGCGTCGAGAACGTGCCCCGGCAGGGGCCGGCGATCATGGTCGGCAACCACCTGTCCTTCTCCGACCACTTCTTCGGCCCGCTCCCCCTGCCCCGCAAGATCACCTTTCTGGCCAAGGCCGAGTACTTCACCGGAACCGGCCCCAAAGGCCTGCTCAGCCGCCTCTTCTTCACCGGGGTCGGGCAGATCCCCATCGACCGCTCCGGCGGCAAGTCCAGTGAGGCCGCTCTGCGCACCGGGCTGAAAGTACTCAAGCAGGGCCGGCTGCTGGGCATCTACCCCGAGGGCACCCGCTCACCCGACGGCCGCCTCTACCGCGGACGCACGGGCGTGGCGCGCATGGCGCTGGAGTCCCGGGCACCGGTGGTCCCGATGGCCATGATCAACGCCGACAAGATCATGCCGCCCGGGCGCACCCTGCCCAAGCTCGGCATCCGGCCCAAGGCCGTCTTCGGCGAACCGCTGGACTTCTCCCGCTACTACGGCATGGAGAAGGACCCGCGGGTGCTGCGCGCCGTCACCGACGAGATCATGTACGCCCTCATGGAGCTGTCGGGGCAGGAGTACGTGGACCGCTACGCGCAGTCGGTCAAGTCGGAGCTGGATGCGGCGGCCAAGGAGGAGAAGAAGGAGCAGCAGGCCGGCGAGAAGGAGCGCAAGCGGGCCGAGCGCGGGGGCGCCGGGGCCGAGAGCGGCAAGCGCCGGGGCACGGGCACGGCGGCGCTCAAAGGCGCGCTCCGGCGCCGGAGGAAGAAGGAGCCCTCCGCCGACACCGACACCGCCCCCGAGGAGCCCGACGGCCGCACCTCCGGGAACGGCCCCGGCGCCGCCGCTTAGGCCCTCCCGGGCATCTCGCCGCGCACGGCGGGCGGGCCCCGGAATCCGCCGTGCGCACGCCGCCGCACGCACGTCTGCCGAAATCCCTGCAAGCCCTTGCACGGATTGCATCCGATTCCGCCGATCGACACGATCGCGTGACTTTCACGTACCGCGATCACCCCTGGCCGAGACGCGCCATCACGGGCACCCGCAGTGACGATCCGGCGGAGCTCCTATCGTTTCAGCAGCGCATACCCCTGCCATCGGCCACGCCCCCGGAATCCGACACCGGGCTGTGACCCCATTCACACACGCGCCTGCGCTTGCTAGATTCAGCCACCTGCCCCGCAAGATTTTTCAGCAATTGCCTGCAAGGTACTTGCGGTGCCGGTGCTCTATCCCCCATCCGCCCCGGGAGGCGCGATGAAGCAGATCCGACGACTCGGCGCGGCGGCCGCGTGCGCCGCGCTGGCCGCAACGGGTGCCGCCGTCTCGACCGCACCCGCCGCCGCCGAGCCCGCACCCGCCCAGACGGCGGCTTCGACCACGGCCGACGCCGGCGACGGCCCCATCGTGCACCTGTTCCAGTGGCGCTGGGAGTCCGTGGCCCAGGAGTGCGCGGAGACCCTGGGACCCAACGGCTACGGCGCCGTCCAGGTCTCCCCGCCCCAGGAACACGTCGTCCTGGAGGGCGAGGACTACCCCTGGTGGCAGGACTACCAACCCGTGTCCTACTCCCTGGACAACACCCGGCGCGGGACCCGCGACGAATTCGCATCCATGGTCCGCAGCTGCCGCGACGCGGGCGTGAAAATCTACGTCGACGCCATCGTCAACCACATGACCGGCACCGGATCCGCGGGAAGCGGCCCCGGCAGCGACGGCAGCACATACCAGAAGTACTCCTACCCCCACGTCCCCTACGGCGACGGCGACTTCGGCGACTGCCGCAGCGACATCGCGAACTGGAGCGATCCCGAGGAGGTGCAGAACTGCGAACTGGTGTCGCTGTCGGACCTCGACACCGGATCCGAGCATGTGCGCGACACCGTCGCCGGCTACCTCAACGACCTGGTGGACCTGGGCGTGGCCGGTTTCCGCATCGACGCCGCGAAGCACGTTCCCGCGGGGGACCTGGAGGCCATCCTGTCCCGCGTGGACGAGGTCCCCGAGTTCGGCGGCCGGCCCTACGTGTTCCACGAGGTGCTGGAAGGCGGAGGCCCCGAGTCGATCCGCCCGCCCGGCTACACGCACCTGGGCGACGTCACCGACATGGGCTACCACAGCCGGGTCGGCGCCCAGATCCGCGACGGACAGCTGGCGGGCGTCCTGGACACCGTCGGCGGCGGCATGGCCGTGGACTCCGACCAGGCCGTCGTCTTCATCGACAACCACGACACCCAGCGCAGTGACAGCTCCATCAGCCATCAGCGGATGGGCGAGCGGCACACCCTGGCCCAGGCGCTGACCCTCGCCCAGCCCTACGGCACCCCCAAGGTGATGTCGAGTTACCGGTTCGACTCCGACGCGCAGGGACCCCCCTCGACCGGAGCCGAGGACGGGAACCCGGCGGGTGCGATCACCGCGCCCACCGAGTGCGGCGCGGACGGCTGGTACTGCGAGCACCGCGGCCTGAACGCGATGCCCACGTTCACCACCGCCGTCGGCGACGCGCCCCTGACCGAGCGCGCCGAGGACGGGCAGGAGCGGATCGCCTTCGACCGGGGCGAGCGCGGGTTCGCCGCGTTCAACGCGACGGGGTCGGAGTGGACGCTGTCCGCCCCCACCGCGCTGCCCGACGGCAGCTACTGCGACGTCGCCAACGGCACGGTGGGCGCCGAGGGCGCTTGCGGCTCCGGCGCCTACGAGGTGTCCGGGGGCGAGGTGCATGTGACCGTGCCCGCCGACGGAGCTGTGGCGCTGCACACCGGCGCCCTGTGCACCGGCGGCGGCGACTGCGGCGGCGGCACCGAGCCGCCGCCCGGCGGCGACGAGTGCTCCGATGCCACCGCCGCGTTCTCGGTCCAGGCCGAGACCTGGTACGGCCAGGATGTCCGCGTAGTGGGCTCCGTTCCCGAGCTGGGGTCGTGGGACCCGGCCCAGGGGGTGCGCCTGTCCACCGACGAGGCCGGCTATCCGACCTGGACCGGATCGGTGGACCTGTCCGAGGGCAGCGCATTCGAGTACAAGCTGGTGAAGGTCGCCCCCGACGGGACGGTCGAGTGGGAGTCGGGCGCCGACCGCTCGGCGGAGCTCGACTCCCCCGGCGGCGACTGTCTACAGGGATTCACCGCCGACTGGCGCTGAATCCCGGCGACCGGGTCCGGTGCGGCGGCCGCACCGGACCCGGTCGGGCGGGCGGCCCGCCCCCTCCGCGAGCCGCCCGCCCGACCGCCGTTCCGGCGCCGGAGCGGCCTACCGCAGAGCGAGGTCGGCGGCGCCGACGATGCCCGCCTGCGATCCGAGCTCGGCGATGCGGACCTCGGCCAGGCGCCGGGTGGCGCGTCCGGTGACGTGGCGGGCGAAGGAGTCGCGGACGGGGCCCAGCAGGGTGTCGCCGGCGTCGGAGACTCCGCCGCCGATCACGAACACCTCCGGGTCGAGGATCGCGGCGAGGTCGGCGAGGCCCAGACCGACCCACTCGCCCACCGCGCGGAAGCAGGCGGTGGCGCCTTCGTCGCCTTCTTCGGCAGCCCGGGTGATGGCGCGGCCCTCGATGCCCTCGGCGTTTCCTCCGGCCAGCTCCACCATCCGCTCGGCGCGCTTGGGTTCGGCGCGGGCCAGGTCGAGGGCCTCGCCGACCAGGGCGCGACCACTGGCGTACTGCTCCCAGCAGCCGTGGTTGCCGCATCCGCACCGGCGTCCGAAGGGCACGACCCGGTAGTGGCCGACCTCGCCGGCGACGCCGTAGCGGCCGCGCTGCAGCTCGCCGCCCATGACGACGGCGCCGCCCACGCCGGTCCCCAGGGTGACGCAGACGACGTGCTCGCTGCCGCGGCCGGCGCCGAAGCGGACCTCGGCCCAGGCTGCGGCGTTGGCGTCGTTCTCCACCACGACGGGAAGGTCCACGCGGCGCCGCAGCCGCTCCTTGAAGGGCTCCTCGGCGAGGCCGAGATTGGCGCCGAGGACGATCGTGGCACGGTCGGCGTCGACGAAGCCGGCCGTGCCCACGCCCACCGCGGCGATGTCGGCGCCGGCGCGGGTGTCGCGGAGCTCGCGCACCGCTTCGCCCACGACGTCGGCGAGCGCCTCGCCGTCGCCCCGGGGTGTGGGGTGCCGGACGACGTCGCGGACCCGGCCCTGGGCGTCGGCGATTCCCGCGGCGACCTTGGTACCGCCGATGTCGACGCCGATCGTCATCCGCATGCGCGGCTCCTCCTGTCGTCTCCGGCTGCGCGGCGGCGCCGGGCGAGCGCTCGCGGCTCGGCGGACGCGGGAGCGCCGGCGGTGCGGGCGGCACGGCAGCCGGTCTGTACCGGTTCCCGCGGGATTCTAGTTCACTCGCCGCGGGCGGACTCCCCCGGAGGCGGCGTTCTGCCGCGCCCGTATCCGGAGCCGCGGGAGGCCTCCGCGTCGCGACCGGTGCCGGCCCCGGGGTCGGGGGTGCGGCGCTCCAAGGCGCGCTCGACCACGCCCAGGGTCTCGCCGACGGCGCCGACGACGGCGACACCGGCCCTCCCGAGGTGGCCCGCCACCTCCGGTCCCTTCGTACGGGCGATTCCCAAGAGCGCCTCCGCCGGGGAGGGCTGTGGCTGTTCGTACTTCACGGCCTCTTCCCACACGTCGCCTTTGCGGGACGGTGGGACCGCCGCTGCGGCGCCGCGGCGCACTCCGGCGGCCAGCAGCCGCCGCTGCAGGGAGCCGGCCATGCGCAGCGCCTCGTCGATGATGTCCGGGGCCCCGTCGCCGCCCTGGTCGGCGCGCCCGGTGCCACGGTCGTTGTCACGTTCGGGTTCGGCCATGATGCCTTGCAACTCCGCTTCCCTCGAGTTCGCCTCTGACCGTCACGTTAGCCGCCGGCGGCACCGCGGTGGCGGAGCGCCCGGGGGAATTCGGGGGCGGCTCCGGCATATCCCGGGGTCGGGCTGCGACGAGTCCGTACGGCTTCCGGAGGATCACTTTCGGATACCGGGTGAGAACGTGTTCTACCCGCGAGTAAGGAGAGTTGCTACCGTCGTCGCAGTCCCCTCGATCACGTCAGCCGTCCGGGAGCATCACGTGCGCGAATACAGCAGTCCGGTGAAGGTGGAGGTCGCGGCCGAGTCGCGGCTGCCCGACACACTCTTTGCGCGGGCCGACGAAGAGCCCGACGCCGTCGCGCTGCGCCGCCAGGAGGCGGGCCAGTGGCGCGACGTCACCTGCGCGCGGTTCCGCGACGACGTCGTCGCGGTCGCCAAAGCGCTCATCGCCGCCGGGGTCGAGCACGGCGACAGGGTCGGCCTGATGTCCCGCACCCGCTACGAGTGGACCGTGATCGACTACGCGATCTGGTCCGCTGGAGGCGTGACGGTACCGATCTACGAATCCTCGTCCCAGGAGCAGATCTCCTGGATCCTCAGCGACTCCGGCAGCCGGGCGGTCTTCGCCGAAAGCGCGGAGCACGCCGCCCGGATCGAGGCCGTGCGCGCCGACCTGCCGGCGCTGGAGCACATCTGGCAGATCGACGGGCCCGCCTGGGCCGAATTCCAGCGGACCGGCGCCGAGGTGGCCGATTCCACCGTGCACGAGCGGCGCACGGCCGGAACCGCCGACGAACTCGCCACCCTCATCTACACGTCCGGGACCACCGGCCGCCCCAAAGGCTGCGAACTGACCCACCGCAACCTGCTGTTCACCATCCTCAACGTCGTCCACGGCCCGCTGCACGAGGTCTTCTCCATCGAAGGGCGCTCGACGCTGCTCTTCCTGCCGCTGGCGCACTCCTTCGCCCGCATCATCCAGATCGGCTGCGTGGAGTCCCGGACGGTGATGGGGCACTTCCCCTCCACCGGGCCCGAAGTCATCGACGCGCTCGGCACCTTCCGCCCCACCTTCCTGCTGGCGATGCCGCGGGTGTTCGAGAAGGTCTACAACAAGGCCGAGCAGAAGGCCGTCTCCGAGGGCCGCGGCCGCATCTTCCGCGCCGCCTCCGAGACCGCGGTCGCCTACAGCCGCGCGCTGGACACCGGCCGCGTCCCGCTGTCGCTGCGGCTGCGCCACGCCCTGTTCGAGCGGCTGGTGTACGGCAAGATCCTCGCCGCGGTCGGCGGGCAGGCCCGCTACTCCGTCTCGGGCGGATCGGCGCTGGGCGAGCGGCTGGGCCACTTCTTCCGCGGCGTGGGCCTGACGATCATCGAAGGCTACGGGCTCACCGAGACGTCGGCCCCCACCGGCGTGAACAGTCCGTCCAAGAACAGGATCGGCACCGTCGGCCCGCCGCTGCCGGGCGTCAGCCACCGCATCGCCGACGACGGCGAGATCCTCGTCAAGGGCGACCACGTAATGCGCGGCTACTGGCGGAACGAGAAGGCCACCGCGGAGGCCTTCGACGAGGACGGCTGGTACCGCACCGGCGACCTCGGCCGACTGGACGAAGACGGCTACCTGTCGATCACCGGCCGCAAGAAGGAGATCATCGTGACCGCCGGCGGCAAGAACGTCGCTCCCGCAGTGCTGGAGGACCGGCTGCGCAGCCACGCTCTCGTCAGCCAGTGCATGGTCGTCGGCGACAACCGCAATTTCGTCTCGGCGCTGATCACCATCGACCCCGAGGCCTTCGAGTTCTGGAAGCAGCAGAACTCCAAGACCGGCGAGATCCCCGCCATGGTGGCCGACCCCGACCTGGTCGCCGCCGTCCAGGAGGCCGTCGACGACGCGAACACGGCGGTCTCGCGAGCGGAGTCGGTGCGCAAGTTCACCATTCTGCCGGTCGACTTCTCCGAAGAGGGCGGCCAGATGACGCCTTCGCTCAAGGTCAAGCGGCACGTGGTGGCCAAGCAGTTCAGCGACGAGATCGAAGGGCTCTACGACGGCTGACCGCCGCCCGCGGCGGTCTGGGGCGGGCGCGGGGCCGCACGGCTCCGCGCCGGCCTCGCGCGTGAGCGGAGCGCGGACGGTTCAGGGCGTCAGCAGCTCGCCCAACCGCGCCGAGACACCGTCCCAGGTCCATTCCCGCCGCACCCACGCGCGCCCGCGCTCGCCCATGGCCGCGGCCCGCTGAGGGTCGAGCAGCAGCCCGACGAGCGCCCGCGCCGCCGGGCCGGGGCGCGTGCCGTCGACCACCCGGCCGGTCTCGCCGTCGCGGACCGCGTCGGGCGCGCCGCCGGAGCGCCCGGCCACCACCGGCAGGCCGGTCGCCGAGGCCTCCAGGTAGACGATCCCCAGCCCTTCGACGTCCAGGCCGCCGTTGCGGGTACGGCACGGCATGGCGAACACGTCGCCGGCGTCGTAGTAGGCGGGCAGTTCGTCGGCGGCGACGTCCCCGGCGAAGAACACCGACCCGGCGACGCCCCGGTCGCGCGCGAGCGCCTCCAGGCGCCGCCGGTAGGGGCCGCCTCCGACGAGGAGCAGCGCGGCGTCGGGCACGTCGGCCAGGATGCGCGGCCAGGCCCGCACCAGCGTGTCCTGGCCCTTGCGCTCCACCAGGCGCGAAACGCACACCACGACGGGGCGCCCGGTGAGGTTGTGCCGCTCGCGCACGTGCTCACCTCCCGCTCCGGGGCGGAAGCGCTCGGTGTCCACACCGGGGGCCAGCCGGCGCATGCGCGCTGCGGCGGCCGGCGACAGCGCCCGTGCCAACCGGCTGCGCGTGTACGCGCCGAGATAGGTGAGGGTGTCGGTCTCCTCGCCGATGCGGTGCAGTGCGCGTCGTGCGCCCGGCAGCACCGACCACCCGGTCTCGTGTCCGTGGGTCAGGCCCACAATGCGGCGCACGCCGGCGCGGCGCAGGCCGCCGGCCATCAACCCGAGCGGAGCCGCGGCGCCGAACAGCACCGAGTCGCACTCCTCCAGCGCGGCGATCCGCTCGGCCCGCCGCCGCACCGCGGGGGTGGGCAGCAGCACGGAGGTCCGCTCCCGTACGACGGGGAAGGGCAGCCCCAGGTCGAACTCCTCGGCCCGGCCCCACGCGGCCGAATCCCGCGGAGACGGTGTCGAGCAGTACACGACCGCCGAGCCGGGCGGCCGGCGCAGCGCGAGTTCGTGGACGAAGGCCTGGATCCCGCCGGGGCGCGGGGGAAAGTCGTTGGTGACGATCAGGGTTCGCGGCACGCGGCCGATTCTAGTGCTACGGCGGCCCCCGTCCGCGAACCGGCCTGCGCGCCACCGCGTGAGCCGTCCCGCGGGCGGCGCGCGCGGACCCGGACGTGTCCGCGGCCGGGTCCGCGCGGCGGTGCCGGGGCGTCAGGGCCGGACGGCCGAGTGGAAGTTGCTCTGGTAGTAGCTGTCCAGGGTGACTTCCTGCACCGGCTTGCGCGGATTGGAGGCGTGCACCATCTTGTTTCCGCCCACGTACATGCCCACGTGGTCCGGGCCGCTGTAGAAGAAGATCAGGTCGCCGGGCTGCAGGGCGTCCCAGGACACCGAAGTGCCGGCGTTGACCTGGTCGTAGGTGGTGCGCGGCAGGCTCACACCGGCCTGGGACCAGGCGGCCTGGACCAGGCTGGAGCAGTCCCACACGTCGGGGCCGTTGGCGCCGAGGCTGTAGGAGTCGCCGATCTGGGCGTAGACGAAGTCGACGGCGGCGCCCGCGCTGCCCGAGGCGCCGCTGTTGTTGACGGCGTTGCCGGTGCCGCCGCCGGTGTTCGCCGCCTCCTGCTGCTCGGCCGTGAGCTCGTCGAGCAGGTCCTCCTGCTCGGCGATCTTCTCGTCGGCCTCGTCCTTGGCCTGCTCGGCCTCGTCCAGCTTGTCCTGCGCCTCCTCCTCGGTGTCGGCGGCTTCGGCCGTGAGGTTGTCGAGCTTGTCCTTCTTCTCGGTGAACTCTTCGAGGGTCTGGGTCTGGTTCTCCGAGAGGTAGCCGAGGTCGGCCGCCTGGTCCAGGGCGTCGGAGGGTCCGCCGGAGCTCAGCAGATAGGCGGGGGAGCCGTAGTCGGCGTTGGAGTAGGCCGCGTTGGCCAGGCCGCGGACGTCCTCCCGCATGCTGTCGATCTCGTCCTGGGTGTCCTGCTTGTCCTCCTGCAGGTCCTCAAGCTTCTCTTGGGCGGCGTCGTGGTCTTCCTTCGCCTGGTTGTACTTCTCGGCGAGTTCCGCGTGCTCCTCTTCGAGCGTCTCGATCTTGTCCTGCACTTCGTCGACGGTCGGCTCGGCGGCCGCTGCGCCGGTGGACAGGATCAGAGCGCCTGCGGCGACGAAGCCGACGGTCGCGAGATGCCGGCGGAACGAGCCACGTTCATGGCGTTCATCCACGTTGGTGGCACACCTTTCTGCCAGGACCGCCTACCGGAGCGCCCGTACCGGACGGCCGCGGCATGCCGCGGAAACGCCAGGCGGCGCCGCTGGCGACGGAGAGCACCCGGGGGTTGCAGGTGCGGCACGCGGGGGGACGCGGCCGCGGGGGCTTCCGGTCTCCGCGTACCGAACGGTGGGGAGGCTCGGGCGGAGCTCGGCGGGAGCCGGCCGCTGCCATCCTTGTGATGGCACGTACAGACGACCGGGCTCGGCGGAACACTAGTGCATGGCCGACACCATGCTCAACCGATTCGTTACGAATTCCGCCTGTTTACAGATCGTCCGGATTGACGGATCCGTGCCGTCCCGATCCCGAGCACCCCCGTTGCGGCCGCCCCGGCAGTGATCCGCGCGCGCCGGGCCCCGGCGGTGCTGCCCGCCGGGCCCCGGAGTGACGATCGGCACGCCTGCGCCCGGACCGCGTCGGCGGGGCCCCGCCGGGCCGGACGGAGGACTACGGGCGCACGCCGAACTGGAACTGACCGTCCCAGTAGCCCGACAGCGACACGACCTCGACGTTCTTCCCGCTGCGCGGAGCGTGGATCATCTGTCCGTTGCCGACGTAGAGGCCGTCGTGGCCCAGACCGCCGAAGAAGAACACGATGTCGCCCGGCTGCAGCTGGTCGCGGGTGACGCGGTTGCCCGCTTCGGCCTGACCGTAGGTGGTACGCGGCAGGCTCACCCCGGCGGCTCCCCAGGAGCGCATGACCAGGCCCGAGCAGTCGTAGCTGTCGGGGCCGGCGGAGCCGTAGACGTAGGGCTTGCCCAGCTGCGCGTAGGCGAAGTCGAGGGCGGCGCGCGCATCGCCGGAAGCCGCCCCGGTGTAGGAGCCCCCGGCGCTGTCGTCGCCGCCGCCGGCGGGGTCGGCCGTGGGGAACTCGGCGAGCAGCTCCTCCTGCTCCTCGATCTTCTCCTCTACTTCGTCCTTCTTCTCCTCGCTCTCGTCCTTCTTGTCCTTCGCCTCGTCGAGGGCCGTCTCGGCCTCGTCCTTCAAGCGGAAGAGGCGCTCGGAGGAGTCGCTGAAGTCGTCGAGCTTCTGCTTCTGGTTCTCGGAGAGGTAGCCGACGTCGGCCGACTGGGCGAGCAGCTCCGCGGGGCTCTCGACGTTGACCACGGAGGCGGGCGAGTCCAGGTCGTTGCCCTGGTAAGCGGCGCTGGCGAAGTGGGCGACGTCGTCGCGGAGGCCTTCGTAGCGCTCCTGCTCGTCGCCGACCCGCTCTTCGAGGTCCTCGGCCTTCTCTTCGGCCGCGTCGTAGTCCTCTTGGGCCTGGTTGTACTCCTGGACGATGCCGTCGGCCTCCTCCTGGAGGTCGTCGAGCGTCGCCTCGACCTCCTCCCGGGTCGGCTCGGCATAGGCGACTCCGGAGGGCACGATGAGGCTTCCGACGGCCACGACCCCGAAACCGGTCGCAATCCGGCGGGCCGTGCGCCGACCACCTGTGCTCGTCATTGGCGGTCCACGCTCCTTACGGGTCAGGTCCCCTGCGGGATGGGGGAATCGGGGCGGGCGCCCGGGCGGACCGCGGCGCCGGGTGAGCGGGAACCGCGGGCACAGCATGCGGGCCTCCGGGCCGTGCGGCGGAGCGCTCACGGCACCGCCGTGACCGGCGGCTTCCCGCCAAGCGCCCGCCCGGCGGCGGCACCGCCGCCGACGCGACCCTCGCTTTCGCTACGGGAAACCGATCGAACTCCGGATAGAACCTAGCGGACCCGCCAGGACGCCTCAACCACGGGGGCGCCCGCGTCACCCGGCGCCCGCGGGTTTTGAGGCACCGTGCGGCACCGCGCCGGGCGCGGAGGGCGGCCGACCGCTTCTCAACCGTCCAGCCGGCGCAGCAGCACGGCGGCGGCGACGGCGCGGGCGCCCTCGCGACGCACCGCGTCGACGATCTCCCGGTCGGAGGTCACCACGGCCAGCGGCCGCCCGCGCGGTTCGGCGCGCACCATGCGGATGATCAGCTCGTCGGCGGTCTCCTCGGGATCGCTGAACAGCAGCCGCACCCGCCGCGTCACCGAGAGCGCCGGCGGGACGGTGACGTCGGCTCCGTCGAAGACGCAGGTGATCTCCGCCTTGGTGCGGCTGGCCAACCCTTCCAGCGAGGACAGCAGCCTGCTGCGCTGGTCGGCCAGCGGCAGCGTGCCGTATCCGGTCTTGGTGACGTTGTAGCCGTCGACCAGGAGGTGCATCCGCGGCAGGCTCAGCAGCTCGTCGACCAGCCCCGGGTCGTCGTCGGGCAGGCCTCGCCCCGGCACCGGCGCATCCTCCGCGGCGCGCCGCTCGGCCACCAGGTCGGCCGGGCTCTCGATGGAGGTGGGCAGCGCCAGCTCGCGGCGCAACCCGTGACCGGCCTCCAGCAGCACGTCCAACAGCACCCGCAGCCGTGCCTCGTCCACACTGCGCCCGGCGCGCGCGGCGCGGCGGGCGTTCTCCACCTGCGCCTCGGCCGCGGCGAGGCGGTTGCGCAACCGGCGGTTCTCCGCTTCCACCTCGTTGACCCGGCCGGTCTGGGTGGCTGTGCGGTCCGCCGCCTCCGCGATCGCCTGCTCGGCCTCGCGCGCCGACTCCTTGGCGCGCTCGCGCTCGTTGTGCAGCTGCCGGCGCAGATCGGCGATGGTGCTGCGCTGGTCCTTGAGCTCACTGCGCATCCGCGCCGCCTCGGCGCGCCGGTCGTCCTTGGCCTCCTCCAGCCGCCGGCGCAGATCGGCGATGGTGTCGGCCGCCTCGTCGGCCTCCTTGGCGCTCTCCTGGCGGTCCAACTCCCCGCGCACACGCTCGACGACGGCGCGCCAGCCCGCCGGGCGCAGCAGGTAGGCGGCGGCCGCCACAGCGACGGGGTCGGCCGCCGGAGGCACGACGCCGCGGCGCAGCTCGCCGACGAGTTCGGGCCAGACCTGCTCGACGCGTTCGGCGACGTGTCCGCGGAATTCGGCGTCGGACTCCAGTCGGGCGGCGATCTGCGGTCCCGCGAGCCGCGCGCGGCGCCGCGGCTCGAACTTGGCGACGCGGCGCAGCACCGGCGGCAGGTCGGACATCCGCATGCCGCCCAGCACATCGGAGCCGTACTCGACGATCCGCGCACGCACGGCCTCGGGCAACGGGCGGTCGAGACCGTCGCCCGCCGGCTCCGCGCCGTCCTCTCCCCCGCCCGCGGACTCCCCGTCCTCCCGGGCCGAGCCGCCCGCGCCTGCGGGCCCGCCGTCCTCGGACGTCATGTCCGCTCCTCCCCGTCCGCTCGGCGGGGGCGCTGCGGCGCCTGGGCGCCGCAGCACGCGGCACCCTGTCGACCGCACCGCCCGCGCCGGGGCCCGTCCGGATTCCGCACAGCCGTCTCCCTCCTCCTCGACCGCTCGCCGGCGACCCCGCGCTGTACGCCCGGACCGCGGCGTGCGGTCGCGGCCCGGCCGTGCGCGGGGTCTGAGCCATCTTTCCACGGAGACCAGGCAGGAAACCGGACCCAGCGCCGGACCCGCCGCTGCGGACTCCCGCCCCGGCTCCCGGCCGGCCGCGCTCGGCGCGCCGCCCACCTGCACCGACGCCGGGGACCGTCCCCGCCCGGCCGCGGGTTCCGTCGCAGCGTCCGATTACCCTGGCCGGGTGGCCGAGCACAGCACGCCCGTTCAGGGCACCTTCGACGACCTGGGTACGCCCCTGTCGGAGTGCACGTTCGTGATCGTCGACCTGGAGACGACCGGTACCCGCGCCGCCTCCGCGGGCATCACCGAGATCGGCGCGGTCAAGGTGTGCGGCGGCGAAGTCGTCGGCGAGTACTCCACCCTGGTCAACCCCGGGATGGCCGTGCCACCGTTCATCACGCTGCTCACCGGCATCACCCAGGCGATGGTCGCCCCGGCGCCCGCGATCGACGCGGTACTGCCGGGCTTTTTGGAGTTCGCAGGGCTGAACCGCGGCACGATCCTCGTCGCCCACAACGCCCCCTTCGACGTCGGGTTCCTCAAAGCCGCCTGCGCGGCCCACGACTACACCTGGCCCGCTCCGCAGGTCGTCGACACCGTGGCGCTGGCCCGCAAGCTGGTCACCCGCGACGAGGTGCCCAACCACAAGCTCGGCACGCTCGCCGGCTTCTTCGGCGTGGCCGACCAGCCCACCCACCGCGCGCTCGACGACGCCCGCGCCACCGTCGGGGTACTGCACGGCCTGCTGGAACGCCTGGGCGGCTTCGGCGTCGACACCGCCGAAGAGCTGCGCCGGTTCCGCTCGGCGCCCACCGCCGCCCAGCGCGGCAAGCGGCGCATCGCCGACGACGTCCCCGAGGCTCCGGGCGTGTACGTGTTCACCGACGCCAAGGGCGAGGCCCTCTATGTCGGCAAGAGCACGAACCTGCGCCGGCGCGTGCAGTCCTACTTCACCGGTTCGGAAAAGCGCGGCCGCATCCGCGAGATGGCCGCCCTGGTCGAGGGCGTCACCCCCGTCGTCTGCGAAACCGGGCTGGAGGCCGAAGTCCGCGAACTGCGGCTGATCGCCGAGCGCAAACCCCCCTACAACCGGCGGTCGCGCAACCCCGAGCGCGCCCCCTGGCTCAAGCTCACCCGCGACGCGTTCCCGCGCCTGTCGATCGTGCGCGCGGTGCGCGGCGACGGCGCGGCCTACCTGGGGCCGTTCCGCTCCGCGCGCGAAGCCGAACTGGCCCGCGAGGCGCTGCACGAGGCGTTCCCGCTGCGCCAGTGCACGCGCCGCATCTCGCCGTCCAGGCCCACCGCCGCCTGCGTACTGGCCGAGCTGGGACGGTGCGGCGCCCCCTGCGACGGGTCGGAGACCGCCGAGGACTACGCCGTGCACGCCGACGCCGCCCACGGCGCGATGACCGCCGACCCCGCGTCCGTGGTCGAGCGCATCACCGGGCGCATCCGGGAACTGTCGGAGCACCTGCGCTACGAGGAGGCCGCCGGCCACCGCGACCGGCTGGCCGCCTTCCTCAGCGCGGCGGCCCGCAGCCAGCGCCTGGCCGCGCTGGCGGCCATCCCCGAACTGGTCGCCGCCGCCCCCGCGGCCGCCCCCGCCGGCGGCGCACGGACCGGCTGGGACGTGCATGTGGTGCGCCACGGACGGCTGGTCAACAGCGGCCGCATGGCGCCCGGCAGCGATCCCGCGGAGTTCACCGCGGCCCTGACCCGCACCGCCGAGTCGGTCTTCCCCGGTCCCGGGCCCGCTCCCTGCGCCGGCGCGTGGGAGACCGAGCGCGTGCTGCAATGGCTGGAGTCGCCCGGCGTCCGCCTGGCCGAATCCGCCGAAGGCTGGACATGCCCGGTCAACGGGGCCGAGAAATACCGGCACCTGACAGACTGGGACCGGGACGGCCTGTCGGCGCTCACGCACCGCTGACGCGCACCGGCGGGCGCGTCGGCCGCGCCCGCAGTGACCGGAGCCCTTGCCCGAGGAGTGCAGATGGCGGGTATCCCGCTGAGCGACGACTACCCGGTGCGGCGCGTGCCCGCGGTGACCTACGCGCTCATCGCCGCAAACGTGGTCGTCTATCTGCTCTCTCCGCTGTCGCTGCTGGCGGTCTGGTATGGAACCGGCCAGCTTCCGCGCGCGTGCGCGATCGAGCACTACCTGCTGCGCTGGGCGGCCGTTCCGACGGAACTGCTCGGCGGCGGGCAGGTCGGGGCCTCCGGCCCCTGCCCCGACCCCGGCCACACCAAGGTCGCCTGGCTGTCGGCGCTGACCTCCATGTTCCTGCACGGGGGCGCCGCCCATCTCATCGGCAACATGGTCTACCTGTCCGTATTCGGCCCGGTGGTCGAGGACCGGCTGGGACGCATGCGCTACCTGGTGCTGTACACGGCCAGCGGACTGGTGGCCACCTACGCTTTCGCGCTGACCCAGGCCTCGGCCGAGATGCCGCTGGTGGGCGCCTCGGGCGCGATCTCGGGCGTACTGGGCGCCTACCTGCTGGTGCAGCGCCGCAGCCGGGTCGTCACCCTGGTGCTGGTCGTCGTGCCGGTCCGCCTGCCGGGGTGGGCGCTCGTGGGCACGTACTTCATCCTCCAGTACTTTCTCTACGTCAGCGTGTCGGCCTATCCCGGCGCCGAGGGCGGCGTGGCCTACGCGGCCCACGTCTACGGCTTCATCGCCGGTGTGCTGGGAGCCGTGCTGATGCACCGCATACGCTGGCGCTCCGGAACGCGCCGCGTCGACGTCCACTGACGGACGCGACCGCCCCGTCCGACCCGCCCCGAACCCAGGAGGAATCCCCGTGGTCACCGCGATCGTCATGATCAAGGCCGAAGTCGCCCGCATCCCCGAGGTCGCCGAGGAGATCGCCCAGATCGACGGTGTCAGCGAGGTCTACTCCGTCACCGGCGGTGTCGACTTGATCGCGATGGTGCGGGTGCGCCGCCACGACGCCCTGGCCGAGGTCATCCCCGGCCGGGTCAACAAGGTTCCGGGCGTGCTGTCCTCCGACACCCACATCGCTTTCCACACCTACTCCAACCACGACCTGGAGGCGGCGTTCTCCCTGGGCATGGACGACTGAGCGGCGGGGGTCGCGCCGCGTAGACCCCGTCGGCACGGGGGGCCTCCCGCGGCGATACCCGTTCCCGCCGAGGGCGGTCGTACGCGGGTTTCCCGCGGGCCCGCCCGTCCTCGCCCCCGGGCCCGGAGTTCATCAGCCCTGTTTGGCGCAGGACTGGCTGGTCTCGACCCAGGTGTCGAGCACGCGGGCGGCTGCTCCGCCGGTGAGGGCCTCGTCGACGACCTCCAGAGCCGAGCCCAGGATCCCCGTCGCGTCCGTCGAGCCGAACCCGGGCATCGTGGTGGCCACCGCGGCCGCCGCGTTGAGCAGGACGGCGTCGCGCACCGCGCCGTCGGCTGCGGGGCCGCCGGTGAGCAGGTCGCGAACCACGCGGGCGTTGTATTCGACGTCGCCGCCGCGAAGCGCGTCGGGGTCCGCCGGCGCGATCCCCAGATCGGCCGGGTCGACGCGCTCGTGGGAGACCGCGCCGCCGTGCACCGACCAGATCCGCGATGTGGTGGTCGTGGTCAGCTCGTCGAGCCCGTCGTCGCCGCGGAAGACCATGGCCGAGGTACCCCGCCGGGCGAACACGCCGGCGATGGTCTCGCACATGGCCTCGTCGAAGACGCCCACGGCTCCGTGGGCGGGCCGCGCCGGGTTGGTCAGCGGGCCCAGGAAGTTGAACACCGTCGGCACCCCCAGTTCCTTGCGCGTCTTGGACGCGTGGCGCAGCGAGGGGTGGAACAGCGGGGCGAAGCAGAACGTGATGCCGGCGTCCTCGGCCACCCGCACCGTCTGCTCGGGCGCCAGGTCGATGACCACGCCCAGCCGCTCCAGCACGTCGGCGGTGCCGCAGGAGGACGACGCGGCGCGGTTGCCGTGCTTGACGACCTTCGCCCCGGCAGCGGCGGCCACGATCGCCGCCATGGTGGAGATGTTGACGGTGTGGGCGCGGTCGCCGCCGGTACCGACGATGTCGACCGTCCGGCCGGGCACCGAGATCGGTACGGCGTGGCGGACCATGCCGTCGGCCAGGCCGGTGACCTCGGCCACCTCGGCGCCCTTGGCGCGCAGCGCGACGGCGAACCCGGCGATCTGCACGTCGGTGGCGGACCCGGACATGATCTCGTTCATGGCCCAGCCGGTGTCCTCGGCGGAGAGCGGGCGCCCCGCCAGCAACGCGGTGATCAGGTCGGGCCAGGTGTGTTCGGTGGTGCTCACGTGGGTGCTCCTCGGAGGATCGTCCAGGGAACGGTCATCGGGCGGTGGGCCGAGTGGGGCTCAGCCGCGCCATCGCGAGGTGCGCGCCCCGTGGCCGCCCGTTCCGCCGAAAAAGCGCACCCCCGGTCCCCGGCGGATACCCGCCCCGCGGCGCCCGGCCCCCTGGGCGGCCCGGGCCGACCGCGCACGCACCGATCCGGCGGATGCGCGCCGCGCCGCGCCGGCCGCGCGCAGCGGCCGCGTCCCGGCGCGCATGGGGGCGCCTGCGCTGTGCACCATCGGCAACGTCTCTCGCTCGGGCGGGTCCGTCCCCCGCCGCGGCCGCTTGGCTCCCCCGGCTCGTGCGCACCGCGGTGCGCACGAGCTCCGGCGGATCCGGCCGGGCGGGTGCGCGGCGCCGACGGGCGGCGCCGCGCTCCTGGGCCGGAGACTACCCCAGGGCGGGGGTCTCGGCCGCCTGGCCGCGCATGAGCTCGGCCAGCGCCTCGGCCAGCGCCATCGGGTCGAGGGGGTGGCTGACCACCTTGTCGGCGCGCGACCACGCGGCCAGCCAGCCGTCGTCACGGCGCCCGATGATCAGCAGCACCGGCGGGCACCGGTAGATCTCGTCCTTGATCTGGCGGCAGACGCCCATGCCGCCCGCGGGCGCGGTCTCGCCGTCGAAGACGGCGACGTCGATACCGCCGTCCTCCAGCCGGGCCAGCACGCCGGGCGCGGTCGCGCACTCGACGAACTCGACCTTGGGGACGTCGGCGGCCGGCCTGCGCCCCACCGCCGTACGCACCTGCTCGCGGGTTCCGGGCTTGTCGCTGTAGAGGAGCACGCGCATGCGCGCTGCGGACTCCCCGGATCCGGCGCCGTTGGTCGCCATGGTCAACCGTCACCATCCCTGTACGTCACGGCCGCGGCGGAGCGGCCGGGTCGAGCCGGACATCCGAGCCTATGCCCTGCGGCCGTCGAGTTGAGACCTTCGCCACCTCAGCATGCCACCGCGCGCGCTCCCCTGGCCATCCCGGGCCGCGGGGGCCGCTTCACGCCGCCGGCGGCGCCGCACGCGCCGCGCTCGCGCCCGGCACACGCGCGATCCCGTGACTACGGCGCCGGCACGCGCTACGATGCCGGTGGCTGCCGACCGCGGTTGCGGGCGGCCCGCTGAGCGATCACGGACCGATACCGTTGTCACGCCAGATCGGGCGCCTTTCGGGGGGTCGTGCACCAACCTTCTCGGGATGCCGTAATAATGCTCCCGTGGCGACAGCAACCGCGAATCAATCAACAGGACCGACACCGTTGCACGGTGCGGCAAAGCGACCTGACCTGGTGAGCGTTGGCACCATCGTCTGGCTTGCCAACGAACTCATGTTCTTCGCTGCGCTGTTCGCGATGTACTACACCATCCGAGCGGTGACCGTCGGGAACCCCGACCTGGGCGAGTGGCCGACCGTCGAGCTGAACGTGCCCTACGCCCTGACGATCACCGTCATCCTGGTGGCCTCCAGCTTCACCGCCCAGGCAGGCGTCTGGGCCGCCGAGCGCGGTGATGTCCGGAAGCTCCGTCTGTGGTTCGGCGTCTCGTTCCTCATGGGCCTGGTCTTCGTACTCGGCCAGGCATACGAGTACTACGAGCTCATCTACCACGAGGGCCTGACTCTGCAGTCCGGCGCCTACGGCTCGATGTTCTACCTCACCACGGGGTTCCACGGTCTCCACGTCATCGGTGGTCTGATCGCGTTCCTGATCATGCTGGGACGCACGTACGCCGCGAAGCGCTTCACTCACCAGCAGGCGACCAGCGCGATCGTCGTGTCCTACTACTGGCACTTCGTCGACGTGGTCTGGGTCGCTTTGTTCGCAACCATCTACTTCCTCCAGTGACCCGAAACGGGGAAACCGTGAAATGGATTACCGCGCGGCGACGGCATCCCCTTGCGGGATACGCCGTCGTCATACTCGCGCTCACTCTGTTCGGAGTGGGCTATGCCGTCATCGCGCCCAGCGCGGAGCGGGCCGAGGCGCAGACTCTGGCGGCTGACGCCGCCGCGGCCGAGCAGGAGTCCTCCGCCGAGGACGCGGCCGCCGGGAAGGAGATCTTCACCAAGAGCTGCGCCAGCTGCCACGGCCCGGACGGCACGGGCGGCGAGGGCTACACCGGTCCCGACATCACCGGTGAGGGCGGCGCGGCCGTCGACTTCCAGGTGAGCACCGGCCGCATGCCCTCGACGGACCCCGACAGCCAGATGCCGCGCAAGCCGGCGGCGTTCAGCCAGGAGGAGATCGACGACCTCGTCGCCTACTACGAGGCGGAGATCGGCGACGAGGGCGCTCCCGGCGTGCCCGGTGACATCCCCCAAGCCGCCCCCGAGCGCTCCGACTTCGAGGACCACCACGCCTACGAGGAGGCCCTCGAGGAGTGGGAGACCGAGTACGAGAGCTACATCGAGGGCGCCGAGGACACCGAAGCCGGGATGAAGCTCTACCTGGCCAACTGCGCGCACTGCCACAGCTGGTCGGGCGGCGGCGGCGCGCTGACGGGCGGCCGGTGGGCGCCCGAGCTGCACGAATCGTCGCCGCGGCAGCTCTACGAGGCCATGATCACCGGTCCGGGTGCCATGCCCGTGTTCAACGACACGACCATCACGCCGGACGAGAAGCAGGACATGATCGCCTACGTCAAGGACCTGCAGAGCGAGCCCAACGCCGGCGGCGTCTTCGACCTCGACCGGGTGGGCCAGGTCGCCGAGGGCTTCATCTCCTGGACCGTCGGTATCAGCCTGATCGTGGCGTGCGCGATCTGGATCACCGCGAAGCAGCGAGCCCATGACTGAGAACAACCGCAACCACGACACCGACCCGGGCGCCGAAGGCTCCGATCGGGTCATCGGCACCCCTACCTCCGACAGCCGGGTCGTTTCCGGCTCCGCCGAGGAGCAGGGCGACTACGAGGGGGCGTACTCCGCCGCGGAGGCCCATCCCCGCCCGGAGGAGGTCCAGCGCAAGGGCGAGCGCACCGCAGCCGTGTGGTTCACCCTGGCGTTCCTCGGCGGTGTGGGTTTCCTGGTCTCGTACTTCCTGTTCCCGCCCGACGCCGAGGGCGACCCGGCCATCGCCGATCCGCTGCTGGGCCAGTGGTCCAACATGCTCATGGGCGGCACGCTCACGCTGTCGCTGTTCGGCATCGGCGCGGGGATGACGGTCTGGGCCCGCCGGATCATGCCGCATTACGAGGTCGCCAACGACTACGACGAACTGCCGTCCTCGCCTGAGGAGAAGAGCTCCTTCAGAGACTTCTTCATGCGCGGCGCCGACGAGAGCGGATTCACCCGGCGCCCGCTGATGCGGCGCACGCTGCTGCTGGCCATGGCGCCGCTGGGAGTGGCGCCCATCGTGCTGCTGCGCGACGCCGGCCCGCTGCCCCGCGAGACCCTCAAGCACACCATGTGGGAGCAGGGCATGCACATGGTGGTGGAGGGCAGCGACCGCGAGGGCGAGGACCGCTGGATCCACGAGGACGACATCCGCACCGGCGGCATGATCAGCGCGCTTCCCTTCGTCGAGCCCGACCCCGAGCATCCGCACGGGCTGAGCCTCGACGCGCAGGCCAAGACGGTGATTCTGCTGATCCGCCTGGAGGAGTCGGAGTTCAGCGACGAGATGTCGCGGGAGCAGCGCAACTGGACCCACAACGGGATCGTCGCCTACTCCAAGATCTGCACGCATGTCGGGTGCCCGGCAGCGCTCTACGAAAGCGGCTCCCACCGGATCCTGTGCCCGTGCCACCAGTCGACCTTCGACGCCGCCAACGGCGCCAAGGTCGTGTTCGGGCCGGCGAACCGGGCGCTGCCCATGCTGCCGGTGACAGTGGACGAAGAAGGCTACCTGGTTGCAGACGGCGACTTCAACGAACCCGTCGGGCCGACCTTCTGGGACGCGCAGAGGGAGAACTAGCCGATGAGTCGGACAACACAGGCGCCCAAGGCACTCCGCGGCGCCGGCAACTACATCGACGACCGGTTCCACCTCGCCAAGACCGGCAAGAAGCAACTGGGCAAGGTCTTTCCGAACCACTGGTCGTTCATGCTCGGCGAGATCGCCCTGTACTCGTTCATCATCCTGCTCGTCACCGGGGTCTTTCTGACCCTGTGGTTCAAGCCGAGCATGGCCGAGATCGTCTACGACGGCTCCTACGAGCGGCTCCAGGGCGTGCCCATGAGCGAGGCCTACGCCTCGACGCTCTACATCAACTTCGACGTGCGCGGCGGCATGCTGATCCGCCAGATCCACCACTGGGCCGCGCTGATCTTCGTCGCGTCGATGCTGGTGCACATGCTGCGGGTGTTCTTCACCGGCGCGTTCCGCAAGCCGCGTGAGATCAACTGGCTGATCGGCGTCGCGCTGTTCGGCCTGGCGATGATCGAGGGACTGTTCGGGTACTCGCTTCCCGACGACCTTCCGTCGGGCATGGGTGTGCGCATCCTGCAGGGCGTGATGATGGCGCTGCCGCTGGTGGGCACCTACGTGTCGATGTTCCTCTTCGGAGGCGAGTTCCCCGGCGAAGACATCATCCCGCGGCTGTACATGCTGCACATCCTGCTGATCCCGGGCATTCTGCTCGCGCTGATCGGCGCGCACATGCTGATCCTGTGGCACCAGAAGCACACCCAGTACCCGGGCAAGGGACGCTCGGAGAAACAAGTGGTGGGATCGCCGATGCTGCCGGCCTTCGCGGTCAAGGCAGGCGGGTTCTTCTTCTTCGTCTTCGCCGTCATCGCCGGCCTCAGCGCGTTCGTGCAGGTCAACCCGATCCACTTGTTCGGGCCGTTCACCCCGACCTCGATCACCTCCGGGCTGCAGCCCGACTGGTACATGGGCTTCATGGAGGGGTCGCTGCGGATCTTCCCGAACTGGTTCGACATCGACGTGGCGGGCTACTCGCTGCCCACCGCGGTGCTCATTCCGGGCCTGGTGATCCCGGGGCTGGTGTTCGGCGCGATGGCGCTGTGGCCGTTCATCGAGCAGTGGCTCAGCGGCGACAAGCGCCACCACAACGTCGCCGACCGGCCGCGCAACGCTCCGGTGCGCACCGGCATGGGTGTCGTCGGCATCACCTTCTACGGCCTGCTGTGGCTGGCGGGGGCCAACGACGTCCTTTCGGAGACCTTCTCCGTCAGCCTGTTCGCGACCACGTGGTTCTTCCGCATCGCGATCATCGCCGGGCCGATCATCGGCTTCGTCGTCACCAAGCGCGTGTGCCTGGGACTGCAGCGGCGCGACCGGGAGCAGTTGGAGCACGGCTACGAGAGCGGCACCATCCAGCAGCTGCCCAGCGGCGAGTTCATCGAGGTGCACCGGGAGTCCTCGGAGGAAACCGTGCACGTGCTGGAGAGCAAGGCGCCGGTCTCGCGGATCGAGGTCGGGGACGTGGACGAGAACGGTGTCGAGGCGCCGTCCGCGCGCGGGCTGATGGGTCGGCTGCGGCTTCGGCTGGCCGACTGGTACACCCGCGACAACGTCTCCTTCGAGGGCGTGGACCCGCATTCGGGGCACCATCTGCACCACGGCGCCCACGAGGGCGGCGACGCCCACGAGGAGTCCCGCGACGGGGCCGCCACCTAGCCGGCGCCGCCCGGCCGAGGGGCAGAACACGACGGCCCGGTACCCCGAATCGTCGGGGCACCGGGCCGTTCTGCTGTACACGGGCGCGTCCGGGGGCGCACGAGCCTTCCGGGGCCGGCGCGACGCACGATGACTCTGTACGCCGCTGAGACGCACTGTGTGCTTCCGGGTTCCTGCGGCCGCCCGGACAAGCAGCGGGGAACGGGATGCGACCGCTCCAGCGGAATCCAGAGACCGCATGGGAGCCGCCCGGCGGAGGACCGGCGGACGGCGTCGAGGAGACCGGGCCCACCCGCGGCGACCCGACGCCCCGCGACAGCGCAACGTCCGGAACCGTCCCGGGCCGGCCCGCGCGGCCGGGGGCGTGGCCCGCACACCGCGGTCTGCGGAGCGGCTCCTCGGCCCCGCCGGTCCGCTCAGGGCCGCTCAGGGCCGCTCAGGGCCACGCCTCAGCGTGTGCGCGGCTCCGCCGCCGCACCCCCGTGCGATGGCCGGGCCCCGAGCAGGCGGCGGTTCCCGGGGCCCGGCCCGGTCCGCGGGTCAGGCCTCCTCGGCGTGGACTCCGCCCGGGGTCCCCTCGCCGTCGGTGGTGTCGGCCTCGCCGGTGGCGCTGTTGGCCATCCACTCGTCCCACGGGCGCTGCCAATAGCCCCAGCCGTTGTCGACCTCCAGCTGGCGGTCGGTTCCGCTGATGACGAGCGGGTCGCCCATCAGCGACTCGTCGTAGAACCACTTGGCGTCGGCATCGCTCATGTTGGTGCAGCCGTGGCTCTCGTTGGACTGACCGAGCCGCCCGTTCCACGGCGCGGCGTGGGTGAACTCGCCGCTGTTGGAGAAGCGGACCGCGTAGTCGACGTCGAGCTTGTAGCCCTCGGGGCTGTCCACGGGGATCCCCATGGTCGAGGAGTCCATGACCAGGTCCTCGTGCTTGTCCATCGTGAGGTGGACGCCGCTGGTGGTGGTGTACTTGCGGACGTCGGCACGGCCGTTGCTGATGGGGAAGGTCTTGATGGACTCGCCGTCGCGCTCGACGGTCATCGTGTGCTCGGAGTCCGCGATGGTACTGATCTGCTCGCGGGCGACATCGAAGTCGAGCCGGTGGTTCTCGATGCCGTAGACGCCGTCGGAGGCCTCGACCCCGGCCAGTCGGAGGTCGACGGTGACGTGCTGGTAGGGCTCCCAGTACTCCTTCGGGCGGAAGACGGCGGTCTCGTCACCGAACCAGTTCCAGGCGCCGTCGACGGGGGTTTCGGAGGTGACCTCCATGGAGTTCTCCACCTGCGCCTTGTTCTCGACGGGCAGGTCGAAGTTGACGATCACCGGCATGCCCACGCCCACGCTCTGGCCGCTGGTGGGGAAGTTGGACTGCAGTTCCAGGCGTTTTCCTTCGGTGGCGGGTTCGGTGCTGAACTCGCTGGTCACCTCGGTCTGCTCGCCGTCGTCGCGCTCGGCCGCGGCAGTCACGGTCACGTCGGAACCGGGTGTGAGGTTCCAGTCGCTGACCCAGGTCGTCTCGTCGTCGCTGAGCGTTCCGGTGACCTCGGAGGCCGCGGATCCGTCTTCGGAACCGTCTCCGGAACCGGACGAGGCCGCGTCCTGGTCGGCGTCCTGCCCGGAGCCGTCGGCGGCGCCGCCCGACTGCTCGATGCGCACGTCGGTGACGGCGGCGTCGGGGGCCTCGATCGTCACGGGCGTGTTCGGGGCGACCTGCCCGGCGCCGTCCTGCGGTGAGATCCGCACCTCGACGGTGTCACCGCCGTCCCGGTCCCCGCCCGCGGACTGCGCGTCCCCGCTCTCCTGACCGGTGCAGGCCGTCGCGAGTACGAGCACCAGCCCGATCAGGCCCGCGCCCCCTGCTGCTGTCAGGCGTGCTCTGCCCTTCACCCTGCGACCTCCAGTCTGCGGCGGCTGTGCTCGGCACTGCCCGTGGCCGGGGTGCGCCAAACGGTGCCGCCGGATTGCGCTGCTCCGGTGGCGGACGACGGCCGCGGCGGTGAGCACCGGGGAACGGCACCGGCAGGGGGATGCCGACCGTCGGGAAAAAGAATAACCCCGGTGGGTGGTGGTTTCGGTAGAAACCACCCCACCGGGGGCAAGCCGGTCAGCGACGTGCGGCGCCGCCGATCACGAGCCGGGCGCGGGCGCTAGTGGCTGAATTCGCCGCGGTAGTACTCGAACACCCAGCCGATGGTCGTCAGGACGACGGCGAACCCGCCGATGAACACCATCCACCAGCCGATCGCGACCCCGACCGCCATGAAGGCCACCGCCAGCGCGACGAACAGCGGCCACCAGCTGTGCGGGCTGAAGAACCCGTACTCGCCGGAGTTCTCGGGGATCTCGCCGTCGAGGCGCTCCTCGGGGGCGAGACCGTGGTAGCGCTCGCTTCGCCGTGCCGACTGCCACAGCCAGAATCCGACCATCCAGCCGAAGAAGATCGACACGATCAACGCGACCGTTCCGGTCCACTCGATCTCGCCGTGGTCCACCCAGGACCAGTAGGCGTACATCCCGGCGACCAGCCCGAAGAAAGTCGAGACGCCCATAAACAGGTAGGCCTGCATCTTCATGGTGAGCTCGCTCCCCTACTTCGCGGCTGCGGGATCGGGCGCCGCACCGGGTGCGGCGGCGTGCGGGTGGTGGAGGTCGAAGGCCGGGCGCTCGGAGCGGATGCGCGGCAGCGAGGTGAAGTTGTGCCGCGGCGGCGGGCACGAGGTCGCCCACTCCAGCGAGCAGCCGTACCCCCACGGGTCGTCGACCTCCACCGGGACGGCGTTGCGGTGCGTCACCCACATGTTCCAGAAGAAGATCAGCGTGGACGCGCCGAGCACGAACGAGCTGACCGAGGAGACGATGTTGAGCGCGGTGAAGCCGTCCGAGGGCAGGTAGTCGGCGTAGCGGCGCGGGAAGCCCTCGGCACCCAGCCAGTGCTGGACCAGGAAGGTCCCGTGGAACCCGAGGAACAGCACCCAGAAGTGGGCCTTGCCCAGCGCTTCGTTGAGCATCTTCCCGGTGAACTTGGGCCACCAGAAGTAGAAGCCGGCGAACATGGCGAACACGACGGTGCCGAACACCACGTAGTGGAAGTGGGCCACCACGAAGTAGGAGTCGGTGACGTGGAAGTCGATCGGCGGCGAGGCCAGCAGCACGCCGGTGAGCCCGCCGAACAGGAACGTCACCAGGAAGCCGACGGTGAACAGCATCGGGGTGTCGAAGACCAGCTGGCCGCGCCACATCGTGCCGATCCAGTTGAAGAACTTCACGCCGGTGGGCACCGCGATGAGGAACGACATGAACGAGAAGAACGGCAGCAGCACCGCGCCGGTGGGGAACATGTGGTGGGCCCACACGGTCACCGACAGGCCGGTGATGGCGATGGTGGCCGCCACGAGGCTCTTGTAGCCGAAGATCGGCTTGCGGCTGAAGACCGCCAGGACCTCGGTCGCGATACCGAAGAACGGCAGCGCGATGATGTAGACCTCCGGGTGCCCGAAGAACCAGAACAGGTGCTGCCAGAGGATGGCGCCGCCGTGGGCCGCGTCGAAGACGTGGGTGCCGATCATTCGGTCGGCGCCCAGCGCGACCAGGGCCGCGGTCAGCACCGGGAAGGCGATCAGCACCAGCACGCTGGTGAGCAGGCCGTTCCAGCAGAAGATCGGCATACGGAACATCGTCATGCCGGGCGCACGCATGCACAGGCCGGTGGTGATGAAGTTGACGGCGCTGAGGATGGTGCCCAGACCGCTCACGACCAGGCCCAGGATCCACAGGTCGCCGCCGAGGCCGGGCGAGCGCACCGCGTCCGAAAGCGGCGTGTAGGCGAACCAGCCGAAGCTGGCCGCACCGCCGGGGGTGAGGAACCCGCCGACCACGATGAGGCCGCCGAACAGGAACAGGTAGTACCCGAGCAGGTTCATACGCGGGAACGCCACGTCGGGCGCTCCGATCTGCAACGGCATGATGATGTTGGTGAACCCGACGAACAGCGGGGTCGCGAACAACAGCAGCATGATCGTGCCGTGCATCGTGAACAGCTGGTTGAACTGCTCGTGGCTGACCACCTGCATACCCGGCCACAGCAGCTCGGCGCGCATCACCAGGGCGAGGATGCCGCCCAGGATGAAGAAGCCGAACGACGTGATCAGGTACATGTACCCGATGACCTTGTGGTCGGTCGACGACAGCCAGTTGACGATGATCGAACCCTTGCGCGTGCTCGCGGGCTCGACCGCTTCGGGGGTCTGCGTCACTGTCGCCATCAGCGGCCTGCCTCCTCGTTCGCCGGGGCGGGCGCGCCGGCGTCGTCGGCCGGGGCCGGCCGCTCGTCGCCGACCGCCCCGTCCTCGGGGCTCTCGCCCTCGGAACCGGCCGTGTCGGCGTCGGGGGTCTGCTGTCCCGACTCCTCCCCCGGCTGCTCACCGGTGTCCTGCTGCTGTGCCTGGGCCTCCTGCTCGGCCACCCAGGCGTCGTAGTCGTCGGGTTCCATCACCTCGACGTCGAAGAGCATCCGCGCGTGGTCGACGCCGCACAGTTCGGCGCAGCGGCCCGCGTAGGTACCCGCGGTGCCTTCCTCGACCTTGACCTGGAACTCGTTGTCCTGGCCGGGGATGACGTCCATCTTGAAGGCGAACGCGGGAATCCAGAACGAGTGGATGACGTCGGGCGAGGTGAGGTCGAAGTGCACGACGTCGCCCTCGCGCAGCACCAGCGTGGGCCGCTGCTCGGGTGTGCCGGCCGCGGAGAACCGGGTCTGGGGATCCCCGTCGGAGTCGGCGTAGGACTCGTCGAGGTAGTTGAACTGCCAACTCCATTGGAAGGCGACCACCTCGACGTAGGTGTCGGCCTCTTCCTCGGTGGACATCAGGGCTGTCTGATCACGCGCGGTGAAGTAGAACAGCACCGCGATGATCACGATCGGCAGAACGGTGTAGAGGGCCTCGATGGGCATGTTGTAGCGCACCTGCGGCGGAAGCTGCTCGGAACGCTTGCGGTGGAAGATGATCGACCAGATGATCAGTCCCCACACGAGAATGCCGACCGCGAACGCCGCCACCCATGAACCCTGCCAGAGCGTGAGGACGCGGTGGCCCTGTTCGGTGATCGGCTCCGGCACGCCCAAACGAGTGAACTCGTTCGACGCGCAGCCGGTCGCGGCCAGGCCCAGCGCGGCGAGCGCGGCGCCGCGCGGTGCCCATCGGCGCAGCGCGTGGCGCCGATTCGTATGGCGGGTCGGACTCACGGATTGCCTTCCCAGCGGTGATGCCCGCGACGTCGCGGGCGGTCGTGTTCCTAAGCTTTTCGGGGGAAACACTAGCGCGATCCGCCCGGCCCCCGGTTGCGGGGCATGCCTGATCAGCGTGTTGGCCATGCGCCCGCGCGCGAGCCCGGCCGTGCACGTGCCCTACCGCCCGTCCGCCCCGGCGGCGGATGGCGGGCGCGCGGACGGATCGGCGTGTTCGCCCTGCCCGCCGCGTCGACCGCCGGCGCCCGGGGTCTCCGGTCGGGTCGTCGCACGCGGGCTAAGGCGAGAGTACCGCTGGATTTACCGGCCTCTTAACCGGGTGCCGGTTAAGAGGCCTGCGAGGGTGACAATGGGGAGCACGCGCGAGGACGAGAGGAGCTCCGTTGGCCGAGGAGCCGTTGGTGACCGTCGAGGCCGTCGGTCGCAAGTGCCCGATCCCGATCATCATGCTCGCCGGGCGGATCCGCGAGGTCCCGATCGGGTCGGTGATCGCCGTCACGGCCGACGACCCCGCGGCGCGTACCGACATCCCGTCCTGGTGCCGGATGAAGATGCAGGAGTTCGTCGCGGAGGTGCCGCTGGAGCAGGGCAGCGCCTTCCACATCCGGCGGATGTACTGAACCGGTGCGCTGCCGCGGCTTCCCTCGCGGCGCGCGCCCGCCGACGTCTATCGACCGCGCACCCGGAAACGAGGGGCGACCTCGCGATAGGCGAGCCGGCCGCTCAAGGCCAGCAACGCGATACCGATTCCCGCCATCATCCACTCGGGGCAGGACCATCGCGGTCTGCTGAACGCGGACACACGGGATCGCCGGGATCGGCCGGATCATAGGCCACTCACCACGGCCTCGGCACGGCCGGTATAGCCGGCGTTTCCCGCCGGACTTGGGAGCGCTCCCAGCCGCGGGGCCGCCCGGATGCCGAAACGAGCGGGCCGTGCGCCCCGGAGGGTCGCACGGCCCGCTCAGGCACGCGAAGCGCTGCGGCTAGCGCGCGTAGTACTCGACGACGAGCTGCTCGTCGAAGGGCACCGGAACCTGCTCGCGCTTGGGGCGGTCGACGACCGCCACGCGCAGGTCCTTGTGGCTCACGGCGAGGTAGCCGGCGGTCTTGTCGTCGGCGTGCACGCCCTCGGAGGCCTCGACGAACGGGACCATCTGGCGGGACTTCTCCCGCACACCGATGACCTGGCCGGACTTGACCTGGTACGACGGGATGTCGACCTTCTTGCCGTCCACGGTGATGTGGCCGTGGTTGATGTACTGGCGCGCCGCGTAGATCGACGGCGCCAGCCCGGAGCGCAGCACGATCGAAACGAGCCGCGTCTCCAGCTCGGCGATGAGCTCCTCGCCGGTACGCCCGGGGCGCTTGCGAGCCGTCTCGTAGGAGCGGGCCAGCTGCTTCTCGGAAAGGTCGTAGTACCAGCGCAGCTTCTGCTTCTCCGCCTGGCGGACCGCGTAGTCGCTGGTCGAGCGGCGAACTCGGCGACCGTGCTCACCCGGGGGGTAGGGCCGCTTCTCGAAGTAGCTGACCGCCTTACGGGTCAGCGGGGTACCCGCGCGCCGGGACAACCGCACCTTAGGTCCGGTGTAGCGCATTCACGTCCTCCGTCTATGAGTGCTTGCGAAAAGCGGGAGTCCTAGGTAAGGCTTGCCTAAGTCTAGGAGGTGTCATGCGACAACCCAGCCCGTCCGAAACCGAACGGATCCGCTCCCTTGCCGCCACGGCGACCCCCACCGCAGCGGCGTTGGCAGACAATCCCGCGACGTGTTTCAACGCACGCGGGGCGGTCGATCACGCCGGCCGCGTACTCCTGTGGGTCGCGGACCTCCACCCGCTGCACGAGGCGGTGCGGGAGGGGCGGCGCACAGATCACGGCCCGGGGGTCGATATCGATCTGTCCGCGCTTCGGCGTGTGGGTCGCATCTCTACTGTACGCGCTCGCATGTGGTGCCAGGGCAGCCTGGAAGAGGTCCCCGCCGCCGACCGGCGCTCAGCCGCCCTGGCCGTATGGGAACGCGACCCCGACGAGGCACTGCTCGCCGCCGCCGCACGGCGCCGCGAACCCGGTTCTCCCGTGCTCCTGCGCGCGACGGTGCACCGGGTGATCTATCACACCTACGACGCCGCCGGGATGATCGAGGGCTCGGATTTCGCACTCGCCCGCCCGCACCCCGGGACCGTACCGGCCGAGGAGATCATCGAGCGGGTCAACGACCGCTACCGCGACGAGCTCACCCGCGCCGTGCAGCGCCTGCCGCACGCGCCCCGCGGAGCGGCGTGGCTGTGGGAGCTCGATCCGCACGGCGCCACCGTGTGGATCGGCGCGCCGGAGGGCACCGGCACGTCCCTGGTGCGGGTCCCCTGGAACCGCCCGGCCGAGGGCGCCTGCCAACTGGAGCGCGCGCTGTTCGACTTCCTCACCGGAGACGGCCCGGGGCAGGACGGGCGTCCGGCACCCGAGCGGCACCACCGCTGCCGGAGAGGACGGGCCCCCGGCGGCTGAAAGCTCGGTGCCGACCTTCCGCGGTGCGCAGTTCCCGGGCCGGGAGCCGGTCGCGGCCCGGGGCGCGCCGCGGGAGACCCGGAATCCCCGGAGGCGGCCCCGCCCCTCGGCCGCGGTCGCTTCCGCATCCGTGCAGGACCGGGCCGTGCACGGCCGGATGCCCGACGGTCGCTGCGGCCGCCGGGAAACGGAAAGGGGCCTCCCCGGCGTGAGTCGCGAGCGGGCCGAGACGCCCGCGACCCTCCGCCGAGAAGGCCCGTCCACCGAATGCGCCGCACGGGGCGGCGCCGGTGGGCCTGTACCCCCCGGGGCTCAGGACAGGTGCGGCTTGACCTCGCGCGCGCTGTCCTCGCCGTAGGAGGCGGTGATCTTGTCGAGCAGGCTGGACGCGGTCAGCTTGTACTCCTGCGGACCGTTGACCCCGAGGCAGTGCACCGCGATGCAGTTGCCGATCTGGGCGGCGAGCTCCAGCGAGAGCCCCCAGGACAGCCCCGCCAGGAAGCCGGCGCGGAAAGCGTCGCCGACGCCGGTCGGGTCGGCCTTCTCGTCGACCACGGCCGGGCCGACGTTGACCGACGGCTCACCCTTGCGGTCGATACGCACGCCCTTGGCGCCCAGCGTCGTGACGCGCGTGCCCACGCGGTCGAGGATCTCGTCCTCGCTCCAGCCGGTCTTCTGCTCGCAGAGGGCCTTCTCGTACTCGTTGGTGAACAGGTACGTGGCGCCCTCGATCAGCTCCCGCACCTGCTCGCCGTCCATGAAGGCCAGCTGCTGGGACGGGTCGGCGGCGAAGGCGATACCGCGGTCGCGGCACTCCTGGCTGTGGCGCGTCATGGCGCCGGGGTCGTTGGCGCTGATGAGCACCAGGTCGTAGCCGCCGACGCCGTCGGAGAGCGGCTTGAGCTCGATGTTGCTCGCCTCGGCCATCGCGCCGGGGTAGAACGACGCGATCTGGTTGTGGTCGTTGTCGGTGGTGCAGACGAAGCGCGCCGTGTGGCGGAGCTCGGAGATGTGCACGCCGGTGGCATCCACCCCGTGGCGCTCCAGCCAGGCGCGGTATTCGTCGAAGTCGGCCCCGGCGGCACCCACGAGGTAGGGACTCAGGCCCAGGACCCCCATGGCGAAGGTGATGTTGGGGGCGCAGCCGCCGCGCCGCACCTCAAGCTCGTCCACCAGGAACGACAGCGACACCTGCTCGAGCTGTTCGGCGATGAGTTGTTCGGAGAACCGTCCGTCGAAGGTCATCAGGTGGTCGGTGGCGATCGATCCGGTAACCGCGATGCGCACTGCAGAGGGCTCCTTGAGTCGGGGAGAATGGACGGTTCTCAAGCCTACCGATGCCGGATTCGTCCGAAGAAGGCACCCGCGACGGGGATGCGTTTTCCCTGGTCAGAGTGGGTCTACTAGCGGACGTTTCCGCTCCGGACCGCCATCGCGGCGGGAACGGGAGAATTGCGCCCGGCACCGCCGACGCACGACGAAAACCGATTCGGCATTGTTCCGCCACACGCTTTCCGTTCCGCTATACGCTTTCCTCGGCGCATCTCCGCGCCGCCGCGGACTCCGGGGAACGCGCCCGCACAGGACTGCGGTCGCCCCGCACACGCCGAGGGTCCGCGCTCCCTTGCGGGGCGCGGACCCTCGGACGGTCTGCGGGCGTTGCGCGACCGCGCCCCGCCCGGCACTCGGGGACGGCGGCCGGCGGCACTCGTCTCTAGTGGAACGAGTCGCCGCAGGCGCAGGAGCCCGTGGCGTTGGGGTTGTCGATCGTGAAGCCCTGCTTCTCGATCGTGTCGACGAAGTCGATAGTGGCGCCCACGAGGTAGGGGGCGCTCATCCGGTCGCTGACGACCTCGACACCGGAGAAGTCGCGAACGACATCGCCGTCGAGCTCGCGCTCGTCGAAGAACAGCTGGTAGCGGAGCCCCGAGCAGCCGCCGGGCTGCACAGCGACACGAAGCCGCAGGTCGGTGCGCCCTTCCTGCTCCAAGAGACCCTGGACCTTGCTCGACGCCGTCTCCGTCAGGATGATGCCCTGCGCGGGGGCCTCGCTCTGAACCGTCATCTGCTAGCTCCTCCGTTAAAGCGTGGCGGCCGCCACTGGCACTGGTCGACCCGAACGGTCAACGCCCGCGGCCGCTTCTGCATTCCTGCCCGTGGCGGGGACGCGCAATGCTGCTGCCGTCCAGACTAGGTGCTCGTCGGGGCCGCCGCCATCCTCGCGACCGGCGACGACCCCCGCGGGCCGGCCGGGACGGGGCCGGACCGCACCCGCCGCGGCGCGGATCACCGGGCGGCGTCGGCCGAACGGGCGCGCCCGCCGGACCAGCGCCGGGCGACGTTCGCGGCGAGCGCGCGCAACTGCGCGGCGGAATCGTTCAGCGCGGCCTCGGTGGAGCCCGCCGCCTCCACCAGGGAGTAGGTCTCGCAGATGCCGGCGGCCGCGGCCTCCCGGCGGCCCACGGCCACGGCCCCGGCCAGGACCACGCAGGCCACCCCCTGGTCGGCGGCCGCCTGCGCCACGCCGTGCGGGAGCTTGCCGCGCAGCGACTGGGTGTCGAACGAGCCCTCGCCGGTGACCACCAGATCGGCCGATGCGACGTCCTCGGCCAGCCCCACGGCTCCCAGCACGCGGGCCACACCGGACTCCACAGCGCCGCCGAGCAGCAGCATGCCGTAGCCCAGACCGCCGGCCGCGCCCGCCCCGGCCTCCTCGCCCAGACCGCCGGGGTCGGTGGCCTCGGCGAAGGCGCCCAACGCGGTGTCCAGGCGCTGCACCTGATCGGCGTCGGCGCCCTTCTGCGGTCCGAAGACGGCGCTGGCGCCCTGCAGCCCCAGCAGCGGGTTGTCGACGTCGGTGGCGGCGATGAGGGAGACGCCGCGCACGGCCGTGCGCGCGGCCGTGAGGTCGACGGGCGCCGGCAGCGCGCTCAGCGCCGCGCCGCCGCTACCGAGCGCGTCAGCGGGTTCGGCGCCCAGCGCGGCGAGCATGCCGGCGCCGCCGTCGTTGGAGGAGCTGCCGCCCAGGCCCACGACGACGCTGCGCGCTCCCGCGGCCGCAGCGTGGGCGATGAGTTCGCCCACACCCCGGCTGGTGGTCGCGCCGGGGTCGCGCCGCTCCGGGGGCACCAGGTGCAGGCCGCAGACCTGGGCGCTCTCGATGTAGGCGGTGGCGCCCGACATCAGATACCGAGCCGGAACGGGCCCGCCGAGCGGGCCGGTGGCTTCGGTCTCGTGCAGTGTGCCCCCGAGAGCGGTGTGCAGGACTTCGACGAACCCGGGGCCGCCGTCGGACAGGGGAAGCAGCCGGGTCCGGGCGCCGGGGTCGGCCCAACGCCACCCCTCGGCCACGGCTTCGGCCGCCTCGACTGCGCTGAGGGTGCCGGCGAACTTGTCTACAGCTATGACGATACGCACCCGACCAGTGTGCCGTCGGCCACGCTGCGCCCGCCAGACCGGGGGCGGCCTGTGTGCTCCGCACGTCGCGGGGTTCGGGCCGGATCCGAGCGCGCCGGTTCCGGCGGAGAACCCGCGACGGACCGTCCGGGCTCCGCGGGGGCTCTCCCGCTCACAAGCCCGGCGCTCCGTAGACGGGGAACCAGCGCGCCTTGTCGTCCTCCACAGCCAGGTCGCGGCCCACGGCCGACTCGACCTGCAGTTCCAATGCGTTGTCGCGGCGCTGGCCGGGCAAGGGCGCGAACGGATAGAACGTGCCGCGCTTGTAGAGGTACACGAGCGCTACACGCCGGCCGCCGCCGTCGTCGAAGGCGACCAGCGAGCACAGCAGCGAGGGCCCGAAGCCGTGCGCCTCCAAGGAGGAGTTGACGGCGTGGATGTCGGTGACCAGCTCGCTGATGCCTCCGGTGGAGGGGTCGGCCGGTTGGGCGGGCGCTTCCAGCACCAGCCAGGTGTAGCCGTATTCGTCGGTGGTCGCCTCGACCCGGGGACCGCCGCCGGTGTTGAGCAGCTCGGTCACGCTCTGCTGCAGTTCGTCGAAGGCGCGGCCCTCGGCGGGGCGAAAGGCCACCGACCCGGTTCCGGTGGGCTGCAGTCCCGCCGTGGCCTGCAGCGTGACGGCCGCCGAGGGCAGACCGAACAGGGCGTCGAGGTCGGGCTGGGCCGGCTTGGAGCGCCCCAGCAGGGCGCGCAGGAAACTCATGGCGAAGGTCCTCCCCGTGTTCGGCTGTGCGGTGCGGTAGGCGCGGCTCGGCACCGGCCGCCTCAGGTGCCGGAGCCCAGCTGCCGGGAGATGTCGGAGAGCTGGGCCAAGCGCTGCTCGACGGGCGGGTGGGTGGAGAAGAGCCGGCTGAGGCTGAAGCCCTTCTTGGCGACCGCGGGAGTGAAGAAGAAGGCGTTGAACGGTTCGGCCTTGCGCAGGTCGTTGCTGGGGATGCGGGCCATGTCCCCGCTGATCTTGGTCAGTGCGCTGCCCAGCGAAGAGGGGCGGCCCGTCAGGTAGGCGGCCGCGCGGTCGGCCGAGAGCTCGCGGTAGCGCGACAGCACCCGGGTCAGCAGGAAGCTCAGCCCCCACACGACGGCGCTGATCACGACGACCGCCAGGGCCACGACCGCGGGGGCGGGCCCGTTGTTGTTGCGGGCGCCGCCGCTGAACAGTGCGAAACGCAGCCCCATCTGGGTCAGGAAACCGGCGATGATGCCCAGGAATCCGGCGATGGTCATGACCATCACGTCGCGGTGGGCCACGTGCGAGAGCTCGTGGGCGAGCACGGCCTCCAGCTCGGCGTTGTCCAGGCGGCGCATGATGCCGGTGGTGGCGCAGATGACCGCGTTCTTCCGGTTGTGGCCGGTGGCGAAGGCGTTGGGGACGTCGGTGCGGGCGACGGCGACCTTGGGCTTGGGCATGTCGGCCATCGCGCACATGCGGTCGACGACGGCGTGCAGCTCCGGAGCCTCCTCGGGCGAGACGACGCGGGCGCCCATGGAGAACACGGCGATCTTGTCGGAGGCGAAGTACTGGAAGGCCGCGACGCCGACCACCACCAGCACCAGCAGCCACAGCGGCATGCCCGCCAGGTACAGGGCTGCGACGAACGCTACGTAGAGGATCCCCAGCAGGGACATGGTGGCGACCATGCGGGCGGTCAGCCCGCGGTCGGTGCGGAATTTCGAACCAGCCACTGCGGCACCCCTTCGTCCGCTTGCACGGTTCGGCCCCGGCGGCGGCCGGGCCCGCCGGCCGGTGCGCGGCGCCGGTGCGCAACCCGGGTCGATCGGCCGGACACCTGCAGTCTAGCCAGCTCGGCGCACGTGCCGCCGTCCCTGCGGACACGGCGCGCCGCCTCGGGGCGGGTCCCGGCGGAGCCGGTGCCCGCCCCCCGGAAGACGCCGATGGCCGCCGCGCAGGGCGCGGCGGCCATCGCACAGCCGGGCGGGAGACGATGCGGGAAGGGCGCTCCCGGGCTCAGGTGAGGTCGGGAATGAGCCCTTCGTCACCGAGCATGGTGCGGACCTCGTCCATGCCCGCGTCGGCATGGGGAAGGATGAACTGCGACGGCTCCAGCGAATCCGGGGGCAGCGGCTTGCCGTCCTGGCGGACGCGTGCGAGCAGGTCCCGCAGCGCTTCGCGGAAGACGTCCTCGCTCCCGGACTCGATGGCTTCTTCGAGTGTGCGGTCGAACTGGTTGAGCAGGTCGAGGTCGGCGTCGGAGAGGTCGAGCTGGCCCTCGCCCATGATGCGGACGATCATGCTCCCTCCCCCTGACGGTAGGACTGGGTCTGGCCGCCGTTGGCTCCGGCTCCGCCCTCTTCGATCTGACCCGTGGAGGACGACGAGCCCTGGCCGAGCTCGCGCTTCATGCGCTCCAGCTCGCTCTCGACGCCGGTGGTGCTGGCCAACTGGTCGAGCTCGGACTGGATGTCGTCCTTGGAGCTGCCGGTGACGTCGTCGAGCGCGCCCGACTCCAGGAGTTCGTCGACCGCGCCGGCGCGGGCCTGCATCTCGGAGGTCTTGTCCTCGGCGCGCTGCACGGCCATGCCGACGTCGCCCATCTCCTCGGAAATGCCGGAGAAGGCCTCGCTGATCTGGGTCTGGGCCTGAGCAGCGGTATAGGTGGCCTTGATGGTCTCCTTGCGGGTGCGGAAGGAGTCGACCTTGGCCTGGAGGCGCTGGGCGGCCAGGGTCAGCTTCTGCTCCTCGCCCTGGAGCTGCTCGTGCTGCTGGTGCAGGCCGTCGATCTGCGACTGCAGACCCGAGCGGCGGGTGAGCGCCTCGCGGGCGAGGTCCTCGCGGCCCTGCTCCAGCGCTTGGCGGCTCTGGGTCTCCAGCTTGCCGGACTGCTGCTCCAGCTGCTGCACCTGCAACTCGACCCGCTTGCGCGACGTCGCGACGTCTGCCACGCCGCGCCGGACCTTCTGCAGCAGTTCCAGCTGCTTCTGGTAGGAGTAGTCGAGGGTTTCGCGCGGGTCCTCGACCGAGTCCAGGGCCTTGCTCGCCTTGGACTTGAACATCATGGAAAGTCGCTGAAACACGCTCATCGGCGTGGCCGTCCCCTTCTCGGTCCGTGTATCGGCTGTTCCCGGCGGGCGCTGCATCCAACCCTACGCTCTCGGGCGGTGGGTCGCCATGAAGCTCGGACCGGCTACCCTGGTAGACGTGTTCCGACGTCGCTCCGTTCCCGCATCCGAAGATCCGGCCGCGTCCGGCCCTGCCGCTTCTGGGGCCACCCAACCTAAGGGATATACCCCCAAGAAGGGCTCGCCAACGCCCAAGCGCCGTGAGTCCGAGCCTGCGCTGCGCCGACCGGTGAGTGCGCCGCAGACCCGCAAAGAGGCCTACCGGGCCTACCGCGAGCGCCGCGCGCGCGAGGCGGGCCCGGGCAACAACAAGCGCCAAGGCGGGGGGCCGCAGGCCGAGGACCGCAACTTCCGCCCGCAGGACCACGGGCCCGTCCGCGCGTACGCGCGCGATGTCGTCGACGCCCGGCGCAGCGTCAGCGAGTTCTTCCTCTACTTCTCGATCGCCGTCATCCTGCTGCTGTTCCTGCCCATCCCCGAGTTCCAGGTCGTCGTCACCTACGTGATCTGGCCGGCCATGATGGTCACGATCATCGCCGAGGGCATCTACATCGCCCGCAGCGTCAAGCGCCGGGCGGGCGAACTGTTCCCCGGCGACTCCACCGTGCGGGGCGTGGGCTGGTACGCCGCGGTGCGCCAGCTGCAGGTCCGTCGGCTGCGGCTGCCCAAACCCAAGGTCAAACCCGGCCAGGCCGTGCCCCGGCCCCGCAGCTGATTCCGCGGACCGTCGGCGCGCCCGGAGCCGCGGGCGCGCCGACCCCCGGCCCGTCGTAGGCTGCTCCGCATGGAATTCCGGCATCTTGGAAGCAGCGGACTGGTCGTCAGCGCGATCGCGTACGGGAACTGGATCACCCACGGCTCCCAGATCGAGGAGGAGTCCGCCACCGCGTGCGTGCACGCGGCGCTGGGCGAAGGCATCACGACCTTCGACACCGCCGACGTCTACGCCCAAGGGCGGGCCGAGGAGGTCCTGGGACGCGCGCTGAAGGGCGAGCGCCGGGACGGCTTGGAGATCCTCTCCAAAGTCTACTGGCCGATGGGTCCGGGCAAGAACGATCGCGGGCTGTCCCGCAAGCACATCGTCCGCGGATGCGAGGACTCGCTGCGGCGACTGGGCACCGACTACCTGGACCTCTACCAGGCGCACCGGTTCGACTACGAAACCCCGCTGGAGGAGACCCTGCGGGCTTTCGACGACCTGGTGCGCCAAGGCAAGGTCTGCTACATCGGCGTTTCGGAGTGGCGGGCCGAGGAGATCGAGCGCGCACTGGAGCTCGCTCGGGAGATGGGGCTGGACCGGATCGTGTCGAACCAGCCGCAGTACAGCATGCTGTGGCGGGCGATCGAGCCCGAGGTGGTTCCGGCCTCCCGGCGCGGCGGTCTGGGCCAGATCGTGTTCTCACCCATCGCCCAGGGCGTACTCACCGGCAAGTACCGGCCCGGTCAGGACGCCCCGGCGGGGTCGCGCGCCACGGACGAGACCGGCGGCAGGTTCATCAGCCGCTTCCTGGAGGACGACGTGCTGGAGCGCGTCCAGCGGCTGCAGCCCCTCGCCGCGGAGGCCGGCCTGAGCATGGGCCAGCTGGCGGTGGCCTGGGTGCTGCAGAACGACGACGTCTCCTCGGCGATCATCGGCGCCTCGCGCCCGGAGCAGGTGCGGGACAACGCCGCGGCGGCGGGCGTGCGGCTCGACGACGACCTGATGCGCAGCATCGACGAGATCCTCGGCGACGCCGTCCGCCGCGATCCGTCCCTGACGGTCAGCCCCGCCCAACGGCCGTGACCGGCGCCGGTCGAACCGATCCGGCGGCGCCCCGGAGCCGTGGGAGCGCACCCGCGGCCCCGGGGCCGCGGCGGGGCGGATCCTGCTCCCGGCGGCGGTCCGCCCGCTTCGCCCGCGGGCGAAGCGGGCGGCCGCGCTCGCGGGGCGCCGTGCTTCAGGCGGGGTCGTCCAGGCTCATCGAGTACACCGGGCGGTCGTCCTCGAGCAGAGTGACGCGGGAGGCGCCCCCGTCGACCAGGTCGCGCCAGTTCTCCCCCAGCCAGCTTTCGGCGTCGCCGCGCGACGAGAACTGCTCGCCCGGCAGGGCGCCGTCCTCCAGAGGCCGACCGTGCTCGGTCTCATACCGCCAACTCCAGGCCATATGCCGCCCTTTCCCATCGCCGACTCGTTCTGCGCGCTCCGGCACAGGCACCGGAGGCGCGCCCCGAGCATAGGCTGTGCCCGCCGACCGGATCCGGCCCGGCACGCGCCTCCGCCTTCTGGGGCGGCGTCGCCGACTCGCCCGGGGGGGGCGCTCCGGTCGTCCCCGACCCCGATGCTGTTGACTGGCCACCGTGCGACTCCGACTCTCCGGCACCTCAGGCCCCGAAGGATGGCCCGCTCCCCGCTGCCGCTGCGCTTCGTGCAACCGGGCCGCCGACAACCGCCGCGTTCCGCTGCGGATCACCGTCGACGACGTGCTCACTCTGCGCGAGCCCGGAGCGGACGCGGTCTCCGCTCCCCCCTCCGGCTACACGGTGGAGGTGACGCCCTACGGCACCCGGGTCGAGGGCCCCGGCGGCGGGCGCCTCCTGCTCGCCCGGCCCGACGCTCCGGCCGACCCGCCCGCGCCCGGCGGCGCGGACGCCGACGGACCGGGCGAGGACTCCGATTCCCGCGCGTCCGGGGACGGCCCGGATCCCGGAGCACCCCGCCACCGGGTCGACGTGGCGATCGTCGACGTCGGCGCGTCACCGGCCGCGATCGGCGCGCTGCGCCGCGCCGGGGCGGTCGCCAAGTCCACGGCCGTCCTCGCCGTCGGCGGCGACCACCGCGTGCACTCGCCCGCGGAGTTCGACCGCCGCGCCCGGCTGTGGGGCGCCTCGGCACCCTCCGACGGCCAGGAGCTGTGGTGCCCGCCCTCCGCCTGGCCGCCCGAGCGCGCGCACGGGCCGCACCGCGTCCTGGTGACCGGCGGCGCCCGCTCCGGCAAGTCGGCCGAGGCCGAACGGCGCCTGCTGGGCGAGGCCGAGGTCACCTACCTGGCCACCGGCCCCTCCCCCGCCGGCGACGCGGCCGACGAGCAGTGGGCCCGCCGGGTCGAACAGCACCGCGCCCGGCGCCCGTCGTGGTGGAAGACCGAAGAGTCGCCCGACGCCGCCGCGGTACTGCGCGAAGCCCGGGGCGCCGTTCTGTTCGACTGCGTGGGCACGTGGCTGGCCGGCGCGATGGAGGACTGCGGCTTGTGGCAGGAGCGGCCTCCCGCCGACGCCGAAGACCGGCTCCAGGCGCGGTTGGACGAACTGCTCCAGGTGTGGCGGCAGTGCCCGGCCTACGTCGTCGCGGTGACCAACGAGGTCGGCTCGGGCGTGGTGCCGCCGACCGTGAGCGGCGGCCTCTTCCGCGACTGGCTGGGCCGGGCCAACCAGCTCCTGGCGGCCGAGTCCGAAGAAGTCGTTCTGGCAACGGCGGGCCGCGTACTGGAGCTGCACTAGTCCGCCCGGGACCTGCCACCGCGGCGAACTGCGGCGAGGGGCGTGGGCGTGGGCGCGGGCGCGGGCGCGTGCTGTCCGGTGCCGCCGAGCCCACGCCGGGATCCGGAACGGGAGTCGGCCCGGAGCCGCCCCGGGCGGCGGTGCCGCGCAGCGGGAGCGGGGCGCCCGGGGCCCCGCGGCACAGGCCCGGCCCTTCGCGCCGCACGGCCCCGTCGCCGCGGTCTCCCCGGCGGGTCGCCCCGGCGCCCCCGGAGGGTTCCCGGTTCCGGGCGCACACCGGTCGGCGGGGCGGGGTCCGAGCTCCGCCCCTCATCCACGAAAGGCGATCCCTATGCCCTCTGCAGACGATCCCGGCTCCGCGGACGACCCGCGCCGCGGCTCGGACGGCGAACGGGCCGGCGGCGGCCGGCTGCGCGACTGCCTCGACGGGCTGCGCATGGCCGCGGGCACGCTGACGGCGGTGCCGGTCGCGGCGCCGCGGGTCGACCGCACCGCTGCGCGCTGGGCCATGGTGTCGGCGCCGCTCGTCGGCGCGCTGCTGGGAGCCGCCGGCGCGGCCGTTCTGGTGTTGGCGGCGGCCGCCGGCCTGCCGGGTTTCCTGGCGGGCATCGCGGCCGTGGGGGCGCTGGCGCTGCTGACCCGCGGACTGCACCTGGACGGGTTGGCCGATCTCGCCGACGGCCTGGGCAGCGGCCGCCCGCCCGAGCAGGCCGTGGAGGTGATGCGGCGCTCGGACATCGGGCCGTTCGGCGTGATCACCCTCGTACTCGTGCTGGCCGCCCAGGCCGCGGCACTCGGCGCGATCGCCGGCGCCTCTCCGGCGGCCGCGGCCGCGGCCCTGGTCGCCGCCGCCGCGACCGGCCGTTTGGCCATCACCTGGGCGTGCACCCCGCGGGTGCCCCCCGCCCGCCCCGAGGGGCTCGGCGCGTTCGTATCCGGAACGGTTCCCTACCGGGCCGCGGGCGCGGCGACGGGGGCGGTCCTCCTGGCGGCCGCCGCGGCCGGGTTCGCCACGGGCGGCGGCCCGTTCGCGCTGTGGTGCGCCGCCGCGGCCGCCGCAGGGCTGGGCGCCGCCGCCGCACTGCTGGCCCGCGCGGTCGCCCGCACCGGCGGCATCACCGGCGACACGCTCGGCGCCCTGTCCGAAACGGCGACCACCGCGGTCCTGGTGGTCGCCGCCGCCGGCGCGGCCTGAGCACGCCGGCCGCACCCGCCTTCCGGTGCCGCCGCCCGCTCACCCCGCCGGCGGGCTACCGACGAGTAGGGCTTGTTGGCATCGTCACATTTGTTCACAGCGCCTGCTGTGCGCCGCTCCAGCGCACCCGACCGCGCCGGTTCCGCCCTCAGTCCACCGGGCGACCTGCGCTTTTCCGCCTCGGCCGCGGCGTCGCAGCGGGCGGGCGGCTCCGCCCCGGCGGCCCGTGCGCCGGGCCGCCGCCGCTTCGGCCGAGCCGCAGGTGAGCGGTGTCCGGGGGCCACCGCGCCGACTTCACCGGACGGGGCCCGCGTCGGAGCGGTTCCAGGCCGGTCCGCGGCCTCCGCGCTCCCCACCCGACGGGCCGGCTCCGCCCGGGCGCCGACCGGCGCGATCGTCGTCCGCATGCGCGGCCGCGCCGCGGGCCAGGTGCCCGGGGGCACGTCACAAGAGCTAGCATCGGGGACGTGAGCACGTCGTTGTCAGTAAATACGGAATCCCCCGCCTCTCTCGACGTCGACGCGGTGGTGGTGGGCTACCATCCGGCGGACGACGGGCCCCGGCCCGCGTCCGGCGCCGACACCGTCGACGCCGCCTTCCCCGGCGGCCTTGGCGCGACCCTGTCGCTGCTCGGCGCCACGGGCGCCGCCGAGGAGGTGCGCAGCGTCCCCAGCCAGGGCGCGGTGACCGCACCGGTGGTGATCGCGGTCGGCCTCGGCGCACCCCCGGGCTCCGGCGAATCCCCCGACCCCGACGCCGTCGCGCGCGCCGCGGGCGCGGCCCTGCGTTCGCGCGGGACCGGCCAGTCCCGCATCGCCCTGGCGCTGCCCGCCGACACCCCCGAACTGGTGCAGGCGGCGGCACTGGGCGCCCTGCTGGGCGACTACTCCTTCGTCCGCTACCGCACCGATGAGAACGCCCGCACCCCCGCCGACGAACTGCTGGTGACCGGCACCACCGCGGGAGCGCAGGAGGCCGCCGAGCGCGCCGCCACCCTCGCCGACGGCGTGGGCCTCACCCGCGACCTGGTCAACACGGCCCCCGCCGACCTGGTGCCCGAGGACCTCGCGGAGATCGCGTCCGAGGTCGCGCGCGACGAAGGCCTGGGTGTGGAGGTCCTCGACGAGACCGCACTGGCCGAAGGCGGCTACGGCGGCCTCGTCGGTGTCGGCCAGGGCTCCGACAACCCGCCGCGACTGGTCCGCCTGGAGTACAGCCACCCCGAGGCGAGCCGCACTGTCGCGTTCGTGGGCAAGGGCATCACCTTCGACTCCGGCGGCCTGTCGCTGAAGCCCGCCTCCGGCATGGACTGGATGAAGTCCGACATGGGCGGAGCCGCAGCGGTGCTGGGCGCCATGCGCGCCATCGCGCGGCTTCAGCCGTCCGTCAACGCGGTGGCCTACCTCGCCATCGCCGAGAACATGCCCGGCGGAAGCGCCCAGCGCCCCTCCGACGTGCTGACGATCTACGGCGGCACGACCGTCGAGGTGCTCAACACCGACGCCGAGGGCCGCCTGGTGATGGCCGACGCGCTCGTGCGCGCGCACGAGGACGCGCCCGACCTGATCGTGGACGTCGCCACCCTCACCGGGGCACAGCTGGTCGCCCTGGGCACCCGGGTCTTCGGCGTCATGGCCAACGACGACGGCGTACGCGAGGGCGTCGTGGCCGCCGCCACCGCCGCCGGGGAACAGTCCTGGCCCATGCCGCTGCCCCCGGAACTGCGCCAGGGCCTGGACTCCTCCGTCGCCGACATCGCCAACGTGGCCGGCGAACGCTGGGGCGGGATGCTCAGCGCGGGCCTCTTCCTCAAGGAGTTCATCCAAGACGGCACGCACTGGGCCCACATCGACATCGCCGGACCGTCCTTCAACCAGGGCGGCCCCTTCGGGTACACACCCAAGGGGGGCACCGGTGCCGCCACCCGCACCCTGGTGCGGATCGCGGAGAACCACGCAGCGCGCGGGGACTGACGCCAGAGCCGGCCCGCGGCCTCGGCACGCCCCGACGAAAAGACAGCGGTGTCCGGGCGCCACCCCGCCCGGCCCCGCGGACGCGTCCGATCCAGACGAACATTCACATCCACATCAAGGAGTGTCCTTCCCGTGAGTGAGAACGGCGGCACCTTCGACCTGGTGATCCTGGGAGCCGGCAGCGGTGGCTACGCCGCCGCCATCCGCGCCTCCGAGCTGGGCATGAAGGTCGCCCTGATCGAGAAGAACAAGCTCGGGGGCACGTGCCTGCACGTCGGCTGCATCCCCACCAAGGCGCTGCTGCACTCGGCCGAGGTCGCCGACGCCGCGCGGGACAGCGAGACCTTCGGTGTCAAAGCGACCTTCGACGGCATCGACATGGCGGGCGTCAACGCCTACAAGGACAAGGTCGTCTCCCGCATGTTCAAGGGGCTGACCGGCCTGATCAAGGCCCACGGCATCACCGTGGTCGAGGGCGAGGGCCGTCTCACCGGGCGCGACCGGGTGACGGTCGGCGACACCGTCTACACGGGCGCCAACATCCTGCTGGCCAGCGGATCCAAGCCCAAGACGCTCGGTCTGGACATCGACGGCGAGAAGGTCATCACCAGCGAGCACGCCCTGGAGATGCAGAACGTCCCCGAGTCGGTCGTGGTGCTGGGCGGCGGCGTGATCGGCGTCGAGTTCGCCAGCGTGTACCGCTCCTACGGCGCCGAGGTCACCATCGTCGAGGCGCTTCCGCACCTGCTCCCGCTGGAGGACGAGTCCACCTCCAAGCAGTTGGAGCGGGCGTTCCGCAAGCGCGGCATCAAGTACGAGCTCAACACCCCGTTCGAGAGCGTCAAAACCACCGACTCCGGCGTCAGCGTCAGCCTGCAGGGCGGCAAGGCGCTGGAGGCCGAGACCATGCTGGTGGCCATCGGCCGCGCTCCGGTCTCGGACGGCCTCGGCTACGAGGACAACGGCGTCGAGATGGAGCGCGGCTTCGTCAAGGTCGACGAGAACATGCACACCGGCGTGGGCAACATCTACGCCGTGGGCGATCTGATCCCGACGCTGCAGCTGGCACACGCCGGCTTCGCCGAAGGCATCTACGTCGCCGAGCAGATCGCCGGGCTCAACCCGCCGGCGATCGACTACGACGGTGTCCCGCGCATCACCTACTCCGAGCCCGAGGTCGCCTCCGTCGGCCTGACCTCGGCCACGGCCCAGGAGCGCGGCTACGAGACCGTCGAGATCGACTACAACCTCGGCGGCAACGGCAAGAGCCAGATCCTGCAGACGCAGGGCTCGATCAAGGTCATCGCGCAGAAGGACGGTCCGGTCCTGGGCGTGCACATGATCGGCTCCCGCGTGGGCGAGCTGACCGCGGAAGGGCAGCTGATCTACAACTGGGAGGCGCTTCCCTCCGAAGTGGCCCAGCTCGTGCACCCTCACCCCACGCAGTCCGAGGCGATCGGCGAGGCCCATCTGGCACTGGCCGGAAAGCCGCTGCACGTTCACGAGTAGGCGATCGCGGGGCGGGCCGGGGCTCGCCCCGCTTTTTCGTCGTTTCCCCGCGTTCCGCACGTCCACTTAAGAGGAACCATGCCGACTTCCGTAACAATGCCCGAGCTGGGCGAAAGCGTCACCGAGGGCACAGTCACCCAGTGGCTGAAGCAGGAGGGCGACCGCGTCGAGGCCGACGAGCCCCTCCTGGAGGTGGCGACCGACAAGGTCGACACCGAGATCCCCGCCCCAGCGGCGGGGGTGCTGTCCAGGATTCTCGTCTCCGAGGACGAGACCGTGGGGATCGGCGCGGAGATCGCGGTCATCGGCGGGGAGGACGAGGCCGCCGGCGGTGGCGGCGGGCAGGCCGAGGCGCCCGCGGCCGAGGCGCCTGCCGCCGAGCCCCGAGAGCAGGCGCCGGCGCCGGCGCCGGAACCCGAGCCCGCCCCGCAGCCGCAGGCCGCCGCCCCGGCGGAGCCCGATCCCGAACCCGCGCCCACGTCCCAGCCGCGCCCCAGCCGCGAGGACGTCACCCCTCCGGTGGATGTGGAGACCGTCAGCGGCACCGGCCGCTCCGCCGACACCGACGCCGTCACCGAAGCCTACGTGACCCCGCTGGTGCGCAAGCTCGCCGCCGAGGAGGGCGTGGACCTCGGCACGGTGCAGGGAACCGGTGTCGGCGGCCGCATCCGCAAGCAGGACGTGCAGGAAGCCGCCGCCCGCAAGCGCCGCGGCGGGCAGGCCGGCGGCGGTGGCGGGCGGGCGCCCGCGCCCGCCCGCCGCCCCGTGGTCGCCGACACCAAGCTGCGCGGCACCACCGAGACCATGTCGCGGCTGCGCCAGACCATCGCCGACCAGATGGCGGAGTCCCTGCGGATCTCGGCCGAGGTCACGCAGGTGGTCGAGGTCGACGTCACCGACATCGCCCGCCTGCGCGACCGCGCGGCCGCGCAGTTCGAGGAGCGCGAGGGCGTGGAGCTGGGCTTCTTCCCGTTCTTCGCGCTGGCCACGGTCGAGGCGCTCAAGGCCCACCCCAAGCTCAACGCGGTCATCAACAGCGCCGACTACGAGGTCACCTACCACAGCCTCGAAAACCTCGGTATCTCGGTGGACACCGATCCGGGACTGCTCGTACCGGTGGTCAAGGACGCCGGCGACCTCAACCTCGGCGGTCTGGCGCGCAAGATCGCCGATCTGACCGAACGGGCGCACACCGGCAGCCTCAACCCCGACGAGCTGAGCGGCGGCACGTTCACGCTGGCCGACACCGGTGCAGTGGGGGCGCTGTTCGACACCCCCATCATCAACCAGCCGCAGGTGGGCATCCTCAGCACCGGTGCAGTCGTCAAGCGCCCCGTCGTGGTCGACGATCCCGAACTGGGCGAGGTCATCGCGGTGCGGTCGATGATGTACCTGGCGCTGACCCACGACCACCGGCTGATCGACAGCGCCGACGCGGCGCGGTTCCTGCAGGACCTGCGCGCGCGCCTGGAAGAGGGCGCGTTCGAGGCCGAGGTCGGGTTGGCCTGACGCAGCTGCCCGGCAGCGACGCGGAAAGCGGACGGGGCGGTACCCGGAATCGGGTACCGCCCCGCTTTTACCCCACCATTCACCATCCCCCTGGTGATCCCCATCACCAAAGGTCTGCGCCGCGGCGCTCGACACGAGCGCCGCTCACTGCGGAACACCCGGTTACGTAGTGTCCTGCCGTGCTGACACTACGGTATCGGCGTCCGAGGTGCCACCGCAGCCGATTGGCGGAAACCGGCCACGCCGGTTGCACGGCGTTAGCGGGGCGGCCCCGGACGCGGCGCCCGGATCCTCTGGCGTGCCGGCCGCCCGGTCGGGTAGAGAGTGCGGCATGCGAGTCGCGATCACCGGAGCCTCCGGGCTCGTCGGATCCGCCCTGGCGGACTCCCTGTCCGAGGACGGCCACGGGGTGGTGCGCGTCGTCCGGCGCCCCGCACGCAGCTCGGACGAAGCCGAGTGGCGCCCGGACGAGGGCTACCTCGACACCGGCCGCCTCGCCGGCGCGGACGCGGTCGTGCACCTGGCCGGCCAACCGATCGGGCCGGCCCGCTGGACGCGCCGCTACCGGCGCGGGCTGTGGGACAGCCGGGTGCCGGCCACGCGGGGTCTGGCCGCCGCGCTGGCCGGGATGGAGGCCCCGCCCCCGCGGCTGGTGTCGGGCTCTGCCGTGGGCTTCTACGGCGATACCGGCGACCGGACCGCCGGCGAGGACGCCCCGCGCGGCGACGGCTTCCTGGCCGAACTGGTGGCCGCTTGGGAGGGCGCCACCGCCCCCGCCGAAGAGGCGGGGATCCCGGTGGTCCACGCGCGCACCGGAATCGTGCTCGCGCGTTCGGGCGGACTGCTGGGCACGGTGCTGCCGATGTTCCGGCTCGGGCTGGGCGCCCGGCTGGGCAGCGGCCGCCAGTACATCTCCTGGATCGCGCTGGCCGACGAGGTCGCAGCGCTGCGGTTCCTGCTGGAGCGCCCCGGCATCACGGGCCCGGTGAACCTGGTCGCGCCCGATCCGGTCACCAACGCCGAATACACCCGGCAGGTGGCGCGGGCGGTGCACCGGCCCGCCGTCCTGGCGGTTCCGGGATTCGCGATGCGGGCGGCACTGGGCGGTTTCGCCGACGAGGCGGCGCTCGTCAGTCAGCGGGCCGCGCCCGAACGCCTCCGGAGTGCGGGCTATTCCTTCCTCCGCCCGGAGCTGTCCGGTGCCCTATCCGACATCGCCTAAGCCATACCCGGGGCATATGGTGGGATGTATGAGTGAGCTCGTCTTCGTCCGCCTCGGCGAGGCTCCCGTCCCCTTCCACGAGGGATGGGACCTGCAGAAGCGGGTGCACGCCGACCGGGTCGGCGATCGCGTCCCCGATACCGTCCTGGTGCTGGAGCACGAGCCGGTCTACACCGCGGGCAAACGCACCGGGGCCGGGGACCGCCCCCTGGCCGACCCCGGCGCGCCCGTCGTCGACATCGACCGCGGCGGCAAGCTCACCTGGCACGGCCCCGGCCAGGCCACGGTCTACCCGATCGTGCGGCTGGGGGATCCGATCGACGTGGTCGCCTACGTGCGGATGCTGGAGGAAGCCCTCATCCGCACGCTCGCGGAATTCGGGCTGGCGGGCAAGCGGGTCGAGGACCGCACCGGCGTCTGGCTGGAGGCCGATCCGGGCCGCGGCCTGGCGGAACGCAAGATCGCCGCGATCGGCTGCCGGATCGCCCGCGGGGTCGGCATGCACGGGCTCGCGCTGAACTGCGCCAACGACCTCGGCTGGTTCGACCGGATCGTTCCCTGCGGCATCACCGACGCCGGCGTCACGTCGCTCTCGGCCGAGCTGGGCCGCGAGGTCGCCGTCGCCGAAGCCGTTCCCGTCGTCGAGCGCCATCTGGCCGCGGTGCTGGGCGCCGGGGACTACCGCGTCCAGGACCGCGTGCCCGCACCGGCCCGCGAGGCCGGACCGGCCAGCGAGGCCGAGCCGGCCGGAGCCTGAACAGGCTGCCGTACCACGACCTCCCCACGAGGGAAGCAGGAAAGGAAGGGTCCGCGTTGACCGTCACTCCTGAGGGCCGCAAGCTGCTGCGGATCGAGGCCCGCAACAGCGAGACGCCCATCGAGAGGAAGCCGTCCTGGATCAAGATCAAGGCGAAGATGGGGCCGGAGTACTCCGCGCTGCACTCCCTGGTCAAGCGCGAAGGACTGCACACGGTCTGCCAAGAGGCGGGCTGCCCCAACATCTACGAGTGCTGGGAGGACCGCGAGGCGACCTTCCTCATCGGCGGTGACCAGTGCACACGGCGGTGCGACTTCTGCCAGATCTCCACGGGCAAGCCCAGCCCGCTGGACCGCATGGAGCCCACCAAGGTGGCCGAGTCGGTCCGCAAGATGGAGCTGCGCTACGCGACGGTCACCGGCGTGGCGCGCGACGACCTCGACGACGGCGGGGCCTGGCTCTACGCCGAGACCGTGCGCAAGATCCACGAGCTCAACCCCGGCACCGGCGTCGAGCTGCTGATCCCCGACTTCAACTCCGACGACGACCAGCTGGGCGAGGTCTTCGGCTCCCGCCCCGAGGTCCTGGCGCACAACACCGAGACCGTTCCGCGGATCTTCAAGCGGATCCGCCCGGGATTCCGCTATGAGCGCTCGCTGGGGGTCATCACCAAGGCGCGCGACGCGGGGCTGGTCACCAAGTCCAACCTGATCCTGGGCATGGGCGAGGACCGCCAGGAGATCAGCGAGGCCATGCGCGACCTGCACGAGGCCGGTTGCGACCTGCTGACCATCACCCAGTACCTGCGGCCGTCCAAGCACCACCACCCCATCGACCGCTGGGTGCGCCCCGAGGAGTTCGTCGAGCTGTCCGAGGAGGCCGAGGAGATCGGGTTCTCGGGCGTCATGTCGGGACCGCTGGTGCGCTCCTCCTACCGCGCCGGCCGGCTGTACAAGCAGGCCGTCGAGAAGCGCGAGCAGGTCGCCGCGGGCAGCTGAATCCTGCGCGAACGCTGCGCCGGCGGTCCGCGACCGGGGCCGGGGACAACGTAACGAAGCTGAGACGGCGGCCGGGGGCCGCCGTCTCACGTTCGCTCGGTCGCGGCCCATATCCTGGCAGGAGAGCACGCGGCACAGGCGCCGGCCACCGGGGCGAGGCGTTCGGCTGTGGGCCTGCACCGGCCAGACGAGCGGCGTGCGGCCGAGGCCATCGGGGCGCGCCCGACGAGCAGGTTCGAGCGATAGGAGGACGGGCAGGAAGTGGCGGCTCCCGTCGGTGCACCGCAGAGTGCACCCTGCCCGGAAATGTGATGGCGAAGAAGCCCAAGGACACCAAGGCACCCGCGACCCCGGCGCAAGGCGCCTCCGACCAGGGCGGCGCGCAGAAGCCGCCCGGCAGGTTCAAGCAGTTCGCCATGGTCGTCCGGGTGGTGCACCGGCAGAGTCCGCGCACCATCCCCATCGCGGTCGGGATCTTCCTGGCGGTGCTCGCGGTCGCCGTCGCCGGCGGGAGCGTCGTCGGCGGATGGCTGTACTGGGGGCCGCTCGGTTTCGCTGTGGCGTTCCTCGCCGGATTCTTCTACTTCACCCGCGCCACGCAGCGGTTGCAGTACCAGATGCTGGAGGGTCAGCTCGGCGCGGCCACGGCGGTGCTGGACAACCTGCGCGGCGACTGGACCACCGAGCCCGGGGTCGGCGCCAACCGGCAGATGGACGTCGTCCACCGCGCGGTCGGCAAAGCCGGTGTGGTGCTGGTGGGCGAAGGCGACCCCGGCCGGCTGAAGGGGTTGCTCGCCGCCGAGAAGAAGAAGGTGGCGCGCGTCGCGCACAACACCCCGATCTACGACTTGCAGGTGGGCAAGGGCGAGTCGCAGGTGCCCATCTCCCAGTTGCAGCGCCGGCTGCTCAAGCTGCCGCGCAACCTGGACAAGGGCGAGGTCGCCGAGCTGCGCTACCGGCTCAAGGCGCTGCCGGCGTCGATGCAGATGCCCAAGGGCCCCATGCCCAAGGGCGCGAAAATGCCCAAGGGCCCCAAGGCCTCGGGCGGCGGGAACTGAGGCACCGGCGCCGGGCGTGCGGCGGGACGGCCTCCGCCGCGAACCTCGGGAGTCCTCCGCGCACCGTCCGGTGCGGGCGCCAGCACCGGTGGCGGCTCCCGCCGGAGGCCGCGGCGTGCGCCGGGCGGCGCGGGGCCGTCTCCGGCGGGCGGTGCGCGGCGGGTGCGTGAAGCGGAGCGCCTCCGGTCGATCCCTGCCGCTAGGGCCCGGCCCCGCTCAGAGCCGCCGGGTGACCGTTCCGGCGGCGCGGTCGTGCAGGCCGCGATGGTCGAGGTCGTAGACCACCGCCGGGATCACCAGGCACAGCAGCGCCGTGCGCACCACCATCGCGACGGGCCACGGCAGCGGGCGCTCTCCCGTGGAGGCGACGTCGGTTCCCGTGATGCGCTTGCCCAGCGTAGTGCCGAACACCGACAGCATCAGCGCGGTGTAGACGGCGAACAGCAGCAGCGTCGCGCTGGAGGCCGAAGACGTCGCCGCGGGGTCGCCGCCGGCTCCGCCGACGATCGCCGACACCACCAGCACGCACAGCAGCCAGTCGAGCACCAGCCCCACCATGCGCCTGCCGATGCCCGGGACCGATCCCGGACCGTGCTCGGGCATCCCCAGCCGGTTTCCGCGGTACTGGAACTGCGCCTCCTCGGCGCCTTCGGCATCGGACATGGGCACAACGGTATCGGCACCGGGAACCGGTTCCGGTCACGGGCAAGCGGCGACTTCACGTGTCCGCACGCCTTCCGCGTGTCCGGTTTCGGGGTGTCACCACAGCTCATGCACGATGGTCAGCGATAACGCCGGGCTCCGTAACGCGCGGGAAACATTGGAGACATGGACCGGAAATGGCCCCCTCCTAGCGTCGACGACGTAGCCGGGAGGTCGCGAGGCCGGAGCGCGACACCGCAACGAAGCGGGGCACCGCCCGCGCGACCTCTTTCACCTGCACGGAGGTAACTCTTGTTCAGCAGCGCCGAAGAACTTCTGGCCTTCACCCGGGACGAGGACATCAAGTTCCTCGACTGCCGTTTCACGGACCTGTTCGGGGCCACCCACCACTTCACCCTCCCCATCGAGCACGTCGATGCGGGCACCTTCGACGAAGGCCTGATGTTCGACGGTTCGTCGATCCGCGGGTTCCAGGCCATCCACGAGTCCGACATGCTGCTGCTGCCGGACCTGTCGACCGCGGTCGTCGACGCGTTCCGCGAGCACCGCACGCTGAACCTCACGTTCTTCGTGCACGATCCGTTCACGCGCGAGTCCTACAGCCGCGACCCCCGCAACGTCGCCCGCAAGGCCGAGGCCTACCTCAACAGCACCGGCATCGCCGACACCGTCTTCGTCGGCCCCGAAGCCGAGTTCTACATCTTCGACGACGTGCGCTTCCAGACGCAGGAGAACGCGTCGTTCTACTACATCGACTCGATCGAGGGCGCCTGGAACACCGGCACCCAGAACGGCCAGTCCAACCTGGGCTACCGGCCGCGCTACAAGGGCGGGTACTTCCCCGTCGAGCCGGTCGACCACTACAGCGACCTGCGCTCGACGATGGTGCGCAACCTGATCGACGCCGGCATGGACATCGAGATCCAGCACCACGAGGTGGGCACCGCCGGCCAGGCCGAGATCGACTTCAAGTTCGACGAGCTGCTCAAGTCGGCCGACGACGTCCAGCTCTACAAGTACATCGTCAAGAACACGGCCTACTCCAAGGGCAAGTCGGTCACCTTCATGCCCAAGCCGGTCTTCGGCGACAACGGCTCGGGCATGCACTGCCACATGAGCCTGTGGAAGGACGGCGCCCCGCTGTTCTTCGACGAGTCGGGCTACGCCCAGCTGTCGGACATGGCGCGGCACTACATCGGCGGCCTGCTCAAGCACGCTCCGGCGCTGCTGGCCTTCACCAACCCGACGATCAACTCCTACCACCGCCTTGTGCCGGGCTACGAGGCCCCGATCAACCTGGTCTACTCCCAGCGCAACCGCTCGGCCTGCATCCGGATCCCGCTGACCGGGTCCAACCCGAAGGCCAAGCGCCTGGAGTTCCGTGTTCCCGACCCGTCGGCCAACCCCTACCTCGCCTTCTCGGCGATGCTCATGGCCGGCATCGACGGCATCAAGAACAAGATCGAACCGCCGGAGCCGGTCGACAAGGACCTCTACGAGCTGCCCCCGGCCGAGGCCGGCGCCATCGAGAAGGTCCCCGCCTCGCTGGACGCCGCCCTGGACGCCCTTGAGGCCGACCACGAGTTCCTGGTCGAGGGCGGGGTCTTCACCGAGGACCTGATCGAGACCTACATCGACTACAAGCGCACCGAGGAGATCGACTCCCTGCGCCTGCGTCCGCACCCGCGCGAGTTCGAGCTGTACTACGACATCTGATGTCGCTGCAGGTCAGGACATATCGGCGCTGATCCGGGCCGTGCATAGGCCGCCGCCCGTACCTGGCAGGGGGTACGGGCGGCGGCCTTTCGCATGCCCGGAGCGGGCTCGGCCGACGGCCGTTCCCGCGGGACCGCCGAGATGTGATGCCGGTGTGTCAGGCTCGCGGCGACTTACCACTGCAGCCCGTATTGACTTCCGCTCCCCGGCCTAAAAGCCGGGGACTCCTACGGCGGCCGGGTGACGGCACCGACGGCAGGGAGCGCGACCACCGCACCCGCACGTCCCCGACCTTCGGCAGGGACAGGTCCCCGCCCGGGGTGACCTTCCATCGGGCGTTGGCGGTGAACCGCACGGCCTGCCGGTTGTCCTTGCGGGACTTGAACCGCGGTGCGCCCATGCGCGGCCGCTTTCCCTTCAGCGCGTCGACGAAGGTGCGGTAGGCGGTGTCCAGGTCCCGCAGCGCCTGTTGCAGGACCACGGCCGACACCTCGCCCGACCATGCGCGCTCGTCGGTCTTCTCCGCTTCGGTGATCAGCGTCGTGGACAGGTCCCCGGTCGTCGGGAACGCGTCGCCGCCGGTGCGGGCGGTCTCCCGCGCGCGCAACGCGTCGTTGTCGACCACGCGGGCGCACCCGAACGCCCGCGCCAACGCTTGGCGCTGGGGGCCGTTCGGGTACAGGCGGAAGGAGCACCGGAGCTGCATGCGAACCCACGTACTACCGGGGTTCACGGGCACGCACGCAAACGCGGAACCGGCAGACACCGTGTTTCCGTTCCGCACGCGCACTCGGCTTCCTCACCGAGTACAGCCACGAGATCGGTGATGGGGGGTTTGCCGAGGCGCCTGCGGACCGAGGAGGCACCCTCCGGGAACCACAAGCATCGCCGCCACCCCAGAGGCTGCGGCAATGGGGCGCAGCTCGCCCCGCGAGCGAGCCGGCTTGCCGCCGAGCGCACGCCGCACACGGCAGCGGGACCCGCCGCCCCCCAGGGCTGATTCGCAGTCGTTCGGTGCGAGCGATGAGGCAGGTCACGGCATCATGACGGTTGCGGCGATCGACCGACACACAACAACGGAGCTCCGGAGCGCGGGGACACGACTCTCCGGATCCACAAGAACACCGCTGCCCCACCACTCTGCCGCGCCCCGGCCCCGCCGTCCGCGGCCTCGCCCGACACCGCACCGCCGTGGACGATCCGCGCGACGGACGCGGCCTCCGCCGTGGGATCGGCACCGTCCCGGCCACCGCGCTGTGCGCGCTGCTGTGCGGGTCCCGCTCGCTGCGCGCGATCGGCCGGTGGGCCGCCGACACGCCCCGGCACACCCGCACCCGCCTGGGCCGCCGCATCGCCGGTCCTGAACCGGCCGTGCGCATCGCGCCCGGCACCTCCACGATCCGGCGGGTCCGGCAAAGCCCCCACGGGCCACGGGCCACGGGCCGACCGACCTCGCCGCGTCGCGCGGCCCGGCCGCGCTGCCGCTCCCCGCGCCGGGACGCCCGACCGCCCCCGATGCGATCCGGCGGGTCACCTACGCGTACCTCATCCGCCCGCTCGATCTCATCGGGATCGCCTGACCGGCGAGAACCCGCACGATCACCGACGTTGCATCACCCCTGGGCGGCGGCGGGTCCCGCTGCCGTGTGCGGCGTGCGCTCGGCGGCAAGCCGGCTCGCTCGCGGGGCGAGCTGCGCCCCATTGCCGCAACCTCTGGGGTGACCGGTTCCATGCGGTTCCCGGAGGGTGCCTCCTCGGTCCGCAGGCGCCTCGCAAACCCCCATCACCGATCGAGGGGGGTCTCCGACGTTCGCCCCGCTCGTGGAAGGGACCATGCCCGCGGTGCGCACCGGCTCCGAGGCCGATCCGGCGGTGTTCGACGGCGCGGGCGAGCACGTGCACCCGCCGGTGCACCTCCCGCCCGACGTCGCGGTCTCCACGCCGGCCGCCAGCCGCACGAGCGTGTCCCCGCGCCGGTCGCGCCGGGAGTCCTGCGGGCGTGTCCGGCACTGTCGGCGCGCCGCGCGGCTCCGGCCGGGCTCCTCCTCCGCCGGTCCGCCCGGCGGCGGATCGGCTTTTCTTGTTCCGCTACGCGGGGGTCGGCTCCATCTCCGCCGCGAACGGCGGAGCACTGCCGACGATCCCGGTAGCGTCGGGGCATGGACTTCATCAACGCGGTACTCGTCTTCCTGCACCTGCTGGGCATGGCCGGCATCATCGCGGGATTCATGATCCAGCTCATCACCGGGCACCGTGCCGGGCCGAAGAGCATCCTGCACAGTACGCTGCTGCAGCTGGTGACCGGGCTGCTGCTCACGGGACTGGCCGAGATGGGCGACGACCCCGTCAACCACGCGAAGATCGCCGTCAAGCTGGTCGTCGCGCTGGCCGTGGTCGTCGTGGGGATCCTCAACGTGCGCAAGCCCGACAACCGCCTGGCCGGCGCGGCCGGCGCACTCGCCGTCGTCAACGTGGCCGTGGCCGTGTTCGTCTAGGCACTCCCCCGCTTCCGGGCGCCCCTCGCCCCGCGGAGAGCACCGCCGCGCTCGGCGCGGCGGTGCTCAGTTCGTTCCGGCCGGTCCCCGGCGCTTCGGAGGGCGCGGCTCAGTCGTCGTAGAAGACCCGCTCCATCACCGTGCGGGCCCGGCGCGTGACCTGACGGTAGTCCTGGACCATGCGGCCGACCGCGCCCTCGTCCTCGTCGTCGTCGCGGTAGCCCAGAGCCCCGGCCAGGATCGCCTGGTCGCGCAGCGACTTGGGGATGGAGTCGGACGGCTTCCCGCGCACCAGCATGACCGCGCCCCGCACGCGGGCGGCCAGCCGCCAGGAGGTCTCCAGCGTCGCGCCGTCCTCGGGGTCCAGCAGCCCGGCCCCGACCGCCGCGTGCAGCGCCTCGATCGTGCCCGTGGTGCGCAGCCCGGGTACCTCGTGGCCGTGGCGCAGCTGCAGCAGCTGAGCGACCCACTCCACGTCGGACAGTCCGCCCCGGCCGAGCTTGGTGTGCGTGGCGGGGTCGGCGCCGCGGGGCAGCCGCTCGGCCTCCATCCGGGCCTTGAGCTTGCGGATCTCGCGCACCTGGGAGTCGCCGACGCCGCCCTCGGGGTAGCGCAGCGGGTCGACCAGCTCGATGAAGCGCGCGCCCAGGTCCATGTCGCCGGCGATCGGCGCGGCGCGCAGCAGCGCCTGGCTCTCCCAGGTCGACGACCAGCGCCGGTAGTAAGCGGCATAGGAGTCCAGCGTGCGCACCATCGCTCCGCTGCGGCCCTCGGGGCGCAGGTCGGCGTCCAGGAGCAGCGGCGGATCGTACGCGGGCATCTCCAGCAGCCGCCGCAGCTCGCGCACGATCGCGATCGCGGACTCGGTCGCCGCCGCCGTGGCGGCGCCCGGCAGCGGCTCGTGGACGAACATCACGTCGGCGTCGCTGGCGTAGCTCAGTTCCCCGCCGCCGAAGCGGCCCATGGCCACGACGCACAGCCGCGTCTGCGGCTCCTCGCCGCGCTGGTCGGCGACGCGGGCGCGCGCGGTGCGCAGCGCCGCCTCGACGGTCACCGCGGTGATCGCGGTGAGCGCGTCGCCCACCGACTCCACCGGCGAGACCTCCAGCAGGTCGGCCAGGGCGGTGCGCAGCAGTTCGCGGCGGCGCAGGGCGCGCACGGCGGCGACGGCGTTCTCGGCGGTGCCGTGGCGCCGCAGCGCCGCGTCGGCCTCGGCCTCCAGCGCCCGCGTGGACCGCTGCACGAGTTCGGCGTCGTCGGCCAGCACGCCGACCGCTTCGGGAGCGCGCAGCAGCAGCTCGGTTACGTAGCGGCTGGTGCCCAGCACCCAGGCCATGCGTTCGGCGACCCGGATATCGTCACGCAGCAGGCGCAGGTACCACGGTGTGCCGCCCAGTGCCTCGCTGACCTGGCGGAAGGCCAGCAACCCGGTGTCGGGGTCGGGCGCGTCGGCGAACCAGCCCAGCATGACCGGCATCAGGGTGCGCTGTATGGCCGCCCGGCGCGAGACGCCGGAGGTCAGGGTGTCCAGGTGGCGCAGCGCGCCCGCCGGGTCGGCGAATCCGAGTGCGCTGAGCCGTTCGCCCGCCTGCTCCGGCGTCAGGCGGGCTTCGCCCTCGGGCAGGCGCGCCACCGCGTGCAGCAGGGGGCGGTAGAACAGCTTCTCGTGCAGTCGCCGCACGTCGCCGGCGACCCGGCGCCAAGCCGCCATGAACTCGGTGACCGGGTTGGCGGCATACCCCAGCGCCCGGCCCAGCCGGCGCAGCTGCTCGGATCCGTCGGGGCTGTCGGGATCGGGCAGCAGGTGGGTGCGGCGCAGCCGGCTCAGCTGCAGCAGGTGCTCCACGCGGCGCAGGAACCGGTAGGCGTCGGCGAGTCCGGCGGCGTCGTCGCGGCCCACGTAGCCCTTCTGCGACAGCGCCTCCAGCGCGGCGAGGGTGTTGCCCGACCGCAGCGCGGGGTCGGCGCGCCCGTGCACGAGCTGCAGCAGCTGCACGGAGAACTCGATGTCGCGCAGCCCGCCGCGGCTGAGCTTGATTTCGCGCTCGGACTCGGCGGGCGGGATGTGGGCGACGACGCGGCGGCGCATGGACTGCACGTCGTCGACGAAGTTGTCGCGGCCCGCGGCCCGCCAGACCATCGGTTCGATCTCGGCGGCGTAGGCGGCGCCGAGATCGGGGTCGCCGGCGATGGGGCGGGCCTTGAGCAGCGCCTGGAACTCCCAGGTCTTGGCCCAGCGCTGGTAGTAGGCGACGTGGCCCGACAGCCCCCGTACCAGCGGGCCGTTCTTGCCTTCGGGGCGCAGGGCGGCGTCGACCTGCCAGAGCGTGCCCTCGCTGGCGGTCTCGGAGGGCAGGCGCATCATCTCCGCGGCCAGCCGCGAGGCGGCGCGCATGGCCGCCTGCTCGTCCTCGACTCCGTCGGCGGGTTCGGCGACGAAGACGACGTCGACGTCGCTGACGTAGTTCAGCTCGCGCCCGCCGCATTTGCCCATTCCGATGACGGCCAAGCGGCACAGCGCGGCCTGTTCGGGATCGTCGGCCCGCGCGATCGCCAGCGCGGCCTCCAGCACGGAGGCGGCCAGGTCGGCCAGTTCGGCGCCGACGGTCTCCAGGTCGGCGGCGCCGGTCAGGTCGCGCCCGGCCAGGCGCAGCACGCGCCGGTGGTAGGCGACTCGCAGCGCGTGGGCGCGGACATCGGGGCCGTCGGTGTTGCGCGCCGCCACGGGGGCGGCGGGGTCGGAGTTGGGATCGGCGCCGACGATGTGCAGCATGCCGGCCCGCAGCTCGCTGGGCCCGGGGGCGCGGGCGGCGTCGGCGCCGCGCAGTTCCCGCCAGTCGCCGGGGTGACGCACCAGGTGGTCGGTGAGGGCGGTGCTGGCGCCCAGCACCTTGACCAGCCGGGCACGCAGGTCGGGGTCGGCGGTCAGCGCCTCCAGCAGGTCGCCGGGTTCGGCGCAGCAGTCCAGCAGGCGACTCAGGCCCAGCAGGGCCTGGTCGGCGTCGGGCGCGGCGCCGAGTTCGTCGACGACGCCGGCGTGGTGCCCGGGGGCGAGGCCGCAGTCCTGCATCAGCCTCGCTGCGCGCGCGCCGTCGCCGAATCCGCGCCGCGCCAATGCCCCCGCCGTCAGTGTGAATGTCTCCCGAGCCACGTTGATCACGGTAGCCGCCGTCGGGGAGCGACCGGTAGACTAAACTTGTTGAACAGAAGTTCAACTTTTTCTGGTGCGAGTCCGCCCGCACCGTCCCCCTCCGCCGTCGAACCGGGTCCGCGCCCTCCGCGGTGACCGGGAGGAAAGGACCGCCCCAATGACGTGGCTACTGCTGGTGAGCGCGATCGCCGCCGAGGTCACCGGCACTATCGCACTGCGCTTCTCCGAGGGGTTCACGCGCCTCGTGCCGTCGCTGGTCGCCGTCGCGGGCTACGGAGCCGCGTTCTGGCTGCTGGCCCAGGTCCTCAGCCGCGGCATGAACATCGGCGTCGCCTACGGCGTCTGGGCGGCCCTGGGCGTGTCGCTCGTAGCGGCGATCGGCGCCCTCTTCCTCGGCGACGGCCTCACCTGGATCCAGGCCGGCGGCGTCGTGCTGGTCATCGGGGGCGTGCTCGCCCTGGAGATGGGAGGGGCACACTGAGCACGGGCGAGCACGCCGACGGCCGCCGGGCGCGCGGCGAGCGCCGCCGCGCCGAACTGATCGCCGCGACGCTGCGGGTGGTCGAGGCCGACGGAGCGGCCGGCGTCACCCATCGGGCCGTCGCGCGCGAGGCCGGAGTGCCCGCCAGCTCGGCGGTCTACCACTTCGCGACCCTCGACGACCTGCTGGTCGCGGCGCTGACGTCGGTCACCGACGCCTACGTCGAACAACTGGAGGCGCTGGCCGACCGGCACAGCGACGTCCGCACCGCCCTGGCCGAATTCGTCGCCGACGGCGCGGCGGCCGACCGCCGCCGCGCGCTGGCCGAGTACGAACTGACCCTGCTGGCGGTGCGGCGCCCCGCCCTGCGCCCGGTGGTACGGCGCTACCTGGCCGCCCTCACCGACGTCGCGGCCTGCTGCGTCGACGACCCCACCACGGTCCGCGCGGCGGTCGCGGCGGTCGACGGCCTGTTCCTCCAGGCCCTGCTGGACGACCGGGGGGTGTCCGCAGAGGAGATCCGCGCCGTGCTGGCCTGCGTCCTGGGCGGGGGCGACGGCTGACTTCCGCTCCCCGGCGGTGTCAGGCGGCGTCGCCCCGCCCCGGGGTCCCGCGGGCGCTCGGGCGCAGGCGGCTCCCGAGGACGGCGGCCGCTGCGGCCGTCGCGAGGACGAGGAGGACTCCGGTGAACAGTCCGGTCACCGTGAGGACGCGCTGCGGGGCCGACACCGCCGAGGCCGCGGTGCGGGTCGAGCGGTCGACCGTGTTGGCGTCGGTGGCGCAGGCCACCGGAGGCGCCCCCGCCTCGGTCTGGGCGCAGACGGTGGTGGCCACGCGCCACAGCCGCCGGCCCGGTTCGCCCAGCCGCACCCGGGCGGTGCGTTCGATCTCGGCGCCGGGTCCGACCTCCACCCGCCACCTGGCGACCGCGCCCGCGGTCTCGCCGTCGGCGCCGACGTCGACGAACTCCGCATCCCCCGATACACGCTGGGAGACGACGGCGGACTGTTCGCGGTCGGCGTCGTTGCGCAGTGTCAGCGTATAGCGCGCTTCGTCGCCGGCGGCGACCTCGTCGCGGCCGTCGCTGACGCGGACGGCCAGGGTCGCCCCCTCGACCGCTGCGGTGCGCTCGCCTCCGGCTCCCGGAGCCGCGGCCGCGGGGGCACCCGCCGCTGCCGCCGCCACCAGGGCGGCCGTCGTCGCACCCGCAGCGAGCCGGCACCGGCTCGCGGTCTCCTCGCCCATGCCCACCGATCCCCGATCGTCGTGCCGATCGTTCGCACGCCGCCGCTGTCCGCAGGCGCCTACCGATGACAACTACGCGCATGCGGGTGGGAACGGAACGTGACACGCCTGCGGTTCCCGATATCGGCGCCGCACCGCGGTCGGGGAGCGCGGGGAACCTTCCGGGATTCCCCGGGGCCTCGGGGCGGGACCGCCTGAGCCGTGCGGCCGGGGTCGCACGGTTGCGGCCGCCCTCGGGGCGGGATAAGGCGTTCGCCCGATGCCGGAGCGCCCTTCTTAGGCGGAGCGTGGTGACTCGCCGGGCCCGAACACGGGCCTGTTCCGCGTTGCAAAGGATAGGACGCCATGATGCACCCGGACCTGCTGCGCGCCGCCGCCGACGAGCGGATCGCCCGCCTGCGCGAGGAGGCGCGGGAGAACGCGCTGCATCGCGCCCTGCGGGCGGCGCGCTCACCGAGCCGGCGGAACCGCCGCGGGAGCCCGCCCGATCCGGGCTCCCCTCGCGCCGGCCGAGCTCCGGCCGGGCGCTGATCCGCGCACCCGGGCGCCGCCGCGGGTCCCGCTCGCGGAAAACGGAGTGCTCGAACTCCGCACCCCGGGGCATACTGGACTCCATGACACCGGCCGGACCCGCTTCCGTGTTCATCGGGCGCCAGCGGGAATTGCACACGCTTCTCGACCACGCGCACCGTGCGCGCTCCGGATCCGGTGCGGCGACGGTGCTCGTGGGCGGCGACGCGGGAGTGGGCAAGTCCCGGCTGATCGCGGAGTTCGCCGACCGCGTCGCGGGCGGGCGCGTGGTCGCCGGCGGGTGCCTGGAGCTGGGGGTCGACGGGGTCCCCTTCGCGCCGTTCGTCGCCGTGCTCCGGCAGCTCCTGCGCGACCGCGGCCGCGGGGTCTTCGACGCCCTGGCGCGGCGCGGCGGACCGGACTCCCCTCAGGAGCCTGTCGCCGCCCAGGAGCTGGCCCGGCTGCTGCCCGAGCTGGGCGCGCCTCCCGAGGACCGGCGCGAGCCGCGCGGACTGCTGTTCGAACAGGTGCTGCGCCTGCTGACCGCGGTCGCGGGCGACGAGGGCCTCACAGTGGTCGTCGAGGACCTGCACTGGGCCGACACCGCCACCCGGGACCTGCTGGTGTTCCTGCTGCGCAACCTCGGCACGGCCGCCGTGCAGATCGTCGCCACCTACCGCAGCGACGACCTCCACCGCGGCCACCCGCTGCGCCGCCTGCTGCTGGAGCTGGAACGGCTGCCCTCGGTCACCCGGCTGAAGCTGGATCCGCTCACCCCCGAGCAGGCAGCGGAGCAGGCAGCGGCTGTCCGCGGCCGCGACCTGGCGCCCGACGAGGCCGCCGCCCTGTTCGACCGCACCGGCGGCAATCCGCTGTTCGTGGAGTCGCTGGCCGGCCAGCGCGGATTCGTCGGCGCGGGCCTGCCCGAGCGGCCTCGGGAACTCCTGCTGGCCTCTTTGGACGGGCTCGACGACGCCCACCGCCAGGTACTGCGCGTGGCGGCGATCGGCGCCGTCAGCGCCGCCCACATCGAGCACGACCTGCTCGCCCGTGTCGCCGGGCGCGACGAGGACGACCTCGACACCGCGCTGCGCGTCCTGGTCGACACCAATGCGCTGCGCATCGACGGCACCGGATACCGGTTCCGGCACGCGCTGCTGCGCGAGGCGGTGCACGGCGAACTGCTGCCCGGCGAGCACGCCCGGCTGCACCTGCGCTTCGCCGAGGCCCTGGACGCCCTGCCCGGCGCCGTCCCCGTCCACCGCCTCGCCGCGGAGCAGGCCCACCACTACTACTCCGGCCGCGACGTCCCGCGCGCGCTCAGCGCCGCGTGGCGGGCGGCGGTGCGGGCCTCCGAGACCCTGGCCTTCGGCGAGGAGCTGCGCATGCTCGAACGCGTCCTGGAGCAGTGGGAGGACGTGCCCGACGCTGCCGAGCGGGTCGAGGGCCTCAGCCGCGTCCAGGTGGTCTCCCGTGCTGCGGCCGCCGCGATCGAGGGCGGCGACTTCTTCCGGGCGCGGACGCTGTGCGACGCCGGCCTCGCCGAGATCCCCGAGGACGCCGAGCAGAGCCGCGTCGACCGCGCCGTTCTGCTGCGGCGCCGCGGCCAGGCACGCACCCAGCTCTCCGACGGAGACGGGATCTCCGACTTCGTCGAGGCGATGTCGATCCACCCGCCCCACGACCCCGGGTACGGCTTCGTGCTCTCCCTGCTGGCCCGCGAGGTCAAGCTGCACCAGCAGCCCCTCGCCGACGACCACCCCGAGTGGCGCCGGTTGCAGGAGACGGCGCCGGTGGCGCTGAACGCGAGCGACCTGGCCGCCGAGGCCATCCGCCGCTCCCGCGAGTCGGGCGACACCTGCGCCGAGTCCGACGCGCTGACCACGCTCGGCACGGTGCATATGAACGACGGCCGCTTCGAGGAGGGACGCGCCCTGGTCGAGCACGGCCTTGACCTGGCTCGCGAGCGGCAGGACCCCACCCTGGAATGCCGCGGCCTGGCGTGCTTCGCCCACTACCTGCGCGAGCGCGGGCTGCACGGTGAGGCCGGCGCCCGCCTGGAGGCCGCCCTCGAACGCCTGCGCGCGATCGGCCTGATGAGCACCAGCGGGCCTTTCGTCGCGCTGAACCTGGCCGAGACGCGCTTCGACACCGGCGACCTCGCCGAGTGCCGGAGGCTGATCGAGCGGGCCATGTCCTGGTCGCCCTCGCCGGCCCATCGGATGTACCTGGCCACCGCCGGCGTTCGTGCGGCCGTGGCCCAGGGCGACCTGGAGGGCGCCCGCCGCAGCGCGGCGTTCATCGAAGGCGACCCCGCGACGCTCCATTCCCGCATCCACATGATCCAACTCAGCGTCGGCGCGCTCCTCGACCTGTACCTGGCCGAGCAGGACTTCGCGCGGGCCCTGGCGCTGGCGGGCACGGCGCTGGAGCGCATCGAGTTCGAGCGCTCCACCGGATACGGCTGGGTGGTGGCCGACCGCATCGCCGAGACCGTGCGCCAGGCCGCCGAGCGCCCGCAGGCGGGTTCGCCCGATGCGGAGGCGGTGCGCGAGAAGGTGCTGCGCGTGGCCGCGGCGATGCGCGCCGACGGGCCCGTCCAGACGGCCTTCCGGGCGACGACCCGCGCACGCCTGGCCTGCGCCCGCGGCACCTCCGGGGCGACGGCGGCCGAGACCGCCGAGGCGTGGAGCGACGCTGTGCAGGAGTGGAACCGCGTGGGCATGCCGCTGCACCGGGCCGAGGCGCTGCTGCTGGCGGCGGAGTCCGCGCTGACCGCCGACCGGTCCGCGCAGGTGGGCGACCGGTTGCGCGAGGTCGCCAAGCGCGCGGCCGAGCACGGCGCCGCGGTGCTGGAGGGCCGCGCACGCGAGCTCGCGCGGCGGGCCGGGGTGGCGCTGGACGACGGCGGCTCAAGCGGCGGCACGGCGCAGGCGGGCCCGCCTGCCGGGCTGACCCCGCGCGAGGCCGAGGTGCTGCGGCTGCTCGCCCGCGGTCGCACCAACGCCGGGATCGCCGCGGAGCTGTTCATCGCGCCCAAGACCGCCAGCGTGCACGTGTCCCACATCCTGGCCAAGCTGGACCTGCCCAACCGCGCCAGCGCGGGCGCCCGGGCCCACGAGCTGGGGCTGGTCTGACCGGTGCACGGCTCGGCCGCCGGGCAGGCGCCCTGGCCGGGAGAGCGCCGACGCCTGCCCGGCCGGGCGCAGCGGCCGGCCCCTCGCGCCCGCCGTCAGTTCCGGGGCGTCCAGCGGTTGGTGATGGGCAGGCGGCGGTCGCGGCCGAAATTGCGGGAACTGATCTTGGGGCCCGGCGGGTACTGGCGGCGCTTGTACTCGGCCTTGTCGACCATGCGGATGACCCGGTGGACCAGCTCGGGGTCGTAGCCGTCGAGGGTGAGCTCGCGCATCCCCTTGTCGGTGCCGATGTAGGTGTCCAGCATCCCGTCGAGCAGGTCGTATTCCGGCAGCGAGTCGGTGTCGACCTGGCCGGGCCGCAGCTCGGCGCTGGGCGGCTTGCTGATGGAGTTCTCCGGGATCGGCGGCACCGCGCCGGTGCGCTCGGCTTCGGCGTTGCGCCAACGCGCCAGCTGCCACACGAGCGACTTCCAGCAGTCCTTGATCGGCGCGAACCCGCCGACCGAGTCGCCGTAGAGGGTCGAGTAGCCGGTGGCCAGCTCGCTCTTGTTGCCGGTGGCCAGCACCAGGTGGCCCTCCTGGTTGGACAGGCCCATCAGCAGGGTTCCGCGCACCCGCGCCTGGAGGTTCTCGGCGGCCACCCCCTCCAGGGGCATGCTCTGCTCGAAGGCCTCCACGATGGGCGCGATGGCGACCGTGCGGGCGGCGACGCCCTGGCGCGCGGCCAGGTCCTCGGCGTCGGAGACGGAGTGCTCGCTGGAGTGCTCGCTGGGCAGCAGCAGCACGTGGACGCGGTCGCCGCCCACCGCGTCCACGGCCACGGTCGTGGCGAGCGCGGAGTCGATGCCGCCGGACAGCGCCAGCGCCACCGATCCGAAGCCGTTCTTGCGCACGTAGTCGCGGACGCCCACCACCAGCGCGCGGTAGACCTCGCCGACGTCGGAGGAGGGGTCGGCGCGCGGGGTCAGCACCGCCGGCTCGGGTGCGTAGGGCGCGATCGGCGCGGACGAGTGCAGGTGGCGCACCACCCGCACGCCGTCGACGGCGTCCTCGGGCTCCTCGGAGCGCGGCGGGTGGCCGCCGGCGTCCTCGGCGGCCGGCAGCGCCAGGTCGGTGACGAACAGGTCCTCTTCGAACTTCGGCGCCCGCGCGATCAGCTCGCCCTCGGCGTCGACGATCAGCGAGTCGCCGTCGAAGATCAGCTCGTCCTGGCCGCCGCTCATATTCACATAGCCCACCGCCGCGCCCGTCTCGCGGGCGCGGCGCTGGCACAGCTCCATGCGGACGTCGTCCTTCTCGCGCTCGTAGGGCGAGGCGTTGAGCGTCACCAGCAGTCCGGCGCGGGCCCGCCGGGCCGCGGCCACCGGCCCGCCGCCCTGCCAGAGGTCCTCGCAGACGGCGAAAGCGACGTCGACACCGTGCAGGCGCACCACCGGCAGCGTCTCGCCGGGCACGAAGTGGCGGAACTCGTCGAAGACGCCGTAATTGGGCAGGTGGTGCTTGGCGGAGGTGATCTCGACGCGTCCGCGGTACAGCAGCGCGAAGGCGTTCTGCGGGGTGCCGGCGGGCTGGCCGTAGCGCTCCCCCACGCCCGCGCGGCGACTGAGGTAGCCCACCCCCACGGGCAGCTCGCCCAGCCCTTCCTCGGCCAGGCGCTCGGCGAGCGCGGCCACGGCCTTGACGGAGGCCGACACGAAGGAGTTGCGCAGGGCGAGGTCTTCGACCGGGTAGCCGGTCACCATGAGTTCGGGGAACACCGCCAGGTGCGCGCCCGCCTGGTGGGCGCGCCGGGCGCAGTCCACGACGGTACGGCTGTTGCCGTCGAGGTCGCCGACGGTCGGGTTCACTTGCGCCATCGCGATTCTGAGCTGGGCCACGGTCCGAGACTAGCGGGTGCTCCGCCCGGCGCGCCGCTCCCCTCCCCCGTGTGCGCGTGGGCCCGCGATGTGAGGCTGCGTACACTGTGCCCACCGGCAATGGGCGCGAGCTGCGTTAATGCGCCGGAAACCTGCGAAGTGCACACTGGCGGTAGGAGACCGCACCAGGCGGTACGGCCGCGTGCACCATGACGAGGAAGGTGGCCCGTGAACCGACAGCAGGAGTTCGTGCTCCGTACTCTGGAGGAGCGCGATATCCGGTTCGTGCGACTGTGGTTCACCGATGTACTCGGTTACCTCAAGTCGGTCGCCGTCGCCCCGGCCGAGCTCGAAGCGGCGTTCACCGAGGGAATCGGGTTCGACGGGTCGGCCATCGAGGGATTCGCCCGGGTCTACGAAGCCGACATGCTCGCCCAACCCGACCCGTCGACGTTCCAGGTGCTGCCCTGGCGCAACGAGCCGCACGGCACGGCACGGATGTACTGCGACATCCTGATGCCCGACGGCAGCCCCAGCTACGCCGACCCCCGCCACGTGCTCAAGCGGCAGCTGAGCAAGGCCTCCGATCTCGGGTTCACCTTCTACACCCACCCCGAGATCGAGTTCTACCTGCTGAAGAAGAAGCCCGAGAAGGGCGAGCTGCCCGAGCCCAACGACTCCGGCGGCTACTTCGACCACACGCCCCACAACAGCGCCCACGACTTCCGGCGCAACGCGATCAACATGCTGGAGGCCATGGGCATCTCGGTGGAGTTCAGCCACCACGAGGGCGGCCCCGGCCAGCAGGAGATCGACCTGCGCTACGCCGACGCGCTGACCACCGCCGACAACATCATGACCTTCCGGCTGGTGATGAAGGAGGTGGCGATGGAGCAGGGCGTCTACGCCACCTTCATGCCCAAGCCCTTCACCGAGCACCCGGGCTCGGGCATGCACACCCATATGTCGCTGTTCGAGGGTGAACGCAACGCGTTCTACGAGGCCGGGGCCGAGTACCAGATGTCCAATGTCGGCCGCGGCTTCATCGCCGGTGTGCTGCGCCATTCCGCCGAGATCACGGCGGTGTGCAACCAGTGGGTGAACTCCTACAAGCGGCTGTGGGACAACGCCGCCGCCTCTGCGGGCGCCGGCGGCGAAGCGCCGGCGTACGTGTGCTGGGGCCACAACAACCGCTCGGCGCTGGTGCGGGTGCCGATGTACAAGCCCAACAAGAGCAACTCCAGCCGGATCGAGTTCCGCTCGGTCGACACGGCCTGCAACCCCTACCTCGCCTACGCGATGATCCTGGCCGCCGGGCTCAAGGGGATCGAGGAGGGCTACGAACTCCCTCCCGGCGCCGAGGACGACGTGTGGGCGCTGACCGACTCCGAGCGGCGGGCGCTGGGGATCGCGCCGCTGCCGCAGAGCCTGGACGAGGCGATCCGCGCGATGGAGAACAGCGAGCTGGTCGCCGAGACGCTGGGGGAGCACGTCTTCGACTTCTTCCTGCGCAACAAGAAGGCGGAGTGGGAGTCCTACCGGCGCCAGGTGACCCAATACGAACTGGACCGGTACCTGCCGACGCTTTAGCCGCGGTCCGCACCCCGCGTGCAGCCGGGCTCCGCATCCGCACCGGGTGCGGGGCCCGGTTCGTGTCCGCGCCGGCGCCGGCCTATTCGGAGTCGAGGAACTTCTCGCGGACCGCGTAGACCGCGGCCTCGGTTCGGGAGTGCAGCTGCAGCTTCTCCAGGATGTTGCGCACGTGGTTCTTCACCGTGTGCTCGGAGATGAACAGTTCGTCGGCGATCTCCTTGTTGTTCCGGCAGCGCGCCACCCGGCGCAGGACCTCGGTTTCGCGGCCGGTGAGCTGCGGAGCGGGGACCCGGCGGGCGCGGCCGCCGTCCCTTTTGGCCAGAGCGGTGAACTCGCCGATGAGCTTGGTGGCCATCGACGGAGTGATGAAGGACTGCCCGCTGGCGATGGCGCGCACCGCGCCGGGCAGCTCGTCGACGGAGATCTCCTTGAGCAGATAGCCGGTGGCTCCGGCTTTGAGCGCCTCGAAGAGGTCGTCCTCCTCGTCGCTCATGGTCAGCATCACGATCTTGGCGCCGGGCGCCGCGCTCTTGATTCCGGGGCAGGCGTCGATGCCGCTGCTTCCGGGCATCCACACGTCCATCAGCACGACGTCGGGCACCAGGTCGGCGGCGGTGCGCACGGCGTCCTCGCCGTCGCCGGATTCGCCGACGACGTCGATGTCGCACTCGCCGTCGAGCACGGACACCAGCCCGCGCCGGAAGAAGGCGTGATCGTCGACGACGAGCACCTTGATCGGCGGAGCCTGGGTCTGGGTCGGCGCGGTTTCGACCGCGTCCGGGGCTGGGGGGTGCCCACTCACAACGGAATTCCCTTCCTGGCGCGATGTGGCCGGGCATCTGCTATTCGCCGGGAGGGCGGCGAAACCCGCAGGGTGCATGACCCCGCGAACAACGGGCGGGATGCGTGGTTCCGGAGCCGTTTGTGCACACCAGTTTATGGCATTGCCGCGCACTTCAACAGTGGCCGCGTGCGTACGGATGCCGCTGCATCGGCCGCATTGCCGGGCATGGGCGGAACCGGCGGACAATACACCCGGATGCGTCCGCATGTCCGGTATATTCTGGCGATTCACACACTTTTCGTGCCCTCGCCGCCTGACCGGAGACGCGCGGCGTCGTACGGAATCATTCGACTCCCCGAGATCACGATGGAAGACGCTTCATGTCGAGATGAATACGCGGTGGCCCGCGGAAACCATTCCACCGCCCATAGTCCTCTCGGACACGGCCCGCATTGCGGTCCCAAGGCGGTCGGGTCGGGCGGCCCGCGCACGGCCCTGCCCCCGCCGCCCCGCCGCGAAACCGCTTCGGGCCCGGTTACCGCGGGCCGGCGCCGTTCTCCGGGATGATCCGCGCTCCCGCCGCGGTTGGGACAGGGTGAAAGCTCCGAATCCGCTTATGCGATGATGAAACAACCGGTGGCGCCCAGTGCCGCCGAGTCCGTCCGAATCCGTCCGGAGACGCCTCAGCCGCGCTTCGAGACACCGGAGGAGAGCATCATGAGCACAACCGCATCCACCCCCGCCCCCCTTTACGGGGGCGCATCCGGCCGCCGGGTGAGTGTCCGCGACATCCTGCAGGCCAAGGAGCGCCACGAGCGCTGGCCCATGCTCACCGCCTACGACGCGCTGACCGCGCGCGTCTTCGACGAGTCCGGGATCCCCGTACTGCTGGTGGGCGACTCGGCGGCGATGGTCGTCTACGGCTACGACTCCACCCTGCCCGTGACCGTCGACGACCTGCTTCCGCTGACCGCCGCGGTCTCGCGGGCCACCCGGCGCGCGCTCGTCGTGGCCGACCTGCCCTTCGGCTCCTACCAGGGCTCGCCGGAGCAGGCCCTGGACGCCGCCGCGCGCTTCATGAAGGAGGGGCACGCCCAGGCGGTGAAACTGGAGGGCGGGCAGCGCGTCGCCCACCACGTCGAAGCACTGGTGGCCGCGGGCGTTCCCGTCATGGGCCACCTCGGCCTGACGCCCCAGTCGGTCAACACGCTCGGCGGCTACCGGGTGCAGGGCCGCGGTGAGGAGGCCGGCGCCGCCCTGCTGGCCGACGCGAAGGAGCTGGAGCGCGCCGGCGCGTTCTCCGTCGTCCTGGAGTGCGTGCCCACCGAACTGGCCCGGCGCGTCACCGAGCAGCTGACGATCCCCACCATCGGCATCGGCGCCGGCCCCCGCACCGACGCCCAGGTGCTGGTCTGGCAGGACATGGCCGGCCTCAGTCCGCAGGTGGCCACGTTCGTGAAGGCCTACGCCGACCTCAACGAGACCCTCTCCACAGCCGCCCGGGCCTTCGCCGACGAGGTCGTACAGGGGGCCTTCCCCGACACCGAGCACTCCTACGACTGAACGCCGCCGCGCGCCGGGACCCGTCTTCCCCGGCGCGCGGCCGGCCGAGCCGTGCCCGGGTCCGTGCGCCGATCCGGCCCCGCGACGGCGCGCCCGCCGACCGCCCGGACCGCATGAAGTTACTCGGTAGTAGAGTTGCGGCATCCGTGCGCGCCCCGCCGCGCGAGTCAGAGGGAGGCACAATGCGCATCTCCATGCCGCTGCAATACGCCGGCGAGGCGAAGCCGGCCGTGGACCGGGTCGTCGAGTTGGAGAAGGTCGGGCTCGACACCGTGTGGGTGGCCGAGGTATACGGCTACGACAGCCCGACTCTGATGGGATACATCGCCGCGCGCACCGAGCGCGTGGACATCGGATCGGCGATCCTGCCCGTCTACACCCGCACGCCCAGCCTCATCGCGCAGACCGCCGCCGGACTGGACTACCTCTCCGACGGCCGCGCCGTTCTCGGGCTGGGCGCCAGTGGACCCCAGGTCATCGAGGGCTGGCACGGCATCCCCTACAGCAAACCGCTGGGCCGCACCCGCGACGTCGTCGAGGTCTGCCGCAAGGTCTGGGCACGCGAGGAGCGCCTCACTCACGACGGCCGCACCCACTCCCTGCCGCTGCCGCCCGAGGAGGGCACCGGCCTGGGCAAACCGCTGAAGATCATCAACCACCCGGTACGCAGCGACCTTCCCATCTTCGTCGCCTCCCTGGGCGAGAAGAACGTGGCGATGACCGCCGAGATCGCCGACGGCTGGCTGCCCCACCTGTTCATCCCGGAGAAGGCCGCCGACGTCTGGGGCGACTCGCTGGCCCGCGGCAAGGCCAAGCGCGACCCGACGCGGGGCGACCTGCAGATCTCCGCGGGCGGCCTGCTCGCCATCGGCGAGGGCGAGCAGACCCGCAAGCTCGCCGACCTCACCCGGCCGATGATCGCCCTCTACGTCGGCGGCATGGGCGCCAAGGGCAAGAACTTCTACAACGACGTCGCCAAGCGCTACGGCTTCGAGGACGCCGCCGAGCACATCCAGGACCTCTACCTGGACGGCAAGAAGGACGAGGCCGCCGCGGCGGTGCCCGACGAGTTCGTCGAGCTGACCAACCTGGTGGGCCCCGAATCCTACGTGCGCGAGCGCGTGGCCGCCTTCCGCGAAGCCGGCGTCACCGACCTCAACGTCACCCCCGTGGGCGACGACCCGGTCACCCTGATCGAGAAGCTGCGCTCGATGCTGTAGGCGCCGCAGCGGGGCGGGCGGCCGCGCACCGCCCGCCCCGCACGCTCAGACGTCGGTGATGCGCAGGCCCGCGTGGGCCTTGTAGCGGCGGTTGATCGCGATGACGTTGGCGGTCAGCGCCTCGACCTGGTGGGCGTTGCGCAGCCGGCCCCCGTAGATCCCGCGCACACCCGGGATCCGGGCGGCCAGGGCGCGCACGGTGTCGGTGGCGTCGCGGTCGTCGCCCAGCACCAGCACGTCCAGGTCCACCTCGGCGATCCCGGGGTCCAGCAGCACCACCGCCGACACGTGGTGGAACGCCGCGACCACACGGCTGTCGGGCAGCAGCGCCTCGGCCTGCTGTGCGGCGCTGCCCTCCGCGACCTCCAGCGCGTAAGGGCCCTTGCCGTCGAACCCCAGCGGGTTCACGCAGTCGACCACAAGCTTGCCCGCCAGGTCGCCGGCCAGCGACTCCAGCAGCGCACGGTGCCCGTCCCAGGGCACGGCGACGATGACGACGTCGCAGCTGCGGGCGGCCTCGGCGTTGTCGGCGCCGCTGACCGGGAGGTCTTCGCCCAGCTCGTCGGCGGCGCCTTGGGCGCGCTCGGGGGCGCGGGAGCCGATGACGACCCGGTGTCCGGCCATGGCCAACCGCAGCGCGAGGCCGCGGCCCTGGTCGCCCGTACCGCCCAGCACCGCGACGGAGAGGCCGGAGACGTCGGGGAAATCGTATGGGGATCTCTGCTCTGCCATGATCCGATCCTGTCAGGTCCCCGCCGCAGAACCGAACCGGATTCGGTGTCGGACGGGTCACCCCGAGACACCGCCCCCGGACCCCGGGATCCGAGCGCACGCCGCGATGCTCGGCGGGCCCCGGCGCCGCCGGACCGTCGGCCCCCGCGAACCACGTGGCGTCGCCGCGGCGCCGCCGGCGGCGGTTCACACCAGCGCGGGCCGGTCCAGAACCAGGGTGCAGGCGTCGGCGTCCAGCGTGGCCGCCGCGCCCAACGGCACCGTGAGCTGGGCGGCGCGGTGGCCGAACCCGAACTCGCCCACCACCGGCACGCCCAGCGGCGCCAGGCGCTCCAGCAGCAGCGTGCGCACGGCCGAGGCGTCGGGCGTGCACCGCTCCCACGATCCCAGCACCAGCCCCGCCGCGCCGTCCAGCCAGCCGCTGCGCAGCATGCGGGTGAGCATCCGATCGATCCGCGACACGTCCTCGGCCACGTCCTCCAGCAGCACGATGGCGCCGCGGGCCGAACGGCGGCTGTGCGGTGCGGCCAGGCTGTCGTTGAGCACGCTCAGGT